>NC_014315.1:2629142-2978856 GCF_000143085.1 Nitrosococcus watsonii C-113 | reverse complement strand
GGCATGGCCCGTGAGACGGGCCGTAACGACCCGCTTGGCACTGGGAACTCGTGCTTGCAGGCGCTCCACGGCCATGTTCGAGCCATAGGCAAAATAATAGAGTAGGGCTGTCTTTTTTTCCGGCATTCGCTTTCTCCAGCGGGCCGTTTGCAGTGCCACCCGCAAACAATCAGGCTATGCCAATTTTAAAAAAGAAAGAAAGTTTGATCAATGCAACAATTGGAATGCTGGTTCACTGCCTTCGCCGCCTTCATGTGGGGCATGCCTCTGGTCCTATTGCTGGTTGGCGGGGGTACCTTTCTCGTTTTCTACTCGCGCTGTCTGCCCTATCTGCATTTTCGCCACAGTATCGGTATTCTTCTGGGCAGGTACGACGACCCGGATGAGACCGGCGAGATCCCCCACTTTCAGGCATTGACAACGGCACTGTCCGGCACCCTCGGTTTAGGTAACCTTGCGGGTGTGGCGGTAGCCATTACCATGGGAGGGCCTGGCGCTATCTTCTGGATGTGGGTGACGGCGGTAGTCGGCGTTGCCACAAAATTTTATACTTGCACCCTAGCGATTATGTACCGTGGCCGTGACAGCCGCGGTGCATGGCAGGGTGGCCCGATGTACGTGATCCGTGAAGGACTGGGCCGTCGCTGGCTACCCCTCGCGGGTCTCTTTGCGGTTGCCGGGATGGTGGGCACACTGCCTGTCTTTCAAGCCAACCAGCTTGTGCAAATCACCCGGGACCTCTTCGCCATCCCTTTGGGTTGGGCGCGTGCCGATGAGCACCTTGGTTATGATGTGCTCACGGGTGTCCTTCTTGCTGCCGCAACGCTGGTCATTATCCTGGGTAATATCCAGCGCATTGGCAAGGTCACTGCGGCCCTAGTCCCGGGCATGGTGCTATTCTATTTGCTACTGACCCTTGTGATTCTTGTGCAACACGGGGCGCAGATACCCGGTGCCTTAGCGCTAATTTTTTCGGATGCGTTCAGCGGGCATGCTGTTGCCGGCGGCGCCCTGGGCACGGTGATTCTCATGGGAGTCCGCCGTGGTGCCTTTTCTAACGAGGCGGGTATCGGTACTGAGGTCATGGCTCACGGGGCGGCCAAAACCAGCGAGCCAGTGCGCGAGGGGCTGGTGGCTATGCTCGGTCCAGTCATCGATACCCTGCTGGTATGTACTTGCACTGCCCTGGTGATCCTTATTACAGGCGTCTGGCAGGGCGAGACCACGGGTGTGACGCTGACTGCCGAAGCCTTTGAGGATGCTTTGCCCGGTGCGGGGGGCTACCTGCTGACGTTGCTGGTTATCTTTCTCAGCTTGAGCACTATCATTACTTTTTGGTACTACGGTGCTAAGTGCCTCGGCTTTCTCATTGGCGCCGAGTATCAGCACCATTATGTCTGGATCTACGGCGTACTTATTGTAGCTGGATCTGTGGTCTCGCTGGAAACCATCATCGGCTTGGTCGACGGCATGTACGCTATGATGGCTATTCCCACCATGGCTGCCACACTGCTGCTGGCTCCAAAAGTAAACGCCGCGGCACGGCGTTACTTTAACGATTATTCCGCTGGTCGGCACTGAGGGAAAGGTGGCACACACCATTGCTTGATACCGCCCCATCAACTCTTCTCTATTTCCAGCCTCCTTCATTCACCTTCGGCTTAACTCAACCCCTTCATCATTTTGTCAATTTCTGATTACTTGTCGGGGTGGTTAATGGCCCAAGGAATTTCCCGTATTTCATCCCCTTATAAAAAAGAAGGAAGTATTTATTTTCCTATACACTATACTAAGATTGGCGGGAATGAGTGGTCTTGCATTTGAGGAAATCTAAAAAATCTAGAAAGGATGGGTTAACCATGAAAAGAATATTTGCTAGTGGAATTATTGCGGCTTCCATCGTTCTTGGTGGGTGCGCAACTTCTAGGCCAATCGGTGGACTGTACACAGAATTGGATCTTCCCGTAACTGCCACCTCCAACGTCACTGCCACTAAAAAGGGTACTGCCAAGTGTCAGAGTGTTCTGTCACTCGTAGCGACTGGCGATTGCAGTATTGAAACAGCTAAAGCCAATGGGGGTATTAAAGAGGTTACCCATGTTGACTGGCATGCACGCAACATCCTCGGCATCATCGGCAACTATACCTTGACGGTGTACGGCAACTAAATTTGATTTAATACAGCCGTTTTCCTTTGGAGAGCCTATAAAGGTTCTCCTATCCTCTTTTGAGGAATCATTCGCTGGCGAGGCAGGAAAGGAAAGTCCCCGGATTAGATATGATTCCATGCCGATGCTGGTTGTGTTGCATAAAAAAAAGCCTCGGCAAATCATCGCGAGGCTTAAAGGCCAAAGAAAATACTCTTTGGACCAGCTTGATGCTATCGAAGGGAATCACTCATGAAAAAAACGTTTGCTATCTCCAGATGGCTACTATAAAAAAGCATTCTTACTACATATTAAAGAATAAATATATTTATTGTGCAAGTTTTATTTGCAAAAAAACCGTAAAGCTTTTGGGAAAGTTTCTAGAAAGGTGAGAAAATTCACAAAAATCTCTGCCTTCAGAGAGAACGCCTCGGTAAAAATGTAGCTGAATCTCCTTATGGGTCTTTGGCGTGGAGGCGGGAGGCGGCGGCCCGTTTTAGGACTTCGTCCTTCCCCGGAGGGTGAGGGGGGTGATAAGAGAGGCACCAGGGTACCGCCACTTTTACCGGGGCGGGCATTCCTTCTGTATGGAGATAAAAATGACCGGCTTCTAGGGTAGGGATGTCGTCCTCCTTGTCGCCACGCATTTTGAATTGCTCCCGTATGGCTTCGATGGTAGCCGGTGCGCTGGCTTTTCCAAAAAATTGAGTGAAACAGTCAGAAACGATAGGGGAAGCGATATTTTTAGGGTTCTGGGTAGAGAAAACTAAGCCGAGACCGCCGGTAGGGGCGTAGTCCGCCAGTTTTAGCAAGTTGTCTTTGCAGGGCGTGGAGGTATCGGCAGGGATAAAATCCTCGGCCTCGTCCAGTATCAAAAAACCCTGTACTGGCATGGAAGGAGAGGCGGAATGCTGTTTTATCCAGCCTAGCAGGGTTATGGCTAACTGATTAAGAAACTGCTGCTGGGTTTTAAGGTCAGGTAAACCGGCCAGGTTGATGATGGATATCCTGGTCCTGTTTGCTGAAGTTCCTTTAAAGAGGCAGCCAGGATCGAGGAAAGGGGTTTCCGGATAGAACAAGCGATTGTTTTGTATCTCCGCTTGCAGACGCTGGGCCATTTCGCTCCCCAGGCGAGTGGCGCTGGAGATACTGGTACTGATTTCCGCCGGTAGGTGGGAGAGAATGGCGATAAGATCCGGCAGGGTTTTCCCCTTTTGGATAGCAAAGAGTTTTAGCGCTGCAGTGAGAACGTCCATTTTATACTCTGAATGGGCGGATTTTCCGGGGGCTACGATTTCTTTCAAGGTGGACTGGGCCATCTCAAGAGCTTGCTGGAATTTTTCCGACTGCTCCAGGAGCGAAGCGAGATCGGGTAATGGCTCCAACGGCAAGGGGTTACCATCTGTTTGTCCAGGAGTCCAGATAATCACCTCGGTGTTGGCATGATAACGTTCCGCCTTTTCCTGATCCTCCGAAGTCCAGATGGCGGGGGGGATGGGCCACTGTTTTCCTAGGGATGCTAGGGTATGAGTACGGTCTATTACGATGGAGGGGATGCCTAGCAACGCGGCTTCTTCTACCCACCTTTTCAAGAGCACTGTCTTGCCTGAGCCACTCCCCGCCAATACTCCAGTATATTGTGCGAGCAGGGGCAAGGGGATAGTCATCTTTTCGGCAGGGTTCGATAGCGTTTGCCCCACCGGCAGGGCCGACGGGTACAAGGGCGCGGTGGTTTTGTAATTGTACCGCTTTAGGGCCGGGAGATTGGTCCAGATATCCGTGCTCTCTTTGGTGTCTAAAGGCGGGTTATTTTTCAGAGGGAATGCATCAGCAACAAGGCATTCGGTAATTTCTGTTTCCTGGAGCCATTGGAGTTGAGTTGCGGGGCGGCGCTGGCGAAGCCATGCTTCAAAGCCAGGCAAGTTTTGTTGCTCAAGTTTATGGAGCGCCCACATGGTTCTTAGATCTTGTTCGTTAGGCGCGGCGAATTTACCCTTTGCCTGGAGAAATTTGTCAGTAATTTCCCGGGTAACCTTGCCCAAGGGCAGAGGGGTGGTGCGGACGATGATAAGCCTTCTGAAAGGCAGCCTGGGATCAATCCCGGAAGCAGTAAGGGCTCCATTAAGGCGGTTTTGATAGGCGGTAGCGTGGGTTTTTTGCAAAGCACGAAAACAGTAATGTTGCTCTCGATTCTCTTGGCTGGAGTCGATGATCCGGAGCCGGGCATGAAGAGCGCGGTAGTTTTTGTCGCCTGGGAATTCGGTATCGACCACTCCCTGCCTGTTTTCCGGCGGTGGGGCTTCCCGCAGGAGGCAGCGGCACAGAGTGGGTATCAGCGCTCCCAGTACTTCATCTTCTGCTTCCTCGGATAACAGTGCCTGTATGGGGGCCTGGCGGCAGAATTCCTGGTAAGACTGGTCAAGCTCGAGGTCTGGGTCTGGGTCTGGGTCTGGGCGGGCGGTAGCTAAGGTCTCGGTGGATTCCGGTGGCGCTTCGATGCAGGCTAGCTCCATGACCTTGCCCTTGCCCTTGCTTAAACATTGAAGCCGATGTTCCTCGCACCGTTTTAACAATTCCCGGGGTAGGAGCGTGGCCGCGCTAGTAAAGAATTCTGGTTGGAAAGGCCAGCTAGGATAGGGGGGCGTAAACCCATGGGTACGGTAAGCATGAGCGAGGCGAAGGGTGATGATCTCCTCTGCGAGCGTGGCGTTATTGATGGGTGGCAAGGGTTGAGGGGAAGCAAACCGATCGGTTGCCGAACTCAGACTTCCCTTTCGCAATATTTCCCAACTTGCTTCCAGGCAGGCTAAAACGGTAGCGGTGCGATAGACCGTATCCCGGACAGCCATAAAGCCGTCCGCAACGCCTTCGATGATGGCTTGGGAAGCGCGCTGCTCCCCGGTTATCTGCTCCCCCTCGCCAGCGCTGGCAGTGATATGGTATTGGCTCATAATGGCATCTAGTTGATCAAAAGCCAGCAAGGTAGGGGCATAGCGGCTCATTAGCCAAGACAAGGACTTTACGATTTCAGAAGGTTGCCGCTGGGGCCATAAAAAGCCAAACAGATGCCGATCGGTCTCATCAATAGGCATGCCTTGGAGCCAACTGTAACCCACGTTGGCGCGCTCGAGATCGTTGGAATTGAGCAATATCAAGGCGCGGAGAGCATCTTGATGGGCTCGAATCTCCTCCGGATACTGCGTGCTCAGGCGGTTGATAGTCTGCCTGATGACTTGGACGAGTTCCTTGTCCCCATATTCCGCTATTTGCCGGGGCGTAGCAGGCGCAGCTTCCTGGCACCGGGTTTTTTTGCCTGCTAATGGCGCTATCAGCCATTGGAGCAGGGATTTTTTCGGCTGAGACGGAGTTCGATAAAAGGTGGAAAAAGAATTTTGAGGCTTACTATCTGGATTCAGGAGATGTTTCAGAAGACTGCGGAACTGGGGTTGTTTGCCTAAAGCCGCCTGTTGCAGGGAGTTGAGATAACCCAGTAGCACTGTTTCCCAGAAATCCTTGATATCGGTCATATCCACCAATACAAACCAGGCTGGGAGGGCGGCAACTTCCTGGCGCATAGCGCTAAGGAGATGAGTTTTTCCAGCGCCTGCTGGGCCAGTAATGATTTGTCCGAGGGGATTTTGATCCTGGTTTCCCATCCTTTCTTTCAAGGTTTCCATAAGCTCAGCCCGCACGTTTTCATGGAGTCCCGGTACGTGTAGCGGCGAGTTGCGCCACACGCTTTGTAATTGCATGGTCCAGTCAAAATTAACGGTTTTCAGTACTCTATATTCGTCCATGGTTGGTTACTTTTGCATGTACACAAGATGCCGCTTAAATCCAGCGACACTTAGGGCTGCTTTTTGGTCATCCGGTGAAATTTCCCGGGAATCATCAAGGGGAGACAGTATTAGTTTTCCTTCCCGCTGTAATGTCAGCAATAATTCATCCAGCCTAGAGCGAGGAATCGCTTCTAGCTGCCGCCGCAGTTGGGCAAGCCGAACCCGGCTGTTCCCTTGGCGGCCGGAGAGATGAAAATAGGCTTGCCGTAGCTGTTGCTCCAAATTTTCACCCGGGGGAGCTAGTTGAGCTGAGCTAAAAATTTCCGCCAGGGTGATGTGCCGACTTTTCAAGACGGGTTGCAAGCGGGCAAGCAAGCTCTGGAGGATAGGGCCTGCCGCCGGGGAGCGATGGGAGATTCTAGCATCCATATGCTCTCCGGCCCAAGCCCAGGCCCTATCGGTAAGTTGGACATGGATCGCCCGGCTGCCTTGGGGTTTGCGCCGCCATTGTTCTTCGATAAATTTCGCCTCTAGCAGAGCTTTCCGATCGCGCCGCTTGGGTTTGGGACGGATATCGGCCAGGTAGGCTTGCCCTTCGCTCGTCAGTAGCCGCCATAAGATTAGTGCCTGTAAAGGGCTGGGTTGAAAGTTCATGGAATTTTTCCTAGACCTTGGAAGGCGTACAGGGAGGTATAGCGCCTCTGCTGGGAGCGCGCTATTTCGAGCAAAGCGAATTCCTCTTGTATATCTTCGAAGCTATGCGGGTATTAGCGTAAGGTCACTTAATCATGGGTACCATTCGTGAAGGCTCTAGGGGAAAGCATTTTGAAGATTGCTTCACTGCTTTTTGCGGATCACATTAATAAGGCTGCCTTCTAGGATCATCTCCACCTGCCGGGGACTGAGCGAGTGTTCCAGTTCGTAATCCTCTTGTTTGGTTTTATTGTGGACCGTGAGTTTCTTTCCCTTTTGGATGGCGTTGCGAACATCGGCAAGGTAGAGCACCTCGTCCTGCTCAATGCGTTCCCAGTCATCCAGCTTGACAAAGGTTAAGGGCAAGATACCGAAGTTGACCAAATTCTGCCAGTGAATCCGGGCAAAACTTTTGGCAAGGACCGCCTTTAGGCCCAGGTAGCGTGGGGCCAGGGCAGCATGTTCCCGACTTGATCCTTGACCGTAATTCTCTCCTCCTACTATCAAGGAGCCTTGTTGTTGGTGGTCCATGGCTCGCTGGTAGTAAGTTTCGTCGATAGGCTCAAAGACGAATTTGCTGATCTCCGGGATATTACTGCGGTAAGGCAGCACCCTGGCCCCAGCGGGCATAATTCCATCCGTGGAAATATCGTCGCCCACCTTTAACAGCACCGGTCCCTCAAAATTATCGGGGAGCGGCTCGAAAGGGGGCAGAGGCTTGATGTTAGGCCCTTTCTCCAGTGCGATCTCTTCTTCCTTTTTAGCCGGGGGAGAAAGCATGCTGGTGTTGATGAGAATGGATTTCGGTTCCTGGAAGTGGGGATAGTCCATGTCTAGGGTGCGCGGATCGGCAATTTTCCCGGTTAAGGCCGAAGCTGCGGCCGTCTCCGGGCTGCATAGATAGACTTGGTCTTCCTTGGTGCCCGAGCGCCCTGGGAAATTTCGGGGGACGGTGCGCAGGCTGATGCGCCCGGTGGCCGGCGCTTGCCCCATGCCAATACAGCCATTGCAGCCGGCTTGATGCAGGCGCGCCCCGGCCCGGATGAGCTTTTCCAGTAGTCCTAGAGAGATCAAGTTTTCCAGGATTTGCCGCGAGGTAGGGTTAATATCGAAGGACACCCGATCATGGACTTGCTTGCCATCGACGATCAATGCGCCTATGGCGAAGTCCCGCAGGCCAGGATTAGCGGATGAGCCGATATAAGTCTGGTAAATTTCCCGGCCAGCCACTTCCCGTACAGGCACTACCTTGCCCGGACTGCTGGGAAGGGCAATGAGGGGTTCCAGTTCGGATAGGTTGATTTCTTCATACTCATCGTATTTGGCGTCCTGATCCGCCAGCAGTTCTCTCCAGGCATCTCCCCGCTGTTGAGTCTCAAGAAACGCTTTTACTGCGCCATCGGCGGGAAAGACGGTGGTCGTCGCGCCCAGTTCAGCCCCCATATTGGCGATAACGTGTCGGTCCATGGCGGTCAGATTCGCCAGGCCCGGTCCATAGTATTCAATAATTTTGCCTACGCCTCCATTCACGTCGTGCCGGCGCAGCATCTCTAAAATAACGTCCTTGGCACTCACCCAAGGGGGAAGTTGGCCTGTCAGTTTGACACCCCACACTTTGGGCATTTTAGTGTAAAGTGGCTCGCCCGCCATGGCCATGGCTACTTCCAACCCGCCAGCGCCTATGGCCAGCATTCCTAGCGAGCCCGCAGCGGGCGTATGGCTATCCGAGCCTAACAAGGTTTTGCCTGGAATGCCAAAGCGCTCCATATGCACGGGATGGCTGACCCCATTGCCTGGGCGACTGTACCAGAGGCCGAATTTTTTGCAGGCGCTGCGTAGGAACAGATGGTCATCCGGATTTTTAAAGTCTTCCTGAATAAGGTTATGGTCAACGTATTGAACAGAGCATTCGGTTTTGACCTGGGGAATTCCCATGGCCTCGAATTCCAGCATCACGAGAGTGCCAGTGGCATCCTGAGTTAAGGTTTGATCGATACGCAAAGCGATTTCCGTACCGGCTTCCATCTCACCGGAAATTAGGTGATCTGTAATCAGTTTTTGGGTGACGTTTTGAGCCATGCTTGTGAGCCTATTCAATTTTATTTGACTTCTTAAAAAGCTTAGCATAAGAAGACATAGAAACACGTTTTGGCGACGGCATAGGAGAATCACCCAGCGAGATGGCTCAATCCAAGAAAGAAAATAAAAAGCAGAAAAAGTCCCTCTCAGATCGATTATTAGAGCCAATGAGCCGGTTTATTGTGTCCTTAACCTGGGGTATTCTGCTCGTCGTAGTGGTGTTTGTAATTTATTTGGTGACCCAGGCGTCTCAGCTGTAAGGCTTCTAATCCCATTTGGTTACTAGCCGTATACTGGCTTATTTCTCTTTTTAAATTTTGGATAATTTCAGAAAAATAACCGCCGCTTTGGTAGCTGCGGCTAAGGCGAGTTACCAGCGGCGGGCTTTAGTGTTTTCGGGAGATCAAAATTGGTGCCTGCAAGCCGCCCAAGCAAGTTTGGAAGGTGCTTTGTTGGAGCGGGTTCCGTGGATTTCTGCTTCTGCCCCTGAAAACGCATGGAAGTTGGAGGCAGCTAAAGCGCATCAGTTTCTGGGGCAAGAAGTGGATGCCCTCGTATTTAATGCTCACAGCGGTTTTGATTTGGATGCCTTTGGCATTATCACCGGCGCTATCCGGGGCGGCGGGCTCCTATTTTTGCTCACTCCGCCCCTGGCGGCATGGCCCGCTTTTCCTGATCCCGAGCATGCCCGTATTGTGACGTTTCCCTATCGAATGACCGATGTTACCGGCCGTTTTATTGAACGACTGGTACGGCTCATCCGCAAAGCGGAAGGGATGGTGCTTGTAGAGCAAGCAAAAGCGTTCCCTAAAGTCCAGCAAGTTACTTCAGCTAATACCGGAATTAACGATAAATCCATGGCTGATAAAGGAGGGGATGGGGAATGTCGCACGGCGGATCAGCGCCGAGCAGTGGAGGCTATCGTAAAAGTGATGACGGGACAGCGGCGGCGGCCCGTGGTGTTAACCTCGGACCGTGGCCGAGGCAAGTCAGCGGCCTTGGGAATTGGAGCAGCGCGGTTGTTGCGGCGGGGAATCAAGCGTATCATCGTAACAGGGCCGCGGCTGGATACGGTGACGTCCTTGTTCCAGCATGCCCAACGCCTATTGCCCCAAGCCAGTGTTTCCAGAACGGTGCTGACTCTCCATGGGGCGCGTCTGGAATTTGCCGCCCCCGATGCGCTTATTCGCGCTCCCCAGCCTGCGGACCTATTGTTGGTGGATGAGGCGGCTGCTCTTTCCGCTCCCTTGCTGGAACAGTTGCTCCAGCATTACCCGCGTATTGCGTTTGCCACCACTATGCATGGTTATGAAGGGACCGGGCGGGGATTTGCCCTTCGCTTCCATAAGGTGTTGGACGAACGGACCCGCGGATGGAGGGCATTGCGGTTAGAGACTCCTATCCGTTGGGGAAGCGGCGATCCCCTGGAGCATTTCGTCTTTCAAGCGCTGCTGCTAAATGCCAAGGCCGCGCCTGCTGCGGCGGTTGCGCTGGCGCGTCCTGAAAATACTTTGGTGGAACAACTGGACCGGGAAGTCCTGGTGAAGGATGAGGCTACCCTTTCCCAACTTTTCGGTTTACTGGTGCTAGCCCATTATCAGACCCGGCCTTACGACCTTCGCCATTTGCTTGATGGCCCTAATCTGCTGGTGTACGCAATGCGCTATCGGGGACATGTAGTGGCCACGGCCCTGCTGGCTTTGGAGGGAGGATTTGATGAGGAAACAGCAAGAGGGGTATGGGAAGGGCGTATCCGCCCCCATGGGCATTTGCTTCCGGAATCCTTGGCGGCCCACATGGGATTAGTGCAAGCGCCCAGGTTGCGGTGTGCCCGGATAATGCGTATTGCCGTCCATCCCGCTGTACAAAGCCAAGGCTTAGGGAGCCAGCTGGTGGGGGCGCTTATTAAGGAGTTAAAAACTAAAGAGCTCGATTATTTAGGAAGTAGTTTTGGCGTTACCGAGGAGTTACTGCGTTTTTGGGAACGGCTGGATTTTCTGCCAGTACGCCTCAGTGTAAAACGGGGTGCTACCAGTGGCGCCCACTCCGTTCTTGTTCTTTATCCGTTGTTAAATTCGGGTCAGGCGTTAGTGAAAGTAGCCCATCATCGCTTCCAGGCGCATCTGCCCCACCAGCTTTCAGATCCCCTCCGGGAGCTAGAACCCCGCCTTGCGGCTTGCTTTCTGCGCTGCGGGGGCCGGACCAGTTCACTACCCTTGGATCGCCAGGACTGGTGTGATGTGCTGGCTTTTGCCTTTGGCTGGCGTGTGTATGAGGTGTGTATTGCGCCTATTTGGAAGTTGGTTTGCGGGGCACTTGCGGTCCCTGAGAGCGAAAGGCTTTTGGGGGAGGAGGAGAGGAATGCGTTAATTGTCAAAGTACTCCAGAAAAGGAGTTGGGGAGAAGCGGCCGCAGTCCTAGAGCTTTCAGGCCGAGCCCAGGTGATTGAAGCCTTGCGCCGGGCCCTGCGCCCCCTAGTGCTGCACTTTGGCAATGAGACTGTACGTCGTGAGGCTGAACGGTTAGGGGGGTGTTAGCTGCTTTCTTACCGCAAATTATGATCAGATGGCATAATATTATTGAATTGGATACTCCCATTGGTTAGGATGCGTAAAGATGTATATCAATATCATGTTTTCTCTTTTTTAAATAATTTGGAGGAGCTTTCCATGCGCTATCGCGAAGATGCTATAACCGGAGATATAGGTGCCCCGACGGGTGATGAAGGGGTAATCGTAGGCATGGCCGTGTATGCGCTTGTGGTGGGGATTGGAATCTGCTTCTTAGGGGTTCGTACTCGAGTTCCTTGGATCATATTTATGGGGGGTACGCTGACCATAGCAAGTACAGTATATTTGGGCGCATTTATGCTGGGTTATACTTGATAGAAGGATGGACCGTTAGTTTCAACCTTAGCCGTGGGAGATAGGATTGTCAGTGGTAGTTTCTTGGCGGGCGGTCGATTCCACGGAAATGCTGGCTATCAAGAACCGCTTCAGTTTTGCTGAGAGAAGCGAGTTCTCCAGGTGGATGAAGTGCTGTAAGAACAAGTCAAAAATCAGCCATGGCGGAGTTCCACTGGCAGCAACAAGCCCATAGGAGTTATAGCTTCTTTCCGAGACAATTTTTGTTGCTGATGAACTATTATTCCCTCTCAATTTCTACAAGATCGGTAAATTCTGCTGGCGCTTCTTTCCTTTCCTGTTCTTCACCTAGCAGATCACGGGCAGGAAAGGAAAGTATACGCTTTCCCCTGGACCTGAAATCACGGCGGGCTTTGAGGTAACTCGCTTTAAGCTGCTGAGTAATTGTCGCCTGTTTAGAGTCTAATGCCTGCAATTTTGGCTCGACAATCTGGCGCTGATACTCTAGGATTTTTCCGCGCATAAGATTAAATAGATAAATTGTCTCATCATTGTCTGTTGGAAGTCCCGAATCAAATACGATGGGTGTACTTTTGTGGCCCGCTTTAAGATAGCCATACTAGAGTCTTTTTTCTTTCATACTTGCCTTGGATTTCCGCTTAATAATAGGTATTCCCTCCTATTTCGGATAATTTTTAGCAAACTTGCTAGCAGCAGGTAAACATGGGCCGAATCCGGTCTTGGTAGTATGGTTTTAGTCTGTTTTTGCTTGATCTCTAGCTTAAAGATGAATTTAATGGGGTAGCAGGGTATTACTGTACGCTGGAGTTGAAACAAGCTTATCGCCACGGATTTCCATGAATAGGGCTGGCGGCTTTGAGAAAAATTTTAGCAATTCGATGGAACTCGATGACCGACTAATGCTCTCATTGGTTATTTTTACTAACTATTATCATCATTGACCTCTACGGTTATGCACGGAGTCACCATTAATGGATAAAACCCCTGGAATCTATTGCCAAGTCAAAACCGGTCCATGGCTCTTCATAGGAGCGATATTGCTTTTGGGCTTCTTTCAAGTCGTCCAAGCAGATGTGGATGCCGGAAGGGAAGCCTATAAGAACCAAGACTATGAACTCGCGCTTAGGGAATTTATGCCCCTTGCTGAACAAGGCGATGAAAATGCACAGTTCTATATGGGTTTGATGTACGCCAATGGCTATGGTTTACCCAAGGATGCGGAAGCAGCTGAAAAATGGTTTGAGAAGTTTAGTAAACATCTTGACGTGAGTGCCAAATTCAATCTGGGCATTATGTACTATCAAGGCAAGTCGGTACCCCAAGACATTGAAAAAGCTATTGCTTGGTTTAAAAAAGCGGCGACAGAGGGAGATGCCGAGGCCCAGTTTAATTTGGGTTTTATCTATGATAATGGGAATGACATTCCCCAGGACAGGGAGGAGGCGCTTAAATGGTACCGGGAAGCAGCTAATCAGGGAATTGTGGAAGCGCAGAATAATCTGGGGGTAATGTATAGCGAAGGCCAGGGAATAGCAAAGGATTATGTACAAGCTTACTTTTGGTTTAACGTGGCGGCAAAACAAGGAGATAAAAATGCAGCGAAAATCAGGGATACCCTTGCTAAGGATATGAATACCTCGCAAATGGCAGAGGCTATAAGGCTTACCCACGAATGGCAATTGGCCTCAGGGCATTAACAATAGTGGGATGTTGGCGAGAATAATCTCTTGCTTGGCATTATTTCTCTTCCCGAAATAGCTCCGTGAAAGAGAATATTATTTCCTTTCCTGGCGGCATTACCGCCATTGATACGGGTTTTGTGCGTCCTAAAATGGATGCCAGCCATCTCGTTCTTCACCAGGGGCGGGCTGCCTTTATAGATACTGGACCCACGCCTTCCGTATCCCGGCTTATGGACGCGCTGGTAACACTGAAAATCACCCCCCAACAGATAGATTACATATTGCTTACTCATATTCACTTGGACCATGCTGGCGGCGCGGGTGAGTTAGTGCGGCGGCTTCCCCGCGCACAGGTGGTCGTGCATCCACGCGGGGCGCCCCACCTTATCGATCCGCAGAAGCTCATTGCGGGAACAAAAGCCGTATATGGGGACAAAATATTCAGGCGTTTGTATGGAGAGGTGGTTCCCATACCGGCAGATCGCATTATTACCCCGGAGGATGGAGCGTGGCTAGAATTGGGTGGAAGCCGTTTGGAATTTATCCATACCCCGGGGCATGCCTTGCACCATTACTGTATTATTGACCGGGACAGTCGGAGCATATTTGCTGGCGATACCTTTGGTATTTCCTACCGGGATTTCGATACGCTGGCGGGAGCGTTTATTTTTCCCGCCACTACGCCCATTCATTTTGACCCGGACGCGGCCCATGCTTCTATTGAACGTCTCATGGGATATGAACCAGAAGGGATTTACTTGACTCATTACAGTCAGGTTACCGATCTTCAGAGACTAGCTAAAGATTTACATCGGGATCTTGATGCTTTCGTTGCTTTGGCGAAGGATTGTAAAGGGGAGGAAGATCCGTTAGAGGCCATTAAGCGTAGGCTACGTGCTTACCTATGGACTCGCCTGGATGCCCACGGATTTCCCCAGGATGACCGCCGTCGCGACACCCTACTGGGAATGGATATCAACCTAAATGCCCAGGGGCTGGCCGTTTGGCTGGATCGGCAAGGAAGCTGAGTTTTGTCCTAAGCAGGCTGCCGCAATCCTAAGGGATCGTTTGGATCGGTATCTTCCATGAAGGGCTTCTTGCGGTCACTATGGGTAATTTGATAAACATTACCCATCCAATTGTTGATAATGGCTTCAGCAGTATCGTGCCAGGTGTTGTCCAGGTAGTCGACAATTAGATGTTCTGGTAATGGGGGGAGAGGTAGATCCTTGTCCTGAGCTATGATTAGCTGTTCTTGGTACTCTTCTAATATAGCCTGGATTTTCGGGGAAAAATAATTCTCTGGAAAGGGAGGGTAATGATCCCGTTGTCCAGCGGCAAAGCGCAGGACTTCTCGTTTATATTCTTTTAGCAGGCTGATACTATCATATTCCGGGTGTCCTTGGCAGAACACGATCCGAAACAGATCCTCGCTTACGGCTAAGTGGGCTCCGCCCTTTTCACTTTCCGCCAGGACATGAAGCCCTGCTGCTTCAAATTGGTCGCGGCTGATTTCGTTGAAACGAGAGTGGGGAACATCAAAACGAGTATTCACCCCCCGTACCAGGGGATGGGAGCGGTCGACTACCCGATGGGAATATACTCCCCACCGCTTGGAGGATAATCGCCGCCGTTTTTGGCCGTAACGGAAATCAAGCACAGCATGGGTGGCAAGACAGGAACAAAGGGTAGAGGTCACGTTTTCGTAGGCCCAGCCAATGACTTTAATGAGTGGTTCCCAGAAAGGCTCTAGCGAGAGTTGGGGTTGGGTGATGTTGGCACCCGTGATGATCAGGGCGTCGAGTCCCTCCGCCTGAATCTGCTCAAAGGTTTGGTAGTAACGTTCCACATAGTGGTTGGCTTCTAGGCTTCGCTGAATTTCCGTCAGAGTAAAGGGGTGGAGGTAAAATTGAGCAATCTGGTTGCTTTCGCCAATGAGACGAAAGAACTGACGTTCGGTTGCGGCCAGGGCAGCATCAGGCATCATATTAAGCAGACCAATATGCATCTCGCGAATATCCTGGTGCAGTGCCACATCCCTCGGAATGATGGTTTCACCCTCTTTCCTGAGCCGCTCAAAGGCGGGTAAATCAGAATTAGCAACTAAAGGCATGGATCATTGTTTTCGTGTTGTGAGGTGATAATTAAAAATCTAAGGCTGTTTTGCTACTACAGTTTCTAGTAATTCCAGAAAGCCCGATTCGTCTTTAACCTGGGCGAGTTGATCGGTGGACACTGTGTATCCATATTCATCAGCTATCGCTTGGTAGCGGGGGAGCCGAGAGTAAAAAAGACGGGGGAATATCCATCGGACGAACTCATCCGGTTCAATCAAAGCCACATAGGGTAAGTTATGTTTTTCCCTATAGATAGCAAGTTGCTTGTCTAGGAAAGATTCACGATAATAGAGGGGTTTTGGCTCTTCTTCTGCTCGCTGGATAAGTTTCCATTCATCCCTCTCCGTAGCCTTGATATAAAGTATGAGCGTGTGCTGATCGAGGGTTTGAAGCACCCCTGGGTCGTCTAGCTCAGAAATACTTCCGCCTGCATCGTTGACAAAATGGGAGTAATCATAGATTTTTTGCGCCCTGCGAATAAATGCCGGCACATCCTTCATGGCTGCAATTTCCGCTTGTCGGTGCAATTCCTGGCGGCGCTTGAATTCTGTTAAGCCTAGTCCTCCTTGTTCAGGATTGCCGAGCTTACCCAGGAAGCTGGACACGGGTTTCAGATTATCGACATTAATGTTATTGCGAATGTAGATGGAGTCGGAATAGAGCAAATCCCTGAGAAAGGGAATTCCCATGACCTTCTGCTTAATGTTGTCCAGGATGGCCTCATCCAAATAGCGGGTGCCTACCCGGTAATCTCCAGAATAGTGAAACCAGTGATGCTTACGTAGCATATAGGCTAGGCGCGTTTTACCTACACCGGACATTCCTAGAAGGGTAATGCGCCTGTTTTTCCAGGCTTTAAATTCTTTAACGCTAAGTTTCATAGAGCACTGGGGCTTGTGATGGGTTGAGCCTAGATATTGTACTCTAAACAAGGCATTAACATAAAAACTAGCTCTTTCTATTGGAAAGAGAACAGATATTAGTCTAAGTTTCCTGTAGAAGGAAGCGAGCAAGGGCAAGCGATGAATGGGCCGGGTTACCAAGAGGCTGTTGTCGGATTTTTTGTATCGAAGACAAGATAGAGAGGAAATTAAAAATGAGAAGACTTTATTTTCTGGTACCAGACGTTGAAAGTGCTCAGGCCATTGTCAAGGAGTTATTATTGGCGCGGATAGAGGAGCGACATATTAATATTGTGGCGAAAGAAGGCACTCCCATGGAAGATCTGCCAGAGGCTGGGCTGGCACAAAAAGGCGATTTTATTCCCGCCCTTGAGCGAGGGATTGCGGTAGGGGGTGCTACCGGCGCCTTGGCGGGAATAGCGGCGGTTACTTTTCCACCAGCGGGCGTAGTGCTGGGGGGAGGGGCTATCTTGGCTACCGCTCTTGCCGGGGCTGGTATTGGTGGCTGGGCTGCATCCATGATTGGTGTGGATGCCCCCAACTCCCAGATTGAGCAGTTTGAAGAAGCCATCCAACGGGGTGAACTCCTGATGATGGTGGATGTTCCTAAGAATCGCGTTGATGAGATTGATGAGCTGGTGAAAAAATACCATCCAGAAGCCGACATTAGCGGAACCGAGCCTACTATTCCGCCGTTTCCCTAGGGGAGATATTTTGTACTTTGCTGAAAGGGATAAGTGCGGCGTTGGGAACGTATTTCTCCACTAATACTCTAATTTCAAGGGTAAATATAAAGCCTCCCTACGATTAGGTAAAACTCAGTGAGTTTTAGAAAGTGTTGATGATTGGGTGGAACTGAAAATAAGGCTTGGAATTAAGAGTGATTTTTACTCTTTAAAGCGAAGGAATTACTTCATCTACTGATTGCGGCTATAGCAAGAGGGGAGAAGAACATGAGAAGACTTTATTTTTTAATACCAGATGTGAAAAGTGCCGAAGAAATTGTTAAGGGGTTGTTATTAGCTCGGGTGGAAGCGCGGCATATCTATATCGTGGCCAAGGAAGGAACCCCCATGGGAGATCTGCCAGAGGCAGGATTGGCACAAAGAAGCGATTTTATCCCATCCCTTGAACGGGGAATTGCAGTGGGAGGCGCTACTGGCGCCTTAGCGGGAATAGCGGCGGTTACTTTTCCGCCAGCGGGCGTAGTGCTGGGGGGAGGGGCTATCTTGGCTACCGCCCTTGCTGGGGCTGGTATTGGTGGCTGGGCTGCGTCCATGATTGGCGTGGATGCCCCCAACTCCCAGATTGAGCAGTTTGAAGAAGCCATCCAACGGGGAGATCTGTTGATGATGGTGGATGTTCCTAAGAATCGCGTTGATGAGATTGATGAGTTGGTGAAAAAATACTACCCCGAAGCGGAAATTAGCGGGACTGAGCCTACTATCCCAGCATTTCCCTAAATAAAGTTAAAGGAAGCATTATTTGCAAATTTGAGTACTTGCTGAGAAAGAGTGATTAACGACCCTTGGGTGTAAGCGATAAAGCTGCGATGATAAGGCTTTATCGCTTACACCAGGGGGAGGGAGAAAGGGTGAGCTTTAAGAGGTCCTTCTTCAAGCAGGCAGGCTCTTGATTTCAAGAGATCCCATCCATCCACCTCACGCTTCAATTCTCCTGAAAATATTCAGCCAATTTTCCCTTGGCTTGTTTGCCAAACAGAATTTTACAGGCTTCCTTCAGCTGCGTTGATTTTTTAAGATCCTGCTGCCGTACCATCAATGCAATTTTGGAGCGCCGGCGCAGAAAATCGTCTAGTTTGACAATCATTTCATTTTGCGCTGCTAGTTGCAGTTCACAGCGACGATATTCCGCTCCCTTAATGAGCACTTCGGCCTGCTTGGGATCAGCTTGGATAGTGGCTAACAAGCGGATAGCTTCCGAGCCATACCTTCGCCATAGGCGGCAGGTCAGTTTTTCTGTCGTATCTGGTGAAGCATAGCTATCTAAGCCGATAGATTCGGCTTGTTGCAAAAATGCTCTTTTTACTGCTTCTGGCGGCTCGCCAAAACAAGCGTATTGAGGATGAGGGAGGGATATTCCTAGGGTTTGCACTAACTCGCAAACTTCCTCCCCCACATTGAGGCAATCCGTCAGCTTCCCTCCAAAGATGCTGAGATGGGCGGTGTCTCTATTAACATCAATTTCATGTTTTCGGGAAAGCTCCAGCCAATCCTTTTTTCCAGAGTCACCTGTTTCAACCACAAGGGGCCTAACTCCACAGCGCTCGGCGATGATATTGTCTGCTTGCAAGGGCTTTTTAAGGGTGAGTAGCCTATTGATATTATCCAGAATAAATTGGCGGTCTTCTGTTGTGACGGTAGTCGTAGGCGCTTCTACGTGGGTATCGGTGGTTCCGATACAAGTCCTTGCTCCCATGGGAATAGCAAAAAACAAACGTCCGTCACTGGCAAAAAAAGCCAGCACTCGAGGATGGGGTGTGAGTTGATCGACGATCAGGTGTACTCCCTTGGAAAAGGCATGCTGGTGAGGGGTTTTTTGGCCAGTCAGGCGATTATGTTGATCCGCGAAGGGTCCGGTGGCGTTGATCAGAGCTTTAGATTGGATGTCGAATTCTTGACCGCTAATTTGATCCCTAGCCCGAGTTCTCCACTTATTGGCGTCTCTTTTAGCGCCGAGGGATTCCACATAATTGGCCACGATACCGCCACAATTTACGGCGGAGCGGATGAAATTGAAGACGAAGCGGGCATCGTTGTCATATAAGTAAGCATCGGAATATTCAAATCCACCCTGGCTATTTTCCCCGTTGATAATGCTTTCTTCTTTTTTAATATCCTGCCGCGATAGGAGGCGGGGTGGTTGAGTAAATCCCTTGCCCATGAACCAATAAAGCCAGGCTCCTAGCCACGGGAGTAAACGGGGATAGCGGAAGTGTTTAGGAATCGTGGTAAGGAAACGAATTTCTTTAACAGTAGAAGGATAATACTTCATTAACTGATTTCGAGACTGGCATAGTTCCCATACCAGTCGGAAATCGTAGGTTTCTAAATATTTAATTCCACCCCAAATGAGATTAGAAGAATGCTGGCTGGTAAAGCCTGCAAAATCTCCCTTGTCAATTAAGGCGACTTTAGCCCCCCTGCCGGCGAGGGCAGCGGCGGAGACTGCACCATTAATTCCGCCGCCGATAATTAAGGCATCGTAGGTGGTTTGGGATAGTTTTTTTAGATGATGTTCTCGTAGTTCCATGGGTATCAAGGCTACTCTTTATTCTTGGCTCCAACCTTTAGCCCGCTCCACGGCCCTTTGCCATTGCTGATATAAGCGGGTGTGTTCAGATTCGGGCATGGTTGGCTCATAGCGGTGGGCAAGTTGCCATTGGGAAGCCAACTCCTTGCGGCTGCGCCAGAAACCCGTGGCCAGTCCCGCCAAGTACGCTGCGCCCAAGGCAGTGGTTTCGGTGATCTTCGGTACCTCTACCGGCACGCCGAGGATATCCGCCTGAAATTGCATCAAAAAGGAATTGATCGAGGCGCCCCCATCACAGCGCAGTACTTTTAATGCAATGCCTGAATCCCGCTCCATGGCCTCGACCACATCCCGGGTTTGGTAGCCCATGCTTTCTAGCATGGCCCGTACCAGATGGGCTTTAGTCGTGCCACGGGTAATTCCCAGCAGGGTGCCGCGGGCATAGGGGTCCCAATGGGGAGCACCCAAGCCCACAAGGGCCGGTACAAAATAAACTTCCTCGTTGGATTTCAGGGAGCGGGCCAGGGCTTCTGTTTCCGTGGCATCATCAATGATCCCCAGGCCATCCCGCAACCATTGAATGCCTGCTCCCGTGATAAAAATAGCGCCTTCCAGGGCATATTCCACAGGCTCTTTGCCGATCCCCCAGGCGATGCTGGTCAGAAGCTTTTCCTGATTTAAGTTAGGCTCCTTTCCTGTATTCATCAGGACGAAGGAGCCTGTTCCATAGGTATTTTTGGCTAGCCCTTTTTGGTGGCACGCCTGACCGAAAAGAGCGGCTTGCTGATCTCCCGCGATTCCAGCAATAGGAATACCGCCGGTGCTGAGAAAGGCTCGGGGCGTGGTTTCTCCATAGATATGGGCAGAGGGTTTAACTTCAGGCAAGAGGGAGGGAGGGATATGGAGTATGTGCAAGATTTCCTCATCCCATTGCAGGTCGTGGATGTTATAGAGCAGTGTCCGGCTGGCATTGGAGTAATCGGTAATATGAATTTTACCCCCGGTGAGCTTCCAGACAAGCCAGGAATCAAGAGTGCCAAAGGCGATTTTACCGGCTTCTGCTTGTTGTCTAAGTCCCTTTACCCGGTCGAGGAGCCATCTAACTTTAGTGCCGGAGAAATAGGGATCGATGACAAGCCCTGTTTTGTGCCGAAAGGTCTCTTCTAGACCCCTCGCTTTGAGTTCTTCGCAGAGCGGCGCGGTACGCCTATCTTGCCAGACGATGGCTTTTGCTACGGGTTCTCCCGTACTTCGCTCCCACATCACCACCGTTTCCCGCTGGTTTGTAATGCCAATGGCCGCTAGATGGCGTGTTTCCAGATGAGCTTCCTGCAAGGCGGTGGCAATTACCTTTTGGGTGATTGACCAAATTTCGTTGGGATCATGTTCTACCCATCCTGGCTGAGGGTAATGCTGGGTAAATTCTGAATAGGCCCGACCCTGAATATGACCTTCCCGGTTAAAAATCAAACCCGTAATGCCGGTAGTGCCGGCATCAATGGACAATATATAATTTGCTGTCATTTCACTCCTCTTAGTCCCTCTTACTTATCTGAAATAGATACCTTTTCTTCCCGGGAAGATACCCTTAAAAGGCCATCAGCCGTGACATCTTCCTAGGGAGGAGGGTTGAAAGCTCTGGGGGATAATTAAGAGGTGTCTGGTGCTAGTAATTTCCGGTAAAGAAAAAGTACCTGGTAAAGAGAGAAGGGGAATTACGCAGGTTCCCCCTCTCCTATCTAGGGCTTTATGCAATAAAGTTCAGCATTGGTATTTAATGCTGCTTTACGTAGTTAAGCAGTTTCTCGTAGGTGAATAGATAATCTTGATCCTTCAGAGGTGTATGACACTGGGCACATGGTAAATCGTTGCTCTTCGGAGTGCCGTCGGGGTTATAGAGTGCAAACCCCCAATTACCCGCCCGGTTTTCCTGGGGATATTCATCCACCCAATCATCCTCTTTCTCCATGACGGCTACCGCGGCGAGGGAATCGATTTTGAAGATGCCGTTATTGCCAGGAATAGGTTTACCTTCGGCATCCGTCTTGGGTTTGTATACCTCCATGACGATGACGGAGCCCGGCTTTGCGGTTTGCGCTCCCTGATAGCTGGAAACGGCGGTCTTATTGGCATAGAGTTTGGCAACCTGTTTCTGGTTCGCACGGTTTATGGTGGCGTAGCGAGTAAAGGATTGCTCATAGCCTTCGGGAAATTTGACGAATTCTGGATTCCCGCCCCCATAGACGTAAAGGGGAGATAAAACACAAATGATGGCAGCTAATTTCAAACGATATTTCATATTTCTTCTCCTTTTGTTGCACTTTGCGCTTAATCGGGTTTTTTAGAAAGTAGCTTATTTAGAGTATGGCTATCCGTTAAACCCAAATACCATTGTGCCAGATATTTAAATACAATTTTTTATTCGTATTAAGCGGATTTCTGCCCTATTTTTTGATAGGGATTATCCACGATTAGTACGCTTTAATCGATTCAATCTCTAATTGAAAATCACCTGCTTGTTTGTCGGCAATCATAAATCCCACTTGGCGAATTTTACTAGATAGAGTCGTCACGAGATAAATTGTGATATTAATTAGGGGTATTGATTTGGCTTTCTAAAAGGATAAGCCATGACTGCTGCCCATTGCTGCCACGATATCTCAGGTGAAGTTTGGACGTTGCTGGAGCCTTACCTGCCTGGGCGCAAGGGCGCTTGGGGTGGCAGGGCCAAGGATAACAGGAGATTTATCAATGCGGTCTTTTGGATTTTACGCACGGGTGCACCCTGGGGCGAACTACCGCCTGACGATGGGGACTGGAAGAACACACATCGCCGGGGTTCTGCCGCTGGCGTGATGCGGGTACCTGGAAGGCGTTGCTGGAGAGGCTGGCCGATGATCCGGATTTTGAGTGGCTGATGCTCGATGCCACCTACCTCAAGGTGCCTCCTCATGGGGCAGGCGCCCAGGGGGGAAATCAGGACATGAGCCGCACAAAAAGGAGCTCAACACGAAACTACATCTGGCCGTGGATCCGAGTGGTTATTACACGAGGTACCACAGCCGATTGCACGCAGGCTATCGAACTCATCTCAGGAATAAGCGCACGATATTGATTGGCCGATGGGGGATAGGATAGCGAGGTCATTATCGAGCAGGCAAAAGTGCAGGGGATGGTGCCGGTCATTCCGCCACGAAAAAACCGTAAGAGACAACGAGCGTATAACCCGGTGCTCTATCGGTGGCGATATCTCATTGAAAACGCCTTCTTACACCTCAAACGATGGCGCGGCATCGCCACACGCTATGCCAAAAATACCGCTTCATTCCTCGCTACCATCCAAATCCGCTACATCGCCATCTGGGCCAATATCTCATGACAACAGCACCTAGTGTAGTGTATCAACCGTTGGCTTGGTTGTCCCTGCATGCCAACTGGACCCAAGCTTTGGGCGCTAACAATGGACGTTCGGCGGATGGGAGGCCGTTTAAGCTGGAGTGGCGTAGCAATTCGAAGGGGGACTTAAAATGGCGTTTTTTCAAGGGTGCTTGAATGTCTCCGTGGCGGTCTATGAACTGACCAAGGAGAATGTCTTGACTGCGGATATCTCCACCCTCGATCCATCTGGCCAAGTGGCTATCGGAGAAGCCCGCAGCCAAGGAGTTGAGGCGGATTTCTCCGGTCAGATAACCGAGCAGTGGAGTCTCATTGGCAGTTATGCCTATACCGCTACGGAAGTGCTGAAAGATGACGACGGCAATCAAGGCAATCGCCTGCCCAATGTGCCCAAGCACTCGGGGAGTGTATGGACTACCTACGAGCTGCTATAGTCATTCTAAATAACTTTGTGACATATAGGCTTTTCGATATTTTTACCGGAGAATTGCCTTCGTTTTTTGAGAAGGGCGAAGGAGTGCTCAATGGGATTAAAACCAGGGGAGTAAGAGGTGGCCTGCCTTCTCAAGGATATTGCGTATCTCTGATTGTTTGTGGAACCGCGCATTATCCATCACGATCACACTGGGCTTTTTCAGCTCTTTAAGCAAAAAACCCTTAATCCATGTATTGACCCAAGCCGTGTTGCACGAGCCGTTAAAAACAACAGGCGCGAGCCATTCATCCCGGCGCTGGGCCCTCATCAGATTAACATCTTTTCGGTTACTGCCCGATACATCGCCCTATACTTTTGCCCACGCGGCGTCCAGCTATGCGGGCAATAGGCGTATTTCTCAAACCCGCTCTCATCAAAGTAAACGATGTTTTCTTGGCCGTGGCTTTTAAAAAAGCCGCGCAAGCGGGCAAGCTACGCAGCCCTTTGCCTCTTACTTCTCTGGGAATAGCTACGCGCTTTTTTTTACCATGCTCATGGAACGAAGTGCGTACCAGATGGCGCTCGTGTGGATCCCAAAATGAACGGCTCGTTCACAAAGCTTTGCATCCGGGTGAGCTTGCACGTGGCGTTTCAAGGCAGACTTGTCCAGCTTGCGTTGAGGCGAACCCCGTGAACCTTCGGGCGAAGATCTTCGCTCCTGCGCCAACGGTAAATCGTATTGCAGGATAGGTTAAACAAGCCGTGCGCCTCTCTCTAGCTGCCGCCTTCTTCGATGAAGGTCACAACACATCGATTCTTAATTCAAATGACTATAACTATCGCCATTTAGACTATAATTATAGTAAGCTCAATGAGTTGGGCAATTGCCGGGCTATGTGCGCTGGGACGCCATGCCGGGAGCGCCCCTGACGGTGCTCGGTTCTTTGCGCCTTGAATATTAAATCTCTAGAGGACGGATACGCTTCTTCGCGTATCCGCCGCAACCAGCAGGGCAACAATTTTTACGGGATATACCGCATAAAACAAGGGAAATGGGTGAAATCACTGAATTTTTATCAATCCCCCGCCTAATACGCCGGCGCAGCGAAGCCCGTGGAAAGATCTCGTTGGAATCTCACCGAAGCGGCGGTTAGATGCTCTTTAGAGGTAGCAGCGAGTTAACCCCGATCTTTCCTTGCCCACGTAGGGCTATTTTTCCGTCAATTCTTATCACCCGCGGGTTTACTTACAGGGAGTTTGGGAACCCTAGCGCTTCTCTTAGATTCTAAGCTTATCAAGAAGTTGTGTTTACGGAGAGCACTGATGATGACATATCTCTTTCATAGGGTTCTAAAGGGAGCCCTATGGTTGCTTGCCTTGGGGGTAGGTGCGGCAGCCGTAGCAGGAACAGGAACGGCCCCACTGCCTTTTGAGTCCGGTAGTCTGGAAAAAATTCTTGATTCCCGTGCTGACAAGCCGTTTTTGTTGGTCATGTGGTCCCTGGAGTGTCCCCCCTGCCGTAAAGAAATGGATCTGTTGGCGGAAATGCGCCGCCAGCATCCGAAGTTGGATGTGGTGCTCGTCTCTACCGATGAAATGGAACGGGCAGATCAGGTGGCGGCAGCGGTTAAGGGCCATGGCCTGGAGAAAACCGAATCCTGGCTTTTTGCCGGCCCTGCTCAACGGCTCCGTTACGAGATTGATCCGGGCTGGTATGGGGAGATGCCCCGCAGCTATTTTTACGATGCTAATCATGAACGGGTTGCCGTCAGTGGAGCTTTGGAAGAAGCCCAAATCCAAGCCTGGCTTGAACACGTGCATCCTTAGGGAGGTATTGATGATGAAGAATTTTTTACGAAGCTGCCTGCGTGCAATGGTGTTGCTATGGTTGATGGGATATGGGGGGACGATGGCGAGCGCCTCGGAAATGCTGGTGCCGGAAATCGAGACTCCCACCCCGGTAGGCAGCCGTCAGCATCAGCTCAATCAAACAGCTCAAGGACAGTTGCTATTAAGCTGGGTAGAAAGGGGAGAACGGGGTGGCCAGCTGCGGTTTGCCGTCCTTGAGACAGGGGGTTGGTCCACTCCCCAAACCGTGGTGGCGGTTCGCCGCAAGCTCGCCGCGGCCCCGGTGGTATTGGGTCTGAGAAATGGGGCATTGGCCGCTGCCTGGATAGTCAGCACTGAGCAGGAGGATGATCCTTTTGGCGCCGAACTTTATCTCTCCCGTTCCACGGACGGAGGTGGGAGCTGGAGTAAGCCGTTACAGCCTTATTCTGGGGAAGCCCGCATTTATGATGCGCAAATGTCCCTGGCCGCCCTCGATGATGGCCGTCTGGCATTGGTGTGGACCGATCAGCGGCATAAGCCGGAACGCTATCAGCTCATGGCCGCCCTGTTGGATACGATGGGAAAGCCTGGTCCCGAGATAGTCCTGGATAAAGATGTCTGCTCTTGTTGCAATACCCGTACCATTGCCCAGGGGGATACCCTCTGGACAGCCTACCGGGATCATCGGGGAGGGGAAGTACGGGATATTGCCTTGGTCCGTTGGTCGTCGGCGGGGCCCTCCCAGGCGAATATCGTGCATGATGATCAGTGGGTGATTGAAGGTTGCCCCAGCAACGGCCCTGCGGTGGCCCGGCGTGACGGGCTCACCATGGTGAGCTGGTTTACGGCGGCGGACGGCGTGGGCCGAGTACGGACCGCTTTTTGGCCCGATGGAGAGAATCACTTTGGAAAACCCATAGAAGTTGATACCCATGCCAATGGCTACGTCAACGCCCTGTTGCTGGAAGACGGTTCCGCTTTGGTGATTTGGCGGGGGCGGGCCGGTCTGACGGAGGAGTTGCGGCTGGCCCAGGTGAGGCAGGACGGTACAGTGGACCATCGCACCACGCTCTATCGCGGCGACTTTCCCCGTTGGCCTAATCGGCATTTAAGCCTGACTCAAGTGGGTGATTCGGTGTATGTGGCGTGGCTAGACCTTGAGCAAGCACAGATACGATTGGTGAAAAGGCCCGCGCCCAGCGCAGCGGCAATGGCGGGTGATGTTGTAAAAGCCGAGTAATGTGCCTAAGCTCTAAAAGAGATAAAAAATGTGCTGAAAGTCATCCTTCCCTTGGCCTTGTTATTGGTCGGTGCCATGGCCGCGCTTGAGGAGGCCCGTCTGCGCCGGGAGCGGGCCCGAACCCTTCAATGGCCGTGTTCAGGAGCGGTGGGTCGAGGTGGGAGAATATGTGGAGGAGGGTACCCACTTGGCCCGGCTATTTGCCGTGGATAGAGCGGAGGTACGCCTGCCCCTGACGCCAGCTAAATTAGTTTTTCCGGATCTGGCTGTGGTTCCCCGGCAGAACCTGGGGGTAAAGGGCCTAAGGTGATATTGTAGGCTTCCCTGGCGGGAAACGCTGGGTGGATCGTTCGCACCGAAGGAGTCATCGCCGAAAAAACCCGGATGTTGTGCGCCGTCGCCGAAGTGCGGAACCGTTACGGAGATCTGGGTCTTTCCCTGGGAGCGCCTCTGTTGGTGGGCTTGTTTGTGGAAGCGGAGATTGAAGGCCGGACCTTGGTGTATGCCTATTTACTTCCCTGGCATGCTTTGCGCCAGGGCAGCCAGCTGCTGGTGGTCAATGGTGAGGATCGAGTCAGTTTTCGGGAGGTGGAAGTGCTGCGGGCCCGAGGGAAGTGGGCGGTGGTGCAAGGGAGTTTACAGTAGGGTGAAGCGGTGGTAGTTTCGCCCTTACCCCAGGCGGTGGAAGGCATGGAGGTCAAGATAGGACCGGCTTAGAAGGACGTTTTTTCTTGTTCTGGTCTGGTTCGCGAAAAAACCAAAACCCGTGGTGGCCTTGCTTGCGGCGTTGGAAGCAGGCGCTGTTGTAACCGTTTCAAGGGGAGGCGCTTGCTTCTAGCGAGTGGACTTCTACAGGTGGGAGCGTATTCCTTTTCCTGCCCTTTCGCGCGCCAATTCAGACCTCGGCTTCTTCGGCAAGGCGCTGTGCCAATGCTTCGCTTAATTGCTCAAGCGCCGAGCCCATAATGAGTCCAGCATGGCTATGGTAAAGACAAAGTTCGCAGTCTACTGGTTCATGCAGGCCGTAACGCTCGGCGGTGTCGAAGGAGCGCCACGCAAGGATCGGCAAATCCTTGTGTAAGCCATCTACGCATAACCACATCTGGTTATCCAGTATAACCTCAAGCCCCCGGTGAGCAGGTAGCGCCACCCGTAAGGGCCGTCCCAGTCGCCGGAGGGCAAGCCTCACCCGGTTGAAATGGGTTGCTTCGATTGTTTTTGACAGCACCCGGAGGGGCGTTGTCTCATCAGATCTCTTCAAGATTCCCATACTCTTAGGCTGCTTTATGGTTAGTCATCGTCTGCCGCATCGGGCTTATTACCTTCCTGAAACACCTGGCTGGCGCGTATATCTTCGGCCTCGATAGTAATTAAATCAAGCTTATTAAGGGTCTTACTGCGTGATGCAAAGAGACGGTTGGCCTGGCGTAGGCGGGCCCGATCCAAGGCATTGCGGATAGAGCGTGCGTTGGCAAAATGCGCAAGTTTCATACGTACCGGAATGTACTCGGCGAGCGCCTTTTCAGCTTCTGTGCTTAAACGATAATTCTGCTCCGCTAGCATGAGTTTGGCAATGGCCATAAGCTCTTCCGGCGAGTAGTCAGGAAAATCAAGATGATGGGCGATGCGCGAGCGCATACCTGGATTGCTCTGGAAAAACCGGTCCATTTTATCTTTATAACCGGCCAGGACGACGACGAGATCGTCGCGGTTGTTTTCCATAATCTGCAGCAGGATTTCAATGGACTCTTGACCGTAATCTCTTTCGTTCTCAGGTTTGTAGAGATAATAGGCCTCATCAATGAACAGCACGCCTCCCATGGCTTTTTTGATGACTTCCTTGGTTTTGGGCGCGGTATGGCCAATGTATTGGCCTACGAGATCGTCGCGGGTGACAGTGACTAAATGGCCTTCCCGCACATAGCCGAGCCTTTTCAGGATTTCGCCCATACGCAGCGCCACCGTGGTTTTACCGGTGCCGGGATTGCCGGTGAAATTCATGTGGAGAGTGGGTGTTTCTGAGGTGAGCTCGAACTGCCGACGTAGCCGGTCCACTAACAGAAGTGCGGCTATTTCCCGAATACGGGTCTTGATCGGTTTCAAGCCGATCAGCTCCCGGTCAAGTTTGTCGAGTACTTCTTGAATATTGGAAGCCTTGAATTCAGCCTCGAGATCCACTGATGTATCATCGACACGGTGAGCTGAGCGCGTGGGGACACGGGTGTTCTCGGGATTGTTCATGATATTGCCTTCCATTAAATAATATAATTATGCCTGGCAGCGGGCCTTTGCAGGCCCGCTTGGCATTACTCTTTAATTAATACCGCTCGCCTTCCGGCCTGTCAGCCGCATAGCTGCGTACAGTATAGTTGATATGGCGGCCATCTACTTCCTGCCGCACCAGTCCGAAGCCAGGCTCCTTTTCGGGGCGATTAACGATAAAGGACATACAGGGTGACTCAACGCCCCGATGGCTGTTAAACGCCGTTACCCGGACGTAGTGATTAGGGTAGGTTTTACGGCAATCGTTGATTTCCATCATGATCCCGGCGGGATCTTTCAGATCGAACATAGGAATGCCAAACATTTCCCAATAAGTATTGCGTGGATGGGGATCATCAGTGTATTCCACATTGACCGCCCAATCATTTTTCAGCGCATATTTGATCTGCGCTAAAATCTGCTCGTCCGTTAAATCAGGCAGGAACGAGAACTGTCCCTGAGTGATACGGTTTCCATGATTGGTCATCATAAGCTAAATTCTCCTAAGCTTAAACGCTGGCTGTGGCCGTTGGCACGAAGTCGGCCGTATCGGTCGATTCATAATTGAAGGTCACATCTTTCCAGGTGTCCAGGGCAGCCTTGAGGGGCGAACACCACTTGGCGGCATCCTGGAGGATTTGAGGGCCTTCCTTCACATAATCACGGCCTTCGTTACGCGCCAAGATCATGGCTTCCAGAGCGACACGGTTAGCAACCGCACCCGCTTGGATACCCTGGGGATGGCCGATGGTGCCACCACCGAATTGAAGTATTACATCCTCGCCCAGGTATTGAATGAGCTGGTGCATCTGACCGGCGTGAATACCACCAGAGGCAACCGGCATCACTTTATTCAAGGATGCCCAATCCTGATCGAAGAATAACCCATGCTCGAGGCTTGTCGGCGTGTGTGAATCAAGGAGGGTATCGTAGAAACCCTTGATCATGAGCGGATCGCCTTCCAGCTTGCCGACCACGGTACCAGCATGGATATGATCGACCCCGGCCATGCGCATCCACTTACAAATTACACGGAAGTTCATGCCGTGATTCTTCTGCCGTGAATAGGTTGAATTACCAGCGCGATGGAGATGCAAGATCATATCGTTCTTGCGGGCCCACTTAGCCATGGACTGAATCGCGGTATAACCTACCACCAAGTCAATCATAATGATGACCGAGCCGAGGGATTTAGCAAACTCAGCCCGCTCGTACATGTCTTCCATGGTAGCGGCGGTCACGTTGAGGTAATGGCCCTTGACTTCGCCGGTAGCCGCGGAGGCCTTGTTAACCGCTTCCATGCAATAAAGGAACCGATCACGCCAGTGCATGAAGGGTTGGGAGTTGATGTTCTCATCGTCCTTGACGAAGTCCAGACCGCCTTTCAGGGCCTCGTAGACTACCCGGCCGTAATTGCGGCCGGAAAGGCCAAGTTTGGGCTTAGTGGTAGCGCCGAGCAGAGGACGGCCAAATTTATCCAAGCGTTCCCGCTCTACCACGACACCGGTAGCGGGTCCCTGAAAGGTTTTCAGGTAGGCCACTGGGATACGCATGTCTTCTAGGCGCAGGGCTTTTACCGCCTTGAAGCCGAAAACGTTACCGATGATAGATGCTGTCAAATTGGCGATAGAACCGGGCTCGAACAGATCCAGATCGTAGGCAATATAGGCAAAATATTGCGCTTCGTTTTTGGTGCCTTCGCCCGTATTGGGTACCGGGTCTATGCGGTAGGCTTTAGCACGATAAAGCTCGCAGGCAGTCAAGCGATCCGTCCACACGACTGTCCAGGTAGCCGTAGAGGATTCGCCCGCTACGGCAGCAGCGGCTTCCTCGGGATCGACACCCGGCTGTGGCGTAATGCGGAACATCGCAATGATGTCGGTTTCCTTGGGTTGGTAATCAGGCTCCCAGTAACCCATTTTCTTATAAGGGATAACGCCGGATTGATAACGCTCTTTCCCTTCGGCCATTGTTTCTGATTTTCCCATCATATGCCTCCTAATCGAGTTAAAATTTCCATTCACTGTTCTTTACCTGAGTTTCTGAAAACAGGCAAAGCTTGCAGTTTCAGGATTTACCGGGACCCTTAAATATTAATAAAGTGTGCCTCGGTAACAATTCGGCTAAGCATGGATTTAAGTGCTTACCTTGAAGACTAAGTATAATGCTTTAATTCATAATTGCTAGTCAGTATTTTTGATTATTTCCATAAGCTAACACTTATTAATGCTCTTTTGAGAATGAATATGCATGTAACGCTTCGCCAGCTTCATGTCTTTGAAGCAGTAGCCCGTCATTTAAGTTATACCCGAGCGGCGGAAGAACTTCACCTTAGCCAACCTGCTGTTTCTATGCAAATCAAACAGCTAGAAGATAATGTGGGGCTTGCGCTGTTTGAGCAGCTGGGCAAGAAAATCTTTCTGACTGAAGCAGGGCGGGAACTTTACCACTACAGCCAACAGATTTCCCGGGAACTGAGCGAGGCTGAAGGGGTTTTGGAAGAGCTTAAGGGCAGCCGGCGAGGCACGCTTACTATTGCCGTAGCCAGTACCGCTACTTATTTTGCGCTCCATTTGCTGGGCCGTTTCCACCAGCGTTTTCCGGAGGCCAATATCAGCCTTGATGTTACTAATCGCAAATCCTTGCTGCGGCACCTAGAAGAGAATACGGTTGATATGGCCATCATGGGTAAGCCTCCAGAGAGCTTGGAGGTGGTGGCTAAACCCTTTATGGAGAATCCGCTGGTGGTGATTGCTCCGCCGGCGCATCCCCTGGCGGGGCAGCGGGTGCCTTTGACCGTATTACGGCAGGAAACCTTTATCCTGCGCGAGCATGGGTCCGGCACTCGCATCGCCATGGAGCGATTCTTTGCTCGTCTGGGCGCTACGATTACTTCTAGTATGGAAATTAGCAGTAACGAAGCCATCAAGCAGGCGGTACAAGCGGGGTTCGGCCTTGGTATCGTATCCCAGCATACCTTGGAGAAAGAACTCGCTTTACAGCGCTTAGTGATCCTGGAGGTTGACTCCTTCCCGATTATGCGTCATTGGTACATTGTGTACCGAAAGAACAAGCGCGCCACCGCCCTGCACAAAGCCTTCAAGAATCTGGTATTCGAAGAGGCTCGGGAGCAATCAATTACGTTTAATTAAATTAAGATTAAAAGTTTTTGATTATTCTATCCCAAAATGGAGCTAAATCTGACAAAATTTTGAAGGTTTTAGAACAAAGTATCCGCTTTTTAGGCATTGGCCTTAGGGATACACTCAAGCGAAAAAAGCGCTGAATATTTAAAAGCGCAGCACTCCCTACAGAAAATAGACTCATGCCAGATCCTGAACAAACCCCTGCCTCGCGCTTTTTAAGCCTTAAGTGGAAGGCTGTTTTGGTTTTTAGCCTGGTCCTGGTGACGATTAATGTTTCCTTGGCGGGGCTCGCCTATTTAGGACTGCAACGCCAGTTTGCTCAGCAGCGCGAGCAAGTTTATTTTGGGCATATTAAAAAAATTCAAGGACTTATTAAAAACTCTTATCAGCGTATGGAGCAGTTAGCTGATATTGTGCCTCTCTTGCGCGGAGATAACCCTGAAGAAAATTCCTTGGCTGGGGAAATTCGGTCGATATTTGAGCGGCATGGACACTTATTGCAGATGGTATGGGGGGTGGAGGTAGCAGTTTTTTACTCTTCTGACAATAAATTATTGGTTTCCTGGGGACAGCAAATTAGCGAAGATCATGTTTGGGAATGGGTGCAAGCAGCCAATAAAAGGGAACGCCCAGTGACTGGATTAGATTGTGAGAGGCGGTGTATCCAGTACGTAGCGGTCCCTTTACTGGCTGATAATGAGCGCGCCGGGGTTTTGCTGCTTGGTCGTTCCCTTGCCGATATGGTGCTTTCTTTCCGCCAGATCTCTGGTGACGATATTGGTATTATGACTGCTGTTCAGTTACCTTTTGGAAGTGTGGCCGAGCCGCGCCAGCTAATGCCTGAATGGGATATGCGGATGGTGGCTTTGACGAATGCCGAACGTAATTTGCTGGTGTTACGGTCGCTTTCTGAAGAATACTCCCTGGCGATGGTAGCTAGTCGGCATGTGTGGCACCACCATGCGGGTCGGGAGTATGAAATTCGCCTTATACCGATAAATAAGGCAGGGGTGGAAAATAGAGAGGCGCAGTTGGTGGTCATTAGTGATGTGACCCGTGCGCTTGCTGATATTCGGCTGGCAACCCGCCGGAGCTTGCTAGGTGGTTTGGTTGGCCTAGTAGTTTCTGAGATTCTGTTGTTATTTTTGCTGTGGAAGCCAATGGCCCGTTTGCAGCGGGTTGTTTTAAGCTTGCCTTATTTGGCGGAGAATGCTTTCGAGAAAGTCCGGAAACGCCTCAGCCATTCGGTTCAGCCTGCTTGGGGCCGAGACGAGATCGATGTTCTTAATAATACCGCTATGACTCTTTCCTACCAGCTAGAGGCGTTGCAGGCACAAATACAAGAGCGAACTCGTCATTTAGCCGAACGGGGTGATGACTTAGCGCGAGAGCGAGACTTTGTTACCGGCTTATTGAATACTGCACAGGTTATCATTCTAACCCAGGATAGCGCTGGACGAGTGACGATGTTAAATCGGCAGGGGCAGAGGATAATCGGTTATAGCGCTGACGAAATCACAGGTCGACCCTTCTGTGAGTTATTGACGGGCGATAAGGTTTCACCGGAACTATTCCAGCAGCTAGAAGAACTTCGGCTTGGCCGTCGAGGCCAGGTATGCGTGGATACGGGGATCCAGTGCCGGGATGGTAGCCAGCGTATTATTTCCTGGTTCCATTCTCGTTTAGCGGTTCACCCTTCCCGTGATGCCGTGGTTCTTAGCGTGGGACATGATGTGACTGAGAGGGAGCAGGCGGAGCAACGATTGGCCTGGCTGGCCGACCATGATCCCTTAACCGAATTGTTTAACCGGCGCCGTTTCCAATATGAGTTTGAACGAATTCTTAGGGCTTCCATTCGCCATGGATACCGGGGAGGTTTGCTTTACTTTGACTTGGATCAGTTTAAATATATCAACGATACCAGTGGTCATCAGGCGGGTGACGCCCTGCTACGGATGGTTGCCGATAAGTTACGCCAAGTCGTGCGGGGGAGCGATGTCGTTGCCCGTCTTGGGGGTGATGAATTTGCAGTGGTTATTTGTGAGTGTGACGTTGAAGGCGTGCTCCAGATTGCACAAAATATCTGTAATCAATTGAGTATATTGGAATTTTCAGCCAGAGGCGGGAACCACTCTATCTCCCTCAGTATCGGGATTGCGCTTTTTCCCCTCCATGGCGCCACTATCCGCGATCTCATGGCTAATGCTGATGTGGCCATGTATCAGGCCAAAGAGGAAGGAAGAGGACGTTGGCATTTATTTTCGAGCGATGAGCAAGTTCGCGAACGGATGCAGCAGCGAGTGTATTGGAAGGAACAAATTGAGCAAGCCCTGCGGGAAGATCGATTTTTACTTTATTTCCAGCCGGTATTGGATATCCGCACTCATACGATAGGCCATTATGAAGTTTTGCTCCGTATGCGTGACCATAGGGGCAGGATTATTTCTCCAGCCCAGTTTATCCCGGTAGCCGAGCAGTCGGGCTTGATCCATGCTATCGATCATTTAGTTTTGCGGAAAGCCATTACCCAACAGGCGAAATTATGGTCGCAAGGATATCATTTGACGCTTTCCATTAACCTTTCCGGCCGGGTAGTGGATGATCCCGAATTGGTACCTATCTTAGAAGATTTATTAAGAACAACCGGTGTTAATCCGTCCTCATTGATGTTTGAGGTGACCGAAACAGCAGCGGTTGCTGATCTGGTTGCTGCCGAGCGTTTTATGTATAGAATAAAAGCCCATGGCTGCCGTTTTGCCGTGGACGATTTTGGGGTGGGTTTTTCCTCCTTTTTTTATCTCAAGCGGCTGCCGGTCGATTATGTCAAAATTGATGGCATGTTTGTGCGTGAGTTAGCGAAAAGCCATCAGGACCAAGTTTTTGTCAAGGCCCTAAGCGAGGTTGCTAGGGGTCTTGGCAAAAAAGCGGTAGCCGAATTTGTAGAAGATGCCGAGGCCTTGGCGCTGCTCCATGAATACGGGGTGGATTATGCCCAAGGTCATTATATTGGCCGGCCAACTCCTCATATTGCCGAAACTCCGTGTTCCGAGGGCAAGGTCGCTTGGTTCCATGCTCAATAGGGTGAGTTTCGTTTTGGGTTTCTAGCTTGGGAGAAACCATTGTTCTATTTCGTGTTTGGATAATTCCCGCCAAGGGGAGGGATCAAGTCTGGGTGCAGTTTGATAAAGGTTTTCCAACTCTTGCAGGAGAGCATTCATTTCCTGGAGGGAGGGGCGGGATACCGTTGAAGCAGGATATCGCGCTGTAAGATCCACGATGAGTTCTCTCAACGGGGTTTTATTAGCAGGCATAATGTGTTGCTGGCGGGTTATTTGGGCGAATAAAGCTAGCAGTAAACCCTTGAGATCGAGCTCCTGGATGGCAGCCGGTATCTCCCGCAGAATGACGGTTTGAGGTCCTAGCTGGTGCAGCCCGAGGCCTAGTTCCCGCAGTTCCGGGGCATGTTGCTCTGTCCACGCTGCCTGCTGTAGGGAAAGCTGGAAAGTGAGAGGAAGAAGTAAAGGTTGCCGAATGATATGGCCGGTAGTATAGGCGGTGCGCAGGTACGCTTGAGCTAGATGGGCGCGGGCCACAGGCAAGTCTACTAGCACCAACCCTTGCTTGTTTTCTGCCAGCAGATAGCGTCCAAGCACTAACGCCTGAACCTGGCCGAGCCGTGATGGAACTTCGTTTCTTTCTTTGGATGGGGAAGTACGTTTCTCAAGTTTCAGGGGACTATAATTTTCTGAAGGTTCTGCTACTATTGGATACGTTTTGTCAGCCTGTCCTTTGTTGCCCATGTCATGGAGTTGGGGTTGAAACTCTCCGGAGACCAGCCGATGCTCTTCTTCGGGTTCGGTTCGTTCTAGTATTTCCGCTAACGTGCGAACGATAAAACCATGAACCCGTCGGGATTCTCGAAACCGGACTTCGTGTTTAGTTGGATGGGCATTGACATCTATTTGATGGGTGGGTAGTTCCAGATATAGTAAATAGCTGGGGTGGCGTCCTTGGGGTAGGCGGTCGCCATAAGCTTGGCGAGCTGCATGGCGTAATAGCTTATCTCGAACCATGCGATGGTTGACATAACAGTATTGGAGATCGGTTTGGCTACGGGCGAATTCGGGATGCCCTAACCAACCCCATAGGCACAGCCCTTCTGTTTCCCGCTTGAAGTACATACTGTGCTCAGTAAAAGTTCGTCCGCAGAGTTCAGTAATCCGTTTCAACTGCTCAAGGGGGCGGGCACAAGCAGGCAGGGTGAGAAAAGGACGCCGGTTATAACTTATTCGGAAGCTTATCTCGAAATGGCTGAGGGCTAATTGTGTTTGTATTGTACGTAAACGTATAAACTCGGTTTTCTCTCCCCGCAGGAAGCGCCGCCGAGCTGGCGTATTATAAAACAGATCACGGGCTTCAACGGTGGTGCCTACGGGATGGGCAATGGGTTGTGCTGGTGTATTTTCCCGAACGCACCAGCCATGTTCACTATCTGCTATCCGGGAACAGAGGCTAAGACGGGAAACAGCGCCTATACTTGCCAAGGCTTCGCCACGGAAGCCCAAAGTAGTAATGTTGAGCAATTCTTCTTCGTGGTGGATTTTACTGGTAGCATGGGGACTTAAAGCCATAGGCAAATCATCATGGTGGATGCCGCAACCATCGTCCCGGACCCGGATAAGCCCAATGCCTCCCACTTCTGCTTCAATTTCGATGCGTTGGGCGCCTGCATCCAGAGCGTTTTCCACCAGTTCTTTGAGCACTGAGGCGGGGCGCTCCACCACCTCCCCGGCAGCAATCTGATTAGCTAGAGCCGGAGGCAAAATCTGAATACGGGGGATAGAAGGAGCCGCCATATTTAGGGAATCAGCAAGATATCTCCTACCTGGATGCGGTCGCCCTTGAGATCATTAGCTAAACGCAGTTGATTGAGACTCACATCATAATGCTGGGCAACACCAGAAAGGGTATCGCCGCGGTTGATGATGTGGCGGCGCTGAGCGAGGAAGGTATCTGGCAGGGGATTGCTATAGAAATAATACCGGATGCCATTTATCATCGCGTTGGCTAATTGCTGTTGATGGTGTTGGCTGCGCAGTTGCCGTTCTTCGTGGGGGTTGGAAATAAAAGCGGTTTCTATCAGTACCGAGGGAATATCGGGAGATTTGAGTACGGCAAAGCCGGCATGCTGGACGTGCTGGCTGTGAACCTGGCCAACATTTTTGAGTCCAGCCAGGAGGGTATCCGCTATTTCCAGGCTTGCTTCATGGGTGGAGGTTTGGGATAAGTCAAGCAGGACGCGGGCCAAGAGATCGCCTTTCTCGTTTAAATTCACACCACCGATGAATTCCGATTCATTCTCCCTTTGGGCGAGATAGCGTGCAGCCTCACTGCTGGCCCCTTTTTCAGAGAGAATATAGACGGAAGAGCCACGCGCTTTAGGATGAGTGAAAGCATCGGCGTGGATGGAAATGAAGAGATCCGCTTTATGCTGACGGGCTTCATTGATCCGCTCTCGCAAACCGACGTAGTAATCCCCCGTGCGTATCATCACCGGACGCATGCCTGGCTCTCGCTCCAGCAGCCGGGCAAGTTTTTGGGCAATAGCCAGTACTACCTGCTTTTCCTGGGTTCCTTGGGGGCCAATAGCCCCTGGATCTTCGCCTCCATGACCCGCATCGATGGCAATAACAATGTCTCGCGGCTTGTCCCTGGCAGCAGCTACAATCGTAGTAGACTTTGGCTGATTTTTTTCCCTTTTGACTCTCTGGGGAGCGCTGTTTGTAGGGGTTTTATTGTCAGAGCCTGCTTTAATTTTATGGGTGGTGGTGACCGTTTGCACGGGATTTTTCTGTGATTTTTTCTTGCCAGTTCGGGTTAAATCAACGACTAGGCGGTGACTATGGTTTTTATAGGGTTTGAGCGAAAAGCTTTTGGCACGCGCAGCATGGGATAGCTCAAGGACTATTCGCAGAATTCCAGTGCTCTTATTAGCGCTACGGAGACCACGGAGCAGCTTGCTGTTATGGCTATTGGACGGTAGAGGCTGGGTTAAGCGGGTATTAGCGAGATCAATCACAATTCGATGGGGACTCGCCAGCGTGAAAACCCGATGCTGCACGGGGGCGCTTAAATCCAAGACCAGCCGTGTTTTTTCCTCAGCGGACCATACCCGTACATCTTGTACCTGTACCCTAGCGAAAGCCAGGACAGGCACTAGGCATAGTAAAAAGTAGATTATTCGTTTCACGGTAAGTGGAATATCGACTATTTTAGGGCCAATCTTTAACCATCCTTGGTTATAATGGCAAGTTTATTTATAATAATTCTCTATTGTTTTTTTATAGATAGGATGTGTTCTTGTCAAGCTTTCTAGCAATTAATTTCTATTATAGTTAGGGTGAAGCAAATGTTGCCCCCGTTCCGTTTTAGCCTCCAGGCGGACTGATCGGCCTCTGCTACCAAGGTGCTCCAGGGACATCTGGAGATCCGCAGGCGGAAGCCAGTCAAACGCCCGCTCTGGCCATTCCACAAGAGCGATGACCCCCGGAGCGAAATAATCTTGGATACCCATGAATTCCAACTCCCGTGGATCGGTTAAGCGATAAAGATCAAAATGATAGATGAGCTGTTGGTTTAAGAGATAGGGTTCAACCAAAGTATAAGTGGGACTCTTGACCGTTCCCTGGTGCCCAAGGGCTTGCAAAATCCCCCGGGCCAGGGTGGTTTTCCCGGCTCCTAGGGCTCCCTGAAGAAAAATAATGGCCCCTTCCTTTCTACAGGCAGTGCCCAAGCGAGTCCCTAAGGCGAGGGTAGCTTCCTCGTTGACTAAAATGACTTCCATCATTGGCCCATTTGTTGAAGGTTGGCCAGTCGTCGCAAATGTTCCATTAAATCGCCTGCTAGCAGACCCCGTTCACCTCCTTCACGGGCAGCGCGATCGCCAGCCATAGCATGGATCGTTACCCCTAAATGGGCTGCATCACTCAGGGTCAGTCCTTGCGCCAGCAGGCCGGCGATGGCCCCGGAGAGGACATCCCCCATACCACCGCTGGCCATGCCTGGATTGCCCGCCGTGCATAGCCCTAGGGGATGATTCGTGGCACATACCAGAGACCCGTTTCCTTTGAGTACCGCAACCCCGCCGTAGCGTTGTTGAAGGGCTTGGACCGCGGCAAAACGGTCTGCTTGTATTTCTTCAATATTAATATTCAGCAGCCGTGATGCTTCGCCGGGATGGGGGGTCATGATCCAACGGTTATGCTGATGGGGCTGACTGGCTAGCAGATTAAGGGCATCCGCATCCACTACCAGAGGATGGGAATGGTTAAGCGCCTCGGCGAGCATCGTTTGACCCCAAAGATCCTGGCCTAGGCCTGGGCCAACGACAATGGTAGTGGCCTTGTTCAGCAACAGTTTTAACTCTTCAGCGCTTTCTACCCCGTAGCACATTAATTCTGGGCGGGCTAGGTTGAGTAGGGAGGCATGTTTCTCCCGGGTGGCGATACTGACCAGCCCCGCCCCTACCCGATAAGCTGCTTCCCCCGCCATGCGTGCGGCCCCTGGCATTCCTCTTTCGCCTCCAATGATAACAACATGACCGTAATCGCCTTTATGGCCTGCCTTGGCACGGGAAGGGAGTTTGGTGATGTGATCTTCCAGGATAATGCGGCGGGCCGAAGGTGCTACCCCATGATAGGCTTCGGGAGGAATACTAAGGGAGTCGAATGTAATCTCGCCACAGTAATCCGGACCCAGATAGGTGAACATCCCTTGTTTGAGACCCCCAAAGGTAGCGGTCACGTGGGCTTGGATGGCGACACCCAGGATATTCCCGGTATCGGCATGGAGCCCAGAGGGGATATCCATGGCAAACACCGGTTGTCCACAGGCATTGATGGCTTCGATAGCTTCGGCCCACTGGCCCGTGACTCCCCGGCTGAGTCCTGTGCCGAAAATAGCATCTATGACCACATCCGCGGAGCGGAGTGCTTGGGGTTGGAAGGGAAGGATTTCCATACCGCTGTCTAATAGCATTTGCCGTGCGGCTTGGGCATCGGGACCGAGCTTGCTATCATCGCCTAGCTGATAGATGGATACATACATTTCGGCCTTACGGGCTAGGCGGGCCAGGACATAGCCGTCGCCACCATTGTTGCCGACCCCGCAGACAATCACTAAGCGTTGTGCTTGTGGCCAGTGTGTGCGTAGTTGTTCTAGGGAAGCCTTACCAGCCCGTTCCATTAACGTGGCGCCAGGTATGCCAAACTCTTCAATGGTGCGCCTGTCCAATTCACGTACTTGGGCAGCTGTGTATAAATTAAGGGGGAGAATAGCCATTTGGGGTACCTCGATGGATGTTGTTATTTTGAAATGAGGAGCAGGGATCTTATGGGTCAGTACTTACCAGCGTTTAATACTATGTACGGGTGGTTCTACCCTGAGCTAGGGTAGGAATCCAGCCTATAGTAGCAAAAATCCAGGGGAAACCCTTGCCCGGATCGGGCGAGGCTACAAGCGTAGGTTGGCTCTGACATCCATAGGAAGCTCATCATTTAAACTTCAAATAAGATGGAAAGGCAGCCAGTAGATGCTTGCGTAAGGCAGGTAAAAACTCCGTAATAGCTTAAGAAACGGGCAGTCCTTCTCGACAACGGGGAAGCCATCATCAGCAATGAAACTATAAACGTCATGCATGGAGTAGAAAAAACGGGGCCCGATCTTCATACCCTAGCCGCTGACATCAAGCAGTGGGGTTGTCAGCTAGGTTTTCAGCAGGTAGGTATCGCCGATATTGAATTGGGGGAGGCTGAACAGCATTTATTGGCCTGGCTTCAGACTGGACGCCATGGAGAGATGGACTATATGGCCCGGCATGGTCTCAAGCGTACCCGCCCCGAGGAATTGGTTCCGGGAACCCTGCGAGTTATTTCAGCACGGATGGATTACTGGCCTGAGACGGAGGATAATCCTTGGCATATTCTGAAAGATGATTCCCGTGGTTATATTTCCCGTTATGCGTTGGGGCGGGATTACCATAAAGTATTGCGGAAGCGGCTCCAGCAATTGGCAAAGCAAATTGAAGCGGCTATTGGGCCTTTTGGTTATCGGGTTTTTAGCGACAGTGCTCCGGTGATGGAAAAGGCGTTGGCGGCAAAGGCGGGACTAGGCTGGATCGGCAAGCATACCAATCTTCTGGCCCGTGATGTTGGCTCATGGTTTTTTCTCGGAGAAATCTATACCGATTTACCTTTGCCGCTGGATGGGGCAACAACCAGCCATTGCGGAAGTTGCCGGGCGTGTATCGATATTTGTCCTACCCAGGCCATTGTGGCGCCTTATCAGCTGGATGCGCGCCGCTGTATTTCCTATCTGACTATAGAGCTGCGCGGCGCTATTCCAGAATCTCTGCGGCCTTTGATCGGCAATCGGATCTACGGCTGTGATGATTGCCAGCTCATTTGTCCCTGGAATCGTTATGCCCAGGTAACCGGGGAGCAGGATTTCCACCCTCGACATGGACTGGAAGCCCCTCAATTGCTGGATTTGTTCGCCTGGAGCGAGGAGGAATTTTTATCCCGAACCGAAGGTTCGGCGATTCGCCGCATTGGGTATGTGGGTTGGCTGCGCAATATTGCCGTGGCTTTGGGCAACGCCGCGCCCCGCCCAGAGATTGTTCATGCTCTCCGTTCCCGCGCTGATCATCCGTCGCCTTTAGTGCGGGAACATGTAATGTGGGCTTTGGAAGAGCAACGACGCAAAAGAGCCGTTCCAATCCGCCAGGAAGAGAGGGATTAACTGTTAATCTGGCAAGTGCAGGAAATGGGTTCGATAATAAAGCAGTTCCTGGATGGATTCATGGACATCGGCTAGGGCAAGATGAGTATTTTCTTTTTTGAACCCCTTAGCGATCTCTGGTGCCCAACGTTTAGCCAGTTCTTTAAGGGTGCTGACGTCCAAGTTGCGGTAGTGGAAATGGGCCTCCAATTTTGGCATGTAACGGGCCAGGAAACGCCGATCCTGGCAAATGCTGTTGCCACACATGGGTGAACTATTGGCAGGGGTATGGCGGTTTAAAAATGCTAGCGTCTGCTGCTCGGCGGTTGCTTCGTTGATGAGGCTTTGGCGTACCCGTTCGACCAGACCGGATTTATGATGTTGGCGGGTATTCCATTCGTCCATATTATCTAAAATGGTGTTTTTTTGATGGATAGCAATCACGGGCCCTTCCTCGATAACGTTAAGTTGACTATCCGTCACTACGGTTGCGATTTCGAGGATAACGTCCTGGGTCGTATTAAGACCGCTCATTTCTAGATCTAGCCAGATTAAGTTGCTGGAGTCCTGGGTCATAGCTGGGTCGCCAATCAATGTAAGATAACTTGCACCGCATTCTATCAGAAGCTACTCTCCCTCACAGGTTTCAATTTAAGATGATTGCCATGAATCTCTATAGTGTTCTGTTTTTAGCTTTTCTCGGTTTGATGTGGATCTTGGAAGTATGGTTGGCGCGCCGCCAGTTTCGCCATGTGCGGTTACATCGGGCCCAGGTTCCCTTGCTTTTTCAGGATCATATTTCACTGGCAGCCCATCAAAAAGCGGCTGACTATACGGTAGCCAAGCTCCAGGTAGGTATCGCTAGCAAGGGATTAGGCATTGCGATTGTGTTGCTGTGGACCCTGGGCGGGGGGCTGACATGGCTGGATAGTCTGTGGCGGAAGCTGGGTTGGAGTGACCTTGGGACGGGGGTTGCCGTACTGCTCAGTTTTGTGTTGATCGGAACCTTACTTGAGCTGCCGGTGAGAATTTATCGAACTTTTGTGCTAGAACAAAAATTTGGCTTTAATCGGATGACAGGGACGCTATTTTTTCAGGATTTCCTCAAACAGGGAGCGCTAATGCTCATGCTGGGTGTTCCCCTTGCGGCGGGTGCTCTGTGGCTGATGGAGCATGCGGGGAATTACTGGTGGCTGTATCTGTGGCTGTCATGGTTAGGTTTCGTTTTTTTGATGATGTGGGCTTATCCTGCCTTTATTGCCCCTCTGTTTAATACGTTTACACCCCTGCCGGATGAGAGCCTCAGACAGCGGGTCGAGGGCTTGCTGGCCCGCTGTGGTTTTAAAAGCCAGGGCATTTTTGTGATGGACGGCTCGCGCCGTTCCGGGCATGGTAATGCTTATTTCACCGGGCTTGGGAACAATAAGCGGATCGTTTTTTTCGATACTTTACTGGAGTCCCTCAATCCGGAACAAATTGAGGCCGTATTAGCCCATGAGCTAGGCCATTTTAAGCGTCGCCATATTTTTAAAAATTTAAGCATGATGGCGCTGCTTAGCTTTGCCGGGCTGGCCTTATTAGGTTGGCTGAGTGCCCAGCCCGCCTTTTACCAGGGCCTAGGCGTTGGCTATCCTTCTCACTATATGGCTTTGGCATTGTTTATGTTGGTAGCGCCGGTGCTCACCTTTTTTCTTCACCCTTTATTGACTTATCTCTCCCGCCGTTATGAATTTGAAGCGGATGAGTTCGCCGTTAACATGACCCATAGTCAGGCGTTAGCCCAGGCCTTAGTCAAACTTTATCAAGAAAATGCAGGCACCTTAACTCCCGATCCCCTCCATTCGGCGGTTTATGATTCTCATCCTCCTGCGCCGGTGCGTCTAGCTCACTTGCAGGCCCGTGGTGCTAGCTAGCGCCTGGCGTGCCAGAAATTGTATGTTGCTGGAAAAGGTTAGAGGCGTTGCATCGGGAGTCACGGGATACCAATTCCGTGGAGCTACGGCGCTTTTTTAGAGCCATAAGAAAAGGGGCCTGCCTTTAAGGCGGGCCCCTGGAGGAAGGGTCAGTGTTGTTAAAGTTTGAGGGGGCGTTAGCCTTAGCGGGCAGGACGCTCCTCAATCGGTTCTGCTGGGTCGTAGGTGATAAAGCCGCTCATTTTACCCAACATGTGCAGTGGGGAGCCTGTCGCGCCTTTTGCTGTTTTTGTGGTTGGTGGTTCTGCTTCGGCGTCATCCACAGCCACAATATCGTAGTTGGTGGCCAGAACCCCTAGCAGCCCGGTCTCTTCGGTCACAATGGCCTCAGCAGAGAAGGGGAAGTAGCCAGACGGTTGGATACTCGGGCGTTCGCAGACGCTGCTTTTCATCCCCTTGACCTTAAAGCGGGCCACATCGGTCCGGAGGCTATTGGCGGTGAAGTGGTCACCATTGTTCTGAATGCCACCATCGAGCAATACTGAGTGCCAGCTATCCATACACTGATAGGCGCCGGTGTATTTGGTTTCCTGCTCGTTCCAGACATTAAATTTCAGCTTGGTGAAGTGGAACTGCTGGTCCTGGGTCAGATCCTGATTGCAGGAGGCAATGGTCAGCTCATTTTGGGTTACCTGAAGGTCCCCAAGAGTATCAGCCCCCAATTCGCTCTTAACAAGATCGGTCTCTTTCGGGCTAAAATGACCGACGAGTTTCTTCGGGCAGGCTTCGTATTCGGCGCCATCCAGGTCCAGCTTGCCGATATCGGCTATCACGCATTCGTCCCCTGTGTTACCGACCAGGCAGCGGAAATTCCAGGCGTTGTACTCAAAGGCGGTGTTATCGGCAGTGTCCATCACGGTGGCTGAGCCGGCCAGATGGTTCCAGCGGATTTCGCTGTCCCCGGCCCCGTTCACCGCCCAGCATTGCAGCTCGCCCTTCTGCGCGGCATCGTCTGGTAACTGAACTGGGCTGGAGAAATAAGACTCGCCATGATCCTCATCGTCATCTACCGTAGATACATAGTCCCAATTGCTGGATTGGGGAAACGGCGGTACAGCGTAGGTGCCTTTTCCGTCCTTGGCGCTGATCCAGATGGGCTGGTTTTCTTTCAGCTCCAGCTGAAAGTCGGTTAAGAACTTGGTGCCATTTTTCCAGTAGCATTTCAGGTTCACGGGTTCGAAATAATCGTTCTCGAGACGAATAAGGGTATTGTGATTCTCGCTCACATCCACTTTCGGGAACACCAGCAAGCTGCCTCTCTCGGAGGTATTGGCCCGGTCCAGGGCCAGGAGGGGGGTGCTTAACAAAGAGGCGGCCACTGCTGTGCCGAGTATTAGCGTATAACGTTTCATCAATCGTGCTCCTTAGCATTTAGCATGGTTGTGTCTTGATTGGCGCCTTCGGGCGCTATCCTTTCCCTATTTATATCGGACTGGGGATGAGGGACTTGAGGCGTTGGGGAAAATAATTGTTTCCCCTTTCCGTGCCGTGGGTCCTGGGCGGTCAACGCCCTCATCCCGTAAGAGGGTTATCTGCCAATAGCGGGAAAACTTGAGGATGCTAACGGGGGTGAGAGGGAGGAGGGCTGCTGAGTAGCGTTTTGATGAAAGCTCGTAGGCGTTACGGGGGGGGCAGGAGGTCGGCCAGGCTGGCGCCGGGAAAGCCCAAAAGGCGTGCGGTAGCAGGGAGGCCAACTTAGCGGTTGACGCTTTTCGCAGGCATTCGCAGTGACCGGTGAAGGAGCTACACACAAGAAAAGGCCCGCCTTTGAGGCGGGCCCGTGGTTGGTTGAATATCAGCGTTGTTCTTGACCGCCAGCGCTGCTTGAGAGCTGAGGGGTAGCTTAGCGGGCGGAACGCTCCTCAATTTCCCCATCTGAATCGTAGGCGATAAAGCCGTTCATGTTGCCTACCCCGCGCAGGGAGGTGCCTGTCTCGTCGTAAAAGCCAGTCCCTGTTCCAAACTCGTAGGTGGTGGCCATGACCCCGAGCAGCCCCGCGTCTTCGGTGACGATACTCTCGTCAACCTCATAGGTGTCTTCGTCATCCGCCTGCTCGCAGGTCGTGCTCTTGAACCCCTTGACCTTGAAGCGGGCTACCTTGCTCATAAGGCTCTCGGCGGTGAAGTGCTCGCCATTGTTCTGCATCTCACCAAGCAGTCCAGAATGCCAGCTGTCCATGCACTGAGAGGCGCCGGTGTATTTAACTTCCTGCTCGTTCCAGACGTTAAAACTTAGCATGGTGAAATGAAACTGCTGGTTCGCCACATCCAGATCCTGATTACAGGAGGCAATGGTCAGTTCATTTTGGGTCACAAAAACGCCATCCACTATCTCCTCGTCCGCCGGGCTAAAATGGCCCATGAGTTTTTTCGGGCAGGCTTCGTATTCGGCGCCATCCAGGTCTAGTCGACCCGCATCGGCTACCACGCATTCCTCGCCATTGCCCCCCACCAGGCAGCGGAAACCCCAGGCGTTGTAGTCGTAGGCCGTTCCCTTGGTGGCGTCCACCACGGTGGCCGAGCCAGCCAGATGGTTCCAGCGAATTTCGCCCCCGGCGCCTACCGCCCAGCATTGCAGCTCGCCTGCCGTTGTGGCATTGGCTGGCAGCCCGACTTCGCTGGAACCGGAAGGGGAGATGTCGCCATTCTCGTCTATGGTATAACCTATTTTATCCAGATAGTCTTGATTGATATTCTGTGCGGGCTGGGCTGGAATCGCGGGCTGGGCCGGTTGGGAAGGCGTGATAACCGCACCAGTATCGGGGTCTGTCTCCTCAGGCTGGTATGGAACCGCGTCCTGGCCCTCAACTGCGGGCTGGTACACAGGAAACGGCGGTACAGCGTAGGTGCCACCCCCGTCCTTGGCGCTGATCCAGATGGGCTGAAACTTGGTCAGTTCAAGTTGAAAATCTCTCAAGAACTTGGTGCCATTTTTCCAGTAGCATTTCAGGCTCACGGAGTCGGAATAGTCATTCTGGATACGAATAAGGGTGTTGTGATTCCCGCTCACATCCACTTTCGGGAACACCAGCAAACTGCCTTTTTGGGAGGTATTGGCCCGGTCCAGGGCCAGGAGGGGGGTGCTTAACAAAGAGGCGGCCACTGCGGTGCCGAGTATTAGCGTATAACGTTTCATCAATCGTGCTCCTTAGCATTTAGCATGGTTGTGTCTTGATTGGCGCCTTCGGGCGCTATCCTTTCCCTATTTATATCGGACTGGGGATGAGGGACTTGAGGCGTTGGGGAAAATAATTGTTTCCCCTTTCCGTGCCGTGGGTCCTGGGCGGTCAACACCCTCATCCCGTAAGAGGGTTATCTGCCAATAGCGGGAAAACTTGAGGATGCTAAGGGGGGTGAGAGGGAGGAGGGCTGCTGAGTAGCGTTTTGATGAAAGCTCGTGGGCGTTAAGGGGGGGGTACAGGGACAAGCCTGTTCTATCGCCGGGCAGCCCAAGGCGCTGTATCGGAGGGAGCCTAGCGGTGTTAACGGCCCCTATAAAAGAAGGGGTCTGCCTGGTATGGCGGACCCCTGGATAAAAGATGTATGCTAGATGGATTCTAGTTCTAGTTGAGCGCTGGCCTTAGCGAGCGGGACGCTCCTCAATCTCCCCATCGGCGGGATCGTAGAGGATAAAGCCCTCCATCTGACCGAGCATGTGCAGTGTGGTGCCTGTTTGGGCGATGCCCACCTCTTCCCCGATGCCGTAGGTGGTGGCCATGACCCCGAGCAGCCCGGCCTCTTCGGTGACAATGCTCTCGTCAATGTTGAAGGTCTTGCGGTTATCGGCACGCTCACAGACGCTGCCCTTCATCGCCTTGACCTTGAAGCGGGCCACATCGCTTTTGAGGCTGGCGGCGGAGAAGTTACGCCCATTGTTCTGCATCTCATCGAGCAGCCCCTGATGCCAGCTGTCTATGCACTGGTAGGCGCCGGTGTATTTAACTTCCTGCTCGTTCCAGACGTTAAACTTCAAAAAGCTGAAGTGGTATTGCTGCTCTTCGGTCAGGTCCTGATTGCAGGAGGCCAGGGTCAGCTCATTGCGCTGGACATCAAACCCACCCATCTCTCTGCCCGCTGGGGTAAATTGACTAATGAGCTTTTTGGGGCAGGCTTCGTATTCGCTGCCATTGAGGTCCAGTTGACCCGCATCGGCGACCACGCATGCCTCCCCATTGTCGCCCACCAGGCAGCGGAAGCCCCAGGCGTTGTACTCATAGGCGGTTCCCTGGGAGGCATCGACCACGGTGGCGGTGCCAACCAGATGGTTCCAGCGAATTTCACTGGCCCCGGCGCTATCCACCGCCCAGCATTGCAGCTCGCCGGTATGGGTGGCGTTCTCGGGCAAGGAGACCTTGCTGGGGGTGGCATGTTCACCACCACTGAGACCTATTTTATCCAGGTAGCGCTGGTTGGTGGCGGTGGGAAAGGGCGGCACTTGGTAGGTCCCGTTGCCATCCCGGGCGCTGAGCCAGATGGGTTGAAACTTGGTCAGCTTGATTTGAAAATCAGCAAAGTGCTTGGTGCCGTTTTTCCAGTAGCACTTCAAACTCACCGAATCGGAGTAATCATTTTGGAGACGAATAATCGTATTGCGCTCTCCACTCACATCGATTTTCGGGAACACCAAGAGGCTGCCTTTCTCGGAGGTATTGGCCCGGTCTAGCGCCAGGGCGGAGGTGCTTAGCATGGAGGCGGCTACAACCGCGCTCATCATAAGGGTAGTGTGTTTCATCAAATGTGCTCCTTAGCATTGGTTGTCTGGGTGCGCCTGTCCCTGCGCCGTGTTGGCCCTGCTACGCCCTTCTCAAGCGTGTTTACTCATCAGGTATCCCCTTTTTCTGTGGGAAGCTCTGTCCTTGACATCCCTTGTCTGCCCCTAGACATTGCTAAGTCCATGCCAAACCTTCTAAGCCCTTGTTACTACACACCATTCCTATCCCCCGCACCCCGGAAAGACCCTCTCCTCCCCCCGCTCCCCCTCGCTCCTTGTTTCAGCTATGTAACACTTCTACCCCCCACCCCCTAAAAACACTAACAATCGACCTCAATTCAATCCCTTACCTCTCCCCTCCCCCTTGTCAACTTCTCTGTACAGAAGGCGGACTAAGGGGTGTGTTGAATAAGACCCTCAGGGAAGGAGCCATAGCCCAAAGGGGGACTGTCGTCCCGCTTGGCCAGCGCTATGGGGCTGAGAAATGAGGCTTTTAGGTATCGAGGCCGCTAGGGTGGGATATCGGGTGCCCGGTATAATAGGCCGCTGAGGGGCATGTATACCCCGTAGCCTGAAGAAGTGAACCCACTAACCCCTACATGGGCCAGTAGGTGTGCTTTGCTATCTCTCCTGATGAAGGGAAAGCCTAGATAAAAAGAGCGAGAACTTCATTCGCCGGCGTGCGTTGAGCGCCTTTGCAACTAATCAATCGTGTGACAGAAAAGTCCGTTAATTGGGCGTTACAATAGGCTTGGCGGACGGACGGGGTGTCATGGTTAGAAATTAGAACGGGAATTCCCCGTTTAGCGAGCCGCTGCGCGCTTTGAGTTAATGCCTTCTGTTCCTGGGGGCCAAAGCCGTTACCGCTATAGTGGGTAAAACAAGCTGTCTGACTTAGAGGGGTATAAGGCGGATCAGCGTAAACGATGGTACCGCGCCTAATACGGGCAAGGACTTTGCGGAAATCCAGGCAGGTAAACTTAGCCCGCCTAGCTTTGATGTGGAAAGCCATCATTTCCTTAGAGGGAAAATAAGGCCGTTGATAGCGGCCAAAAGGGACATTAAAAATGCCCGAACGGCTATAGCGGCAAAGACCATTGTAGCCATGGCGGTTTAAGTACACAAAGAGAGCTGCTTTCTCGGTAAGATCGGCGGTGGTGTTGAAGCGTGCTCGCAGCTTGTAATAAGTTTTGGGCGTATTATTAGGGGGGGTAAAAAGACGGCCTGCGTAGTGGATAAATTCTTTACCCTCCTGTTGAAGGATTTGGTAAAGTGCAATGAGATCGGGATTAATATCATTAACCCAATAATGTTCATATTCCGCATTAAGAAAAAGGGCTGCCGATCCGGCAAAAGGTTCGATGAGGCGTTTCCCTGGGGGAAGCACGGAGATAATCCGCGTTAAGAGGCGATATTTATTGCCTGCCCATTTTAAGAAAGGGCGCTGGTAATCTCTTACTAAAACAGTGTTCGGCGGCATGGAGGTTATTGGAAGCAGGCGGAATAAACCATTAGAGCTTTAGGTGGTTCATTTCAATGTTGTTCCTCTACGGTCTCTTATCAGTCCGGCAAATTCGCGCCTTGAGATAGTCATCATCTCTGGCAGTGATTTTTCTATGGCAGCCAGGGTTTTTGCCGACTCGTTTCTTTGCTTGGGAAGGGTGACGGTATTTTCAAACCTTTCTGGATTTCAGGCGGCGCTGTTAACAGAGATAGCAGTGCGAATTAAACGGAAGTTTATTGCTCCTCCAGGCCATCTAGGTATTTTTCCGCATCCAGCGCGGCCATACAGCCAGTACCTGCGGAGGTCACCGCCTGGCGGTAGGTAGGGTCAATCACATCGCCTGCGGCAAAAACGCCTTGGACACTGGTTTGGGTGGCAAAACCCTTGAAGCCGCCCCGTACCTGGATATATCCTTGTTCCATTGCTAACTGGCCGGTAAATATATCGGTATTGGGTTTATGACCAATTGCGATAAACACCCCGTGTAAAGGAAGTTTTTTCGTCTGATTGGTATCGACCTCTTTGATACGGATACCGGTGACTCCCGCTTCATCTCCAAGCACTTCTTCCAGAACATGATTCCATTCAATGGTGACATTGCCTTTAGCGGCTTTTTGCAGCAGCCGGTTGGCTAGGATTTTTTCAGCCCGGAATCTATCCCGGCGATGGACTACCGTGACATGGTCAGCCATATTGGAGAGATAAAGTGCTTCTTCAACCGCCGTGTTGCCGCCACCAATAACGGCGACGGGTTTACCGCGGTAAAAAAAGCCATCGCAAGTGGCGCAGGCGGAAACGCCTCGTCCCATATAAGCTCCTTCTGAAGGTAAACCTAAGTATTGAGCTGAGGCGCCAGTAGCAATAATAAGCGCATCTGCGGTGTAATGGTCCGTATCGCCCTTGAGTAAAAAAGGAAGCTGGGAAAAATCGACTTCATTGATGTGTTCAAGGATAACTTCGGTTCCAAAGCGTTCCGCATGCTTGCGCATTCGTTCCATCAGCTCTGGCCCTTGGACTCCTTGGTCATCGCCAGGCCAATTGTCCACATCGGTGGTCGTCATGAGTTGGCCCCCTTGTTCCACACCCGTGATAAGCACGGGTTCAAGGGCGGCACGGGCAGCGTAGACGGCGGCTGTATAGCCTGCTGGGCCCGAGCCGAGGATAAGGAGTCGACAGTGTTTGATTTTAGACATATTAAATTAATTGAGCGGCAGAACATTAATTTATGGTAAACCTTAGATATTACGCGTAGTCATTAAAGAGGTAAAGGAGAGCGTATGCGCATAGGTATCCCGCGAGAGATCAAGACGTTGGAAGGACGGGTTGCTTTAGTACCCGAGGCGACAGCGGAACTCGTGCAACAGGGACATGAAGTGTTTATTGAGCGCGCCGCGGGCGATCCGAGCGGTTATCCTGATGATGCCTATCAGGCCGCCGGGGTTACTCTTCTCCCTGATGCTCGCTCTCTTTATGATACTGTAGAGCTCATCGTCAAGGTTAAAGAGCCCATAGGCCCGGAGTTGGATCTGCTCCGTGCTGACCATTTATTATTCTCTTTTCTGCATTTAGCGGCGGAACCCAAATTAGCTCAGTGCTTGGTGGAGATTGGCTTGACGGCTGTGGCTTTTGAGACCGTGGCAGTGGGCGATGAATTGCCGCTATTGATACCCATGAGTGATATTGCCGGTCGTTTGAGCATTCAAATTGGCGCCACCTTATTACACAGATCCCAGGGAGGGAAAGGTTTGCTGCTAGGCGGACTCCCTGGAGTTTCCCGCGGGCGGGTAGTCATTTTGGGGGCGGGGACGGCTGGGCGGAGCGCTGTTGCGGTTGCTGCGGCTTTGGGCAGTGAGGTTATTGTGTTTGAGCGCCGCCGTGACCGATTGGCTCAAATGTATCATCTGGGTCAGAATGTAACGGCCCTTTATCCTTACCAAGAGCGGTTAAAAGAAGCTATTGCGGGTGCGGATTTGCTTATCGGCGCGGTATTGCAAGCCGGAGCGCGAACGCCGCGGTTGGTGAGTGCGGAAATGGTGCGTGGCATGCGACCAGGCAGTATAGTAGTGGATATTTCTGTTGACCAAGGGGGGTGTGTTGAAACCACCCGCCCCACTACCTATATCGAGCCTACCTATATTTGGGAGGAGGTAGTCCCTTTTGCAGTGACGAATATGCCCGGTGCCGTTCCCCGCAGTGCTTCTCAAGCATTATCTTCGGCACTTTTGCCCTATGTGCTTATATTGTCCCGAAAAGGCTGGAACAACCACCCTGCACTGGCGGCCGGAATCAACATTAAGGCGGGAGCAGTGGTCCACGCCGCGGTACGGGAGTCCCTCACGGCCAGCGCCTAGTTCAAGCGGACGAGGAAAGAGATAGATAGTTATTTACGGAGCGCCGCCGCTCTTACGATAATAGGACCCTTATAGGATGCTTCTGTTAAAAAGGTACTAACTTTTTTGCTAAATAAGGTCGAGCAGACGCTCCGTCTATCGCCGATAGGGTTTTGGCAGGAATAGGAAAGTATATTTATTAGGATTTGACAAGTCTTCGGTTTTTAGTATTGCAACCCCATTAAATATTATGGCTCAAGCTTCTCCCATCACTAAACGTTCCAAGCGTACCCCGGTTAGCATTCATATCCGTCATCGCCTTAAAGAAGTGGCGTTTATCGTATGCTTGGCATTGGCAGCTTATTTATTGCTGTCTTTATCAACTTATACTGCCACCGATCCCGGTTGGTCCCACACCGGCAGCACTGAGGTAGTGCATAACAAAGGAGGAAAGGTTGGGGCTTGGCTCGCTGATCTTCTCCTCTATTTGTTGGGCCATCCAGCTTATTTGCTGCCGGCTACGATGATTTACAGTGGCTATTTTTTGCTGACCCGTAGCGGAGGAAGCCAAGATCGGGATTTGCTTCAGTTTTGGGTAGTAAGGATTGCTGGATTTATTTTGGCTTTGGGTGCGGCCTGCGGTCTTGCTGCGCTGCATTTCCCTGCGTCTCCAGGAAGTCTGCCGGTGGCTGAGGGAGGTATTCTAGGCAAAATAGTAGGATATGGCCTGCTGGGTATGTTTGGCTCTTTGGGGACAATCTTATTATTATTAGCCTTGTTGCTTACCGGTGTGACCTTGTTGACAGGCCTTTCCTGGGTGTGGCTGATGGATATCACCGGCCGCTATACCTTAGAGCTGTTTGGGCATATAGGGCATTGGGGCAAGTTAATTAGCGGGCAGTTAACTCACTTGCCCAAGATGCCGGAAATAAAAAGGGCGCCTGATGAGAAAAAGGAGAGTAAGTCTAGGCTTGAGAAGCAACGAAGCAAAGTACGTATTGAACCGGTTATAGGCGAGTTAGCAGCAATTCCAGGCGGGGAGGTAGCTTCCATGCGGGAGGAGCCCGCTCCACCTAGAATGCTTGCTTCAATCAAAGAGAACCCTGCCCCGATTAAGGAAGCTGCTCCAATCGGAAGGGAAGTGAAGCCACGGACGGAGATAAGCCCGCGGCAAGCACGGCAACAGCCTCCGCCTGTGTTTCAACCTTCAGCAGGAGAAGGACTTCCGGTCCTCTCCTTGCTGGATAAGCCTTCTTCCTTCCAGGGAGGCTATACTAAGGAAACGCTTGAGCGTTTGTCCTGCCAAGTAGAAGAGAAGCTGAAAGATTTTGGAGTGGAGGTACACGTAGTGGCCGTCCATCCGGGACCGGTTATTACCAGTTTTGAATTGCGGCCGGCACCGGGAGTTAAGGTCAGTCGAATCTCTGGACTGGCGAAGGATTTAGCCCGGGCATTATCGGTATTGAGCGTTCGGGTAGTCGAGGTTATCCCTGGCAAGCCGGTGGTGGGCCTAGAGATTCCTAATGAGACTCGGGAAATCGTGTACCTTTCGGAAGTTCTGCATAGCGCTGCTTATCTTGAAAGCCGGGCCTCTCTGACCCTAGCTCTGGGTAAGGATATCAGCGGTCATCCGGTCGTTGCGGATCTTGCCAAGATGCCCCACTTGCTGGTGGCGGGGGCCACCGGATCGGGTAAATCCGTGGCCATTAACGCCATGATTTTAAGTCTTCTGTACAAGGCTACTCCCCAACAGGTACGCTTAATTCTGATTGATCCTAAAATGCTGGAGCTCTCGGTCTATGAAGGCATTCCCCACCTGTTGGCTCCCGTGGTCATTGATATGAGTGAAGCTGGACATGCTTTGCGTTGGTGCGTGGCGGAGATGGAACGGCGCTACCGGTTAATGGCGGCCTTGGGGGTTCGTAATCTGGCTGGATTTAATCGTAAAGTACGCGAGGCCATTAGAGCAGGCGAGCCGTTGAAGGACCCCTTGTCTTCATCTCCTCCCCATGAGGAACCTTTGTTGTTAGAGCCTCTACCTTTAATCGTTGTCGTCATAGATGAGCTTGCGGATATGATGATGGTGGTAGGGAAAAAAGTGGAGGAATTAATTGCCCGCCTGGCTCAAAAGGCCCGCGCCTCCGGTATTCATTTGATTCTCGCTACCCAACGGCCTTCCGTGGATGTGATTACGGGCCTCATCAAGGCCAACATTCCAGCCCGAATGGCTTTTCAAGTTGCATCGCGGGTGGATTCTAGAACTATCCTGGATCAAATGGGGGCAGAGCAACTGCTGGGACAGGGAGATATGCTCTATCTGCCGCCAGGAACAGCCATGCCTGGACGGATACATGGCGTTTTTGTGGATGATCACGAAGTTCATAATGTAGTAGAGTTTCTTAAGCAGCAGGGGGCGCCCCAATATCTGGAGGAAATCACCCAAGGAATAGATGAGCTTGGGGAAGGCGCTAATGGATCGATCGGGAGCTTGGAAGCGGAAAATGACCCTCTCTACGACCAAGCGGTGCGAGTGGTTACCGAAACCCAGCGGGCTTCGGTCTCAGGGGTTCAGCGGCGGCTGCGGATTGGCTATAATCGAGCGGCGCGGTTAGTCGAAGCCATGGAGCATAGTGGTGTCGTGAGCACCATGCAAGCCAATGGAAGCCGGGAAGTCTTGGCGCCTCCTCCGCCAGAGAATTAAGGCGAAAGCGAGTGTTTATTAAAAATTTCTATCGAAGCAGGCTAGGGTTTCAAGGAGCCCTGTTAGGGATGATATTGGGTAGTCTGGTTTTTACTCTGCGCGCGGAGGAACCTGGAGCCCGCCTAGACACTTTCCTGCAAAAGACCCATAGCCTGCGCGCTGAATTTCAGCAGATCTTGCTAGATGAGCGTAATCAGCCTATGGAGGAGAGCCGAGGCGTTTTTTTCCTGCAACGCCCTGGTAAATTCCGTTGGGACTATCATAAACCTTTTTCCCAGACGATCGTGGCAGATGGGGAACATGTCTGGTTTTATGATCCCGACCTGGCGCAGGTAACGGTTAAAAACCAAGCGTCGGCGCTGGGAGATACACCCGCCTTGCTGCTATCCGGTAAGCGCCTACCCGTAGAGAATTTCAGCATCAGCAATCTCCCCTCTGGTAACCACCTGGCTTGGGTGGAACTGCGGCCTCGTGATAAGGAGGCTGCCTTCGAGCGGTTACTGCTGGGATTTGATGATGATGGTTTGCGCCAAATGGAACTGCACGACAGTTTTGGCCGCACCACCCGGCTTGTTTTTTCCAAACTTGAAATCAATCCTTCTCTTGACCCTTCCCTGTTTGTTTTTACTCCCCCGGAAGGGGCTGATGTCATTGGGGGAAATTCCCCGTAAGCGCCATGTCTGTCCATGCTAAAGACGGCCGATCTTGCGAGGAGGGTGGGAGCCGTCCCCGAGAGGGTAAGGACAATCTTCGGTTCTTACGAAGCGGCGTCCTATGCCGTAGTTGCTTTGATAGCCGTGCCCCAGGGCGATTCTTGCATCCAATTTTCCAAATTTTGAGGTGCCATGGGGCGTCCAAGGAAATAACCTTGCCCATAGTCGCAACCTATGTCCCGAAGTCCTTCTAGGGTAGCCTGATCCTCGATGCCTTCGGCCGTTACCTGCAAATCAAAATTATGTCCCAGATCAGTCACGGCTTGTACGATAAGGCTATCGTTTTGGTTAGCAGCCATTTCGTCCACGAAAGATTTATCAATTTTAAGCTCGTTGACAGGCATGTTTTTTAGGTAGGCTAACGAGGAGTAGCCAGTTCCAAAATCGTCAATGGCCAGTTTAACGCCAAGGTTCGAAAGGTGCTGGAGCGTTTCAAGGCTGCGTTTGGGATCCGTCATCACGGCGCTTTCCGTAACCTCGAGGATAAGCCCCCCCTGGCGAGTTCCCCATATCTGGAGAGCTTGCCTTACTAGCTCGACGATCTCCGGGTTTATTAATAAGGTAGGCGGAAAATTAACGGCCACGGAGAGAGGAGCCCCTTTTTTAGCCCATTCCGCGCAGTAGCGCAGGGCAGTATTGAGCACCCATAAGGTCACCGGTTCGATAAGCGCGGTTTTTTCTATTAGAGGTATGAACTTGCCGGGAGGGATCATTCCTTGGGTGGGATGCTGCCAGCGGATCAGGGCTTCTGTTCCCATTATCTGATTGGTGGAGAAGGCTATTTTAGGCTGGAAAAACAGCCTGAATTCATCGTTTTCAAGGGCATGCTCTAATTCTTCTTCCAGTACGAGATCGTCCCTTGCTACTTCCAGCAACCGGGAATGGTAAATGTGATAGGGGTTGCCCGTCTTTTGCGCCTCCGCCAAGGCTAGATCGGCTGCCCGCAACAGTGATTCGGGCTCTTTTTCATGCTCGGGGCAAAGGGCGATACCCATGGCAACGTGGGGCAACGGCGTATGGCCATTGACGGTAAAGGGGTATTGTTGAGCCAGCGCCCATACCCGGTTGGCGGCTAGCAACGCCTGGCCTCCGGTATGGAGGGAGGGCAAAATGAGGCTAAATTCTGCATCTCCAACCCGAACGAGCTCATCCTGGGGGCGGATATGCTCGCGAATGTGCTCTGCAAACTGGGCTAAGAGCGAGTCTCCTGCCTGGTAGCCAAAAGTGGTGTTGATCTCCCGGAAACGGCACAGCTTGATAGTGAGCAGGCCCAACAGTTGGGGATGGGGTGATTGCAGATGGTGGCGCAGCCTTGCCAACACCGTATCCCGCTGGGGTTGAGGCAGATTTGGAAGGGACATGGTTGCAAGAAATAAGGGCGCTTATAGATAAAAATCCCTGGGGTTGATGCCATAGGCGCCCGCTTCCAGAACATTTGTGATCATGAGAGGATTACCTTTCTCATCATCAAGTTCATGGAGTAGGTTGATAACAGAGTAAGAACTGCAGGTCTTTTTATCAGCATCGAGCAGTATCATCACTTGGGGGCGCAGGCGCCGGACTCGGTTTTGCGCCAGCACGACCCCAATTTGCCCTGTACTTAGCTCAACGAGAGTTCCTACCGGATAGGCTCCAAGGCATTGCACAAACTGCTCTACTAGTTCGTCCTGAAAATCGACGTTGCGAAATTCATACAATTTTTGGATCGCGGTATGGGGAGATAGTGCCCTAGCGTAAGGGCGGTTGCTAGTCATGGCATCATAACAGTCAGCAATAGCTGCTATTCGGGCGTACAAAGGTATATTGTCGCCCCCTAACCCCTGAGGATAGCCGCTGCCATTATGGCGTTCATGGTGGTGATAAGCGACCTCGATAACTTCTTCGCTGATTCCTTCGGTTTTTTTTAAAATTTCCACCGTATAGTGGACATGCCTTTTAATGAGAGCGAACTCTTCTGGGATAAGGCGGGTCTTTTTTTGTAATAAAGCTGGTGGGATTTTCATTTTACCGATGTCGGCGAGGAGTGTTCCCTGGGCGAGGATTTCTAACTCTTCCCGTGGCAAACCCAGATGGCGGCCAAAGACGATGGCCAATGTGCAAGCATCGACGCAATGAGCATACGTATAGGTGTCTTGCTTCTTAAGCCGGGATAACCACATGAAGGTATTAGGGTTACGCAGGATACCGGGCATTGTTTTGTTGACGATCTCCCGCGCCGCAGCAGTATTTAATTTCCTACCCGCACGTACTTCGTCCATAATGGAATTCATCAGCGTACAGGCTTGCTGGTAATTTTTTTTGGCGGTAGGGAATTCTTCCTCAAAGGAAGCGGTGTCCTCATAGGTAACCGCCTGGTTGGGGCAGAGCGCCGGTTTAGCAGCAATTTTTTGGTCGGAAGCAGGGCCCGTCTCTTGCTCAGCATCTACCCCTCGCTCCACGTCTATATATACATAGCGGCAATGCTTCCGAAGCTCATCCATGTCCTCGGAGCTTTTGATGAAAAAGCCTTGAAACAAGAAAGGCGTCTCCACCCAAGGACGATCTAGTTGGGAAACATACATTCCAGGTTTTAGGTACTCGCAGCTAACTTGTTTTTCCATGGGGTAAGAGGTACGTAAAGAGGTTAATCTAATGGCTTCTAGTTGTTTTGCGTTTACGTTCACACAAAACAACGGTTAGGCGTTCAATTATGTTTATCGTGTTTAAAGGGAGGAACTTTAAGAAGATATATTTCCGGGCGGAAGATAATTGCAATATCTGAGGAATTCTCTAGCTAATCCGGTATTCGCCACAGTTCCAGCACTGATCGAACTGTCCTTCTAACCATTCGTCACAGCGGGGGCAGGTCCAAGGTGGCTGAATCTTCCCATCCCCATTGGGGAGTAAAAGCCGGGTAGCTTTGTCGTAGTTTGTCTCGTCAGTAAGCCAAAGTTCTGGCCAACATTCCGTGGGAGGGAGCTCGCCAGCTGCGCTATTAAGGTTTTCATTTTTTACGATACAGGCAATCCCGTGAGAGTCCAGTAAATTTTGAAAATGTTTCACCAGCAAAAGATTCGGTGCGCAATAAATGAGTCTCAAGGTATTTAATCTAAGGTGATGATTTTAAGGGGAGCGTCTTTTGTGGATTGAGTATCCCCTGGGGGTCGAACTGGGCCTTAATGTGTCCCATTAGCTTCAGTGCGGCAGGATCGAGCTCTCGGGCCACGAAATCGCGCTTTTCCAATCCTACTCCGTGTTCCCCGGAAAGGGAGCCTTTGAGGCTTAAAACCAGTTCAAAAACATGCTCTAGGCATTGTTTTGTGCGCTCCCTTTCGCCAGGATCATCCGGATCGGTCAATAAATTAACGTGGAGATTACCGTTACCTGCATGGCCAAAATTGACAATCATGATGGCAAATTCCTTGGCCAGCCTTTCAAGGCCGCTAATAAGCGCCGGTAAGTAGGAGACGGGAACCACTACATCCTCATTGATTTTTTTGGGAGCCAGCGTGCGCAGGGCGGGCGAAAGAGCCTTGCGGGCTGCCCATAACTGTTTGCTCTCTTGGGGGGTGCGTGCCGCGACAATTTCTAGCAGCCCTCCGTTAGCGGCTACTTTTTTGAGTTTCGCGACGGCGTCTTCCATGGCCGCAGTTGGACCGTCCACCTCAATCATGAGTAATGCTCCCGTCCCCCGAGGCAGTTCGATCCCACCTTGTGCTTGCACCAGAGTTACCGCCTGACGGTCCATCAATTCCAGGGCGCAGGGAGTGAGGGGCTGGCTCATTAGATTCGCTACCGCTTGACCCGCGCTTTCCGTATCCTTATAGGCGGCACGGAGGGTTCGTTTAGCTTCGGGTAAGGGCGTTAATCTAAGGGTTGCCTCGGTAATAATCGCAAGGGTTCCCTCCGAGCCGATAAGCAGCCGGGTAAGATCGTAGCCCACGACCCCTTTAGTGGTATAGGTGCCGCAGCGAATCTCTTCTCCGGTACCGGTAACGGCCCGAAGAGCCAGCACATTTTCCCGGGGAGTGCCATATTTTACCGCACGCGGGCCGGAGGAATTATAGGCGAGGTTGCCGCCAATGGTGCAGAAAGCGGCGCTGGTGGGGTCTGGGGGCCAAAAAAATCCCTGCTGGCTGGCTGCTATTTGAACTTCTTGATTGGTAACGCCAGGTTCTACCACCATCGCCCGGTTAGTAGGATCAAGCATACGGATGCGGTTCATACGCTCTAGGGAAAGCACTAGACCGCCACCGATCGGCACTGTCGCGCCCGTCGTGCCGGTCCCCCGTCCGCGGGGAACGATGGGGACGTGGGCTTGATTACAGAGACGGACAAGGGCGCGAACTTCTTCGTGGGTGAGGGCGAAGACAACCCATTCGGGCAAGGCGTGCCGGCGGCTGTTGTCATAACCATAGGGCCAGCAATCGGCTGGATTGAAACGAACCCGTTGCTTGCCCACGATTTGGATAAGGGCCGCCAGGAATTCTGGCGTGGTGGTCGGAGCGCTATTGTTCAAGGGCGGTTTCGTGTAAATACTCAAAAATTTTGACGACTCGCTGGGTGCCGCCAGTATGACTGGTGACAGCAACGGCCCGCTCGGCCTCCTGGGTGGTTACCAGCCCCATTAGGTAAACCGTGCCCCGCTCAGTCACCACCTTGATGCGAGCGGGATTGAGTCCCTTCGCAGCAGTCATTTTAGTTTTAACCTTGGTGGTGATCCAGGAGTCGCTGGAGCGGGAGACTAGGGAACTGGGCGCCAGAATAGCCACTTCATTGTAGATCTGCTTGACGTCTGGAATCGGCCTAACTAGCTCCGCGGCTTTTTTTTTGAACTCCTCGTCTGGTGCTTCTCCTGTCAGTAAAACGATGCCATTATAGCTAGTAACGTTAATATGAGTATTTTCATGGAGTTCCTGATCATTGCGGAGGGCAGCGCTGGCCTTGAGTTCAATACTTTGATCATCAATAACGGTATTGAAAGTGCGGCGATCGTAGGCTGTGGAAATGCCGGTAGCCGCGCCAGCGGCGACTCCGGTGGCGACCACAGCAGCGCAGCCTTGAAAAGTTATTATGAAGCAAAATAGTAAAAGAGTGAGACTGAATTTCATGGATTTTTCTCCGGGTACAGGCCATGATCAAGCAGATCACATAGACAGTGAATCACGAGCAGGTGTACCTCTTGGATACGGGCGGTATTGTGAGCAGGCACGCGGATTTCCACATCCCGTTCAGTCAGCAAAGGGGCGATTTTACCGCCATCGCCTCCGGTCAAGGCAATAACAGTCATTTCACAGTCATGGGCGGCTTTAATTCCGCAGATAACATTGGTTGAGTGGCCGCTGGTGCTAATAGCCAGAAGGATATCTCCTGCATTGCCCAAGGCTTCGATCTGGCGAGCGAAGACATTATCATAATGGTAATCGTTAGCAATAGAAGTTAAGGCCGAAGAATCCGTAGTCAGAGCGATTGCAGGTAAACCGGGGCGTTCCCGTTCGAAGCGATTAACGAGTTCTGAGGAGAAATGCTGGGCATCGGCCGCGCTACCACCGTTACCGCAACTTAAAACTTTATGACGATGCCGGAGGCTTTCCAATAGATGGTGGCCGGCGCGTTCGATGTAGGGCGCCAGGGTTTTCATGGCCGATAATTTGAGCTGGGCGCTATTGAAGAAATGTTGCTCGATACGTTCTCGACTGCTCATAGCTGTTTTAGCAGAAAGGCTTGGGTTGTTATTGACGTCATTAAGGAGTGTTCTATCCGATATTGGGCACTTCAATTACCTACCAGAATGAGGTGCCATTAAATAAAGAATAAAGAATTTTATGGCATGCGTAGCTTTTTTGCCGCAACAGCATTTTGGGAAAATACGCCTCCAAGTATGTACCTGTAAAGCTTTCCTATGATTCTACTCGAAAAGCATCCCGCAGCCACGTAATGTTATTCACTCCTTTTTCAGGTGTGATTCCCACGACGTCAAAGCGACAGGGTTTATTTTGAGTCCTGCCGGTTCGTTGAAGGTAGTGTTGTGCCGCTGCAATGAGGCGGGCCTGTTTGGCTGGAGTGATGCTATCTATGGCATTTCCAAAGCGTCCCTTGCGGCGGCAGCGCACCTCTATAAAAACCAAACTCTCTCGGTCTTCCATAATGAGATCAATTTCGCCAAGGCGGCAGTGATAATTACGCTGGGCTAGGCGTAGCCCTTGCGTTTGCAGATAATGGCAGGCTAGTTGTTCTGCCTGCTCTCCCTTGTCCCGGCTAGTAACTGGCTTCATCTCGTTTTAGAAAGGGAATTATTTAGCCACCGGCTGGGGCTGTCCTTTTTTAAACTGGGCCCAATCTAGCGCGCGGCGCAAGTGTCGTCCAGTATCCATCTGTAATGTTCCCGTAGCTCCATCAAAAGTCATATCCTGACTCTGCTGGAGGATCTTTAAATGGGGGATGATTCGGTAAGCATCGACGCCTAAGGCATAGAATCGCTTTAGTTGTTCAAAATTCTTTGGATAAGCAGTGGCCAGGCTTTGGTAACTGGGATCGTCGTGTGCGTTTTTATCGAGTACCCATGGAATGTCACAGAATAACACGCCGTTTAGATCCAGATCATTTTCCGGATCGGGGTACCCCGAATAGATATGGGAAGAACTATAGACAGGCAGTTCCTTTGCTTGATGGAACTGGAGCTGGGGGACTAAGAGGCGGGCTTGTCGTGGAAAGGCAGCAAGGAAAATAAAATCAGCCTCATGGTGCCGCTGCGGCTCCAAGGTGAACTCCTGGCGTACTTGTTGACGGGATTGTTTTTCATTAATGTTGAGCAAACGTTGAATCAGCAGGGAGTAATCTTCTTGTTCGGGATCGTAAGCTTGAAATCCCACTAGGGTGCCGCCTAGACTTTCCCATCGCTCGGCAAAAGCATCTTCTACCCGCTGTCCCCATTGGGTATCGGGGATGAGGGCTAAAGCATTGCGGTGCCCGTCATGCCAGGCTCTCTCAGCGACCTCTCGGGCCTCATCCTCTGGGGAAAGGGTGAATTGATAGAGATTTTCCACGGTTCCATGGGATTTGTCCAGGTAGTTAAGAGCCAGGGTGGGTAAGAGCAAGTCGCCGGTTGCGGCAAGCTGCGCCAATGATTGCTTAACTAGCGGTCCCACCACGAAACTGGCGCCTTCTGCCTGTGCTTGCTGATAAATACTATCGACATTGCTGTGGCCGGTGTCAGAGTCAATTGTGACTTCATAAAAACGAATGTTAGATGCCCAGCCACTATTATCATCGTAGTAGGCTGCAAAAAAGCCATTTTGCACCGCTTTGGCGGAAGCCGCAAACGGACCTTCCGTGGGGAGTAATAAAGCGATAGAGGGTCGGTAGGCCATCGTGGGGAGAGTGGCCATTTCGGCCTGGAGCAGAGGCAAGGAGGCAGGGTGCCCAGGGTAGCGCGCTCGCCAGTCCTCTATTGCTTGCTGTAAACCGGGCGAACCTAATGGGTAGCGCTGAAAAAGTTGCGCAAGTTTCAACCAGCCATCGAACACAGGGGAGATAGATTCTTTAGGCAACGTTGCTAGGATGTCGGGAGTGAGCTTCATAAGCAGACCCCACAGGGCGAGCTGATTTTCCTGCAGGGCCTGGGCATTGGAGAGCAGAGGTTCTAATTGGACTCGTTCGCGGGCTGCGGCAAGAAGGTTATCTTCAAGCTCATAGGCTTGCGCCCGGAGCCGATGGAGGGCGGCTTGTTGCTCTAGGCTTGGTCCTAAAGTTTCGATGCCTTCTAAAAGGAGCAAGGCTCTTTTTACTTCTCCTTCTGCTATTGCAAGCTGGGCCGCCAGAAGATGATAGCGGAGTTTCAAGGGCGACTCTAAATCTTCGAGTGTAATACTATCAAGGAGCATGTTTGCTTCTTGCTGATAATTGCCTTGGAGCAGGGCAGCGGCAGCGTGTAATTGGTAATCTTGGCGTTGTGGCGATTGCGCGCTAGCCGCCAATTGGGTATACGCTGCAGCGGCGGCACGATAGCGCCCCTCGGCTGCCAGGGCCTTAGCCTGAGCAAGTTCCGATGATGGCGCCTGGGGGGAAACCTTGGTAGGCGGTGTAGTGCAGGCGGTTAGCCCAAGCAGGATGGCAAGGCCCATTAACGGCAGGCAATGACCTGCTTTTCGAAAAGAGATCACCATGGGAATAAGGGAATACATGTCACATCAATCTACTTAAAACGGTTAATATTAACTGTTACCTGTAAAGTAGCCTAGAGGCAGTCTATCTGATCTTTCATGATATGAACGGTACTCTGTATGTCGTGGCGACGCCTATTGGCAATTTGGGAGACTTCAGCCCCCGGGCTCAACAGATCCTGCGGGAGGCAGATCTGATTGCCGCTGAGGATACCCGTCACAGCGCGGCTTTATTACGTCATTTTGGCATTGCCACGACGATGATCTCGTTGCATGAGTATAACGAACGGCGTCGGGCCGAGCTTTTGATCGCCCGTTGCCGGGAGGGGCTTTCGGTGGCGCTGATCAGCGATGCTGGGACACCGCTGATTAGCGATCCTGGCTACCGGGTTGTTCGGCAGGCACGGCAAGCAGGGATAGAGGTGCTGCCTGTTCCTGGTCCCTGCGCTTTGGTGGCCGCCTTATCGGTAGCGGGGCTGCCTTCGGATCGCTTTGTGTTCGAGGGTTTTTTACCTGCCAAAACGGGTGCCCGACAGACTCGATTGCTGCAATTAGCTGAGGAGAGCCGCACGCTGATTTTTTATGAAACACCCCGCCGTTTGCTGGAGACTCTCCAGGCGATGATAGAAGTCTTTGGGGCGGATAGGGAGGCGGTAGTCGCCCGGGAATTGACTAAGCGCTATGAGACAGTCCAGGGGGGTACGCTTTCTTTTCTTTTCAACTGGGCTAGGCAAACGCCAGAGTCGGGACGGGGGGAGTTGGTATTATTGGTCCATGGCGCGGAAAAAAAACAAGACGCTATGCAGCAGGAGGCCCTACGGGTACTGCAGCCTCTGGTGGCAGTTTTACCCTTGAAGCAAGCGGTTACCCTAGCGGTTGATATTACTGGTTTTAAAAAAAACCGCCTTTATCAATGGGCATTGGAGTTACAACAGGCAGCTAAAAAACATTGAGCCATCGTGTAGCGCGGCTAGCGCGTTGTTTCCCCAGCAATATTTTTCCGCTCTGGACAGAGAAAAAACTCGGGGTATCCTCTTGACATTGCGGTTTGGCTGGCCATTCTGGGCATGGTTAATTGAAGTCGGCCCTGGGAATTGCAAGTAAATATTCACCTCATCGAACGTGGGCACCTGGGGTAAATTTGGACAATAAAAGCAGTTGCGTCCTGGCTTCATGAAATTATTTTATTTGCTCCCGTAAATGGGTATAGGTATTATAAATACGTCAGCTTTGGGGTTGGCGATAGCAATGATGAACAACGGGCAACTGCTGGCTGGTCTCAATTTCCGCGGATGTATCTTTATTCGCTGTAGCTTTTGAAAATCGATGGCATTCCATGATGGGCAGTGATGTAATTTACGCCATCCATTGCTCTTTATGCACCAACGTTCGGTTGTAAGATTGATCGGTTTTCAAGCCGATTTTGATCTAGCTGATAATTTCTTAGCCTAACGGTGCATTTTCTAGTTAGCTTTACAAACCCCCTTGTTTAACCTAAAAATCCCCTTAGAAAACCTGCGAATACGCGTCGCCTCGGCGGAGGCTTTGCTCCAGCTCTCTCTTCTTGGCTTACTAACCGGGTTACTAGCGGGAGGGGTTACCGTGGCTTTTCGGCTAGCAGTGGATATGGATCAGATCGCTTTTCTTCCTAGCCACCGGGTCGATGATTTTGAAAGTCTTGGCTGGCTCGACCGACTATTGCTTCCCGTTGTTGGCGGGCTAGGCATCGGGTTGCTACAAGAACTGGCCCATACTTACCGGGCGGTAGGGGTCGTCCATGTTTTGGAGCGGATTGCCTATTATCAAGGCCGCCTGCCTTGGCGTAATACTCTGCAACAATTTGTCACTGCCGCGCTTTCCCTTATCTGTGGTCATTCGGTAGGGCGGGAAGGCCCTAGCGTGCATTTGGGGGCCGCTAGTGGCAGCTTGCTGGGGCAATGGTTGGAATTACCCAACAATGCCCTCCGCACTTTGGTGGCCTGCGGTATCGCGGCGGCTATCGCGGCCTCTTTTAATACCCCCCTGGCAGGTGTGATTTTTTCGATGGAAGTCATTATGATGCAATATCATCTTGCGGGGGTGGCGCCTATTATCCTGGCCGCCGTAGTAGGGGCTGCCATCGCTTGGGTTGTATTTGGACCCTCTACAGCTTTTTTTGTGCCTCCCACTGAAATGCATTCCCTGCTTGATTTCCCTTATCTGATTTTGATCGGTTTCGTCGTGGGAATCCTGGCGGCTGCTTATAACTGGTTAATGGGCTTTTTTTCCGGATTAGGGGGACATCGGCCTGTCTGGCAGCGTTGCACCGCCGCTGGGCTGGTGGTGGGTTTTTGCAGTATCCCTGTCCCTGAGATCATGGGCCTGGGTTACGATACGGTAAACGCCATATTTCTTGGCCAATTTGGCCTGGGCGCTCTGGTCGCCATCACCGTCGTTAAATTGTTGGCTACCACCGCCTGCGTGGGTCTCGGCATACCAGGAGGGCTCATTGGCCCTACCCTGGTTATTGGTACCGCGGCAGGTGGCGCGCTGGGGGTTATCGGTACGGCTTTGCTCCCGCAAGAAGCATCCCCTATTGCTCTCTACGCCATAGTGGGGATGGCTGCTATGATGAGCGCAACGTTGCAAGCACCCCTGGCAGCGCTTATGGCTTTGGTAGAACTCACCGCTAACCCCCATATTCTTTTTCCGGGAATGCTGGCGGTAGTCGTGGCGAATCTCGTGGCGCGGGAGGTGTTTGGTCAGGAGGCCCTATTTTTGATGTTGTTGCGGGCCCGGGGCTTGGATTATCATTATGCGCCTCTTTCTCTCAGACTTCGTCAAGCTGGTGTGGCCAGTGTGATGGAGCGCCATTTTGTGGAACTCCCCGTTGTGGTTGATCGGGAAACCGCGCTTCGAGCCCTCGCGCAAAATCCCCGCTGGGTATTGATAAAACGAGATTTCCAGCCTCGCTCCGTGGTGCAGGCTGCTGATGTGGCCCGAGCCTTGAACGACGAGAAAGACGATCCTCTTAATCTCATGGAAATTCCAGCAGCCCGGGAGGATATTCGGCCTGTTCCTTTCTATGCCACGCTTCAGGAAGCCCTGGCGATTCTTGACAGCAGTCAAGCTAAAATGCTGTATGTGGAGCAGCGTATAGGGCCAACTAGCCTGCGGACGTGTGGCGTGTTAAGCCGACAAGACATTGAATCTTATTACGGTTAGTTAGTATGGATTACGCCATAGGCGAGCCTGTCAGTTCGTGGAGACGGCTAACGGTTCCCCCATCCAGTTTCAGAGCCTGGGCCAGCTGCCGCAGATAAGCTCTTTCAGCCTCGGTATCAATGTCGATGGCGAACAGTGAAGCGGCATAAACTTGGGCGGCAACCGCTTCATTTGGCACCATTGAAACTAATGCTTGCAAATCCATGGGACGGCCTAGTTCTTCCATGACGAGCCGTCGCTCTTCATCGGTTATGCCGTCAGCGCCAATCTTGCCGAAGATATTATCCATTTCTTTCTGATCAAGCTGCCCATCTGCCTTAGCCGCGGTAATCATGGCTTTAATCATAAGCCGTTCCGTTTGGGGCGCGGCTAGCGCCTCGATTTGCTCTTGCGGCAGAGATTGGGGCGCTTCAGAAGCGGGGCCTGCCGCTGAAGCCGGGGTATTGTTTTGCCAGTTTTGAAGCGCGCTGACTGCTAATGTGCCTAAAATCGCCATGGCACTTCCGCCAAGCGCACCCGTTGCCGCGCTGCTACCGCCGCCAAGCAGGGCCCCCGCCAGGGCGCCAAGGCCGCTAGCTTGCCCACCCGTCATGTTACCCGCCTGTTTATTGCTAAGAAAGTTTTGCGCAATATCCATTAGACCACCCAGGCCCTCCGAGCTAGTCGTGCGTTCTAGCCTGGAATGACTCTGACTGCTCATGTTCTGTAGTAACTGTCCCACGATATTTCCAAAGCTCATCGCTTATTCCTTAGTTAAGAGAAGATTTTTTCAAACTTTATTAAGAATATTCAAAGAGGGTCTTGGCCCATAGAGCTAATTTCAATTACATAGGAATTGCGAACTTTAATTGATCCTGATTATAAAATTCGATTTGCTGGGCCGCCGGATTGTATTTCATGTAAATGGTGCCTTCGTTATTAAAGCTGATGCGATCACCGGCTTGAATACGGATGGCTTCACCGGAATCAATATGATCAATCACCAGTCCGCTTTCGCTTGCGGGAGCGTGGGGAAAGCCCTGGGCAGAGCCGGCTAGCATAATGCCGACTTTGGGTTTTCCTTGGGGCTGGCTAGCTGAGGTCTCAATTCCTAACGCCCATTGCGTAGCCGCATTTCCGCCATTGACAATGTCAATGCCCCGCACCGGGGCCTGGGGGTCGCCGGAAAAATTTAATCCATTGACTTCAACTCCGATGGCCGGAGCGCCTGAATAGGTAGCGGCAAGACTGTTGGCGCCAAAGGCAGGACCCGGACCTTCGGTCTCCCCATAAAAAAAAGCGCCTGCCGCCTCTGCCGTTCCTTCTGAACGGACGGCCGCGGCAAGGGGCGTGTGAGTACCTGAAACGTCAGCAGGGATATAGGTATAAAGGTAGGTAGGGGTGTCTCCTTCAGAGCGAGCAGTATTGGAAACAAAGAGATGGGGATTGATCAAGCGATCAACAAAGTCCCATATTCTTAAGGCAGGAAAAGTATTATCGCCCAGAATCAAATCAGCGGACAGGTGGCCCGTCAAGTTAGGATAGGTGACGTTTCCCAAAAGAAACCCGCCCAGCAAGCTAAGCATTATCAGTTTTTTCATCGTGACTGATCCCATTTGGATAATAAAATGGCTAAGCAGGGGAAATATCAATTAGGATCTCCTCTGCATCTGAGGAGCATAAACTATAATTGTAGCTCGATCTCCTCATATACTTCCCCCTGTAACCGGAAACCCCGCATCTCCAGTACGCCTTTCGTATTTAAGGAAATAATCAAATATAGCACACCCGGGTAAGCTGCTTGGGCAAGATCGCTTTTTGAGGGCAAAGGAGCAGTTTCGGGATGGGAATGGTAGATGCCAAATAATTCTTCGCCTTCCTCACGCATACGGCGCATGGCCGCGATTTGGCCCTGGGGGTCCATGAGAAAATGCCGTTGTGGTTCCGGCGCAATATTATTCATGGGGTAGCAGCGAAAAGGGAGGCCGTTACGGGCACCGATCAGTCCGCATATTTCCTGCTGGGGCTTGGCCTGCGCCTGGTGCAGCAGTTGATTCACCAAGGGGCGGGGAAGTGCTACTGCTGCCATTAGGCCAACGCTCGCCATTTCTTTTGCGGGCCGTTACAGATGGGGCACTGGGGATCTTGATGAATTCTGATTTCGCGCCAGCGCATATTCAGCCCATCTAGCAGCAGTAGCCGATTATGTAGGCTTTGCCCTATACCCAATAGCAACTTTAGGGCTTCCATCGCTTGGACGCTGCCGATAATCCCTAGCAAGGGGGCTAGCACGCCGGTTTGGGAACAGCTCTCCTCTTCGCTCTTCTCATCTTCCCGAAACAAGCAATGGTAGCAGGCCCCATCCGGTTGCCGGCTATCAAACACCGCCACCTGTCCTTCCATGCGAATGGCGGCGCCAGAAACCAAGGGCCGGCCTATTCGGACGCAAGCTATATTAAGGGCAAAGCGGGTAGCGAAATTATCGCTCCCATCCACGATTACGTCCGCTTGGGCAACCGCTGCTTCTAAGCCTTTTCCTTCCAACCGGGCGGCTATTGCCCGCACTTCCACCTCGGGGTTCAGGGCCTGCAGGCGGCGGCGTGCCGATTCTACCTTGGGTAAGCCAATAACGTTGCCGTCATGCAAAATTTGCCGTTGCAGATTAGAAAGCTCTACCTCATCGGGATCAACGAGAGTCAATCGTCCTACCCCGGCTCCAGCTAGATACAAGGCGATGGGTGATCCTAAACCGCCCACGCCCACCACTAGAACCCGGGAATCGAGCAATTTTTGCTGGCCCTCGATATCAATCTGAGGCAGTAAAATTTGCCGACTGTAGCGTAGGAGCTGCTGGTCATTCATATAAACACCGCCTCGGCATCAAATACGGGTCCATCCACGCAGACTCGCTTCATGGCGGGTCCTTGCCGGGTCTGGACCTTGACTACGCAGCCAGCGCAACCGCCCACGGCACAGGCCATGAATTCTTCCAGGGAGACTTGGCAAGGAAAGCCAAATTCCCGCGCAAGTTGCGCCGTGGCCGCCAGCATAGGGTGGGGGCCACAGGCATATATAGCAACTTCTCGCTGTTGGGCTGGGGTAAGCGTGTGGAGCCAATGGCGAGCCAGGTCAGTAATAAAGCCTTCGAAGCAGCCAGGATAGCCTTGAAGGCTGGCCAATCGGCTGGGAATTTTCCAATCCTCTAAGAGAGGCATAGCGCCGATCACTCCCTCTGGTAGCCCTGGTATTAGAAATTGGGAAGGCCGTTGCCGGAAGGGGAAAGGAATTTCCGAGCCCATGAGCACCAAGGGATTGAAATGCTCGGTTTGGCGCAGAGTATCGGCCAAAAACACCATGGGAGGGATACCTACCCCGCCGCCAAGGAGCAAGGGCCGGGGATAGTCTGGGTTCACCTGAAAGGGTTGCCCGATGGGGCCTAGGATGTTGATCTGCTCACCCGGCTTTCGCTGGGCGAGCAGCCGTGTGCCCTGCCCCACCACTTTGTAAAGAAACTCGATCCAGCCATGCTCGGCATCGGCTCGCATGATGGAAAAGGGACGCCGCATGGGAAGGCTAGAATCACACTGGAGGTGGGCGAAGCTGCCTGGGGTAGCGCAAGAAGCGATGCTAGGGGCGGCAACCCACAGCACATATTGCTCCCCTGGGTGGGCATCCTGGGCCAAAATCTTTCCCTCTTCTACCAGGATGGTGTTCCGGTGGGATTTAGGCGTCATAGTGTTTCGGCTGCCGCCGCAAAAACCACCCGCCCTTCCAGGAGGGTATAAGTGACCCGTCCTTGAAATTCCCAGCCTCCAAAGGGAGTATTTTTTCCCTGGCTAGCCATTTCTTCAGGCTTGAAGATCCAATGGCAGTGGGGATCAAATATACAAATATCCGCCCGTTGTCCCGGCGCTAAATGGCCACCTTCAATACCCAGCACCTGGGCGGGCTGACAGGTAAGATAGGCAATAACTTCGGGAAGCGTTAGTATATCGTCCTGGGTTAGCCGCAAAGAAAGGGGCAGCAAAGTTTCCAGTCCCGAGATTCCCGGTTCGGTAATAGGAAAAGCGCCCAGCTTGGCATCGACCTCATGGGGTTGATGATCGGAGCAAATGGCGCTGAAAGTACCCTCCCGCAGACCTTCGTGGAGGGCATCCCGATCCCGCAGGGTGCGCAGGGGCGGGATGACGTGGCACTGGCTGTCAAATTCTCCAATGTCGTGTTCAGTTAGGTGGAGATGATAAGCTGTTACGTCCGCGCTTATTGGCAATCCTTCGGTTTGCGCTTGCCGGACCATTCGCACCGCCCGGGCGCTGGAAAGATGGCAAAAATGGGCTTGCACGCCAGTTTGCTCAATGAGCAACAGATCCCGCGCCAGGGAGACGGTCTCCGCGGTTTCGGGAATGCCCGCTAAACCGAGGCGGGCGCTGACGATCCCTTCATGACAGCAGCCTTCAATGCCGAGCCAAGGATCGCGGGGATAAAGGAAAAGGGTGATTCCCAGGGTGGCTGCATATTCCATGGCCTGCCGCATGACCTGGCTATTGGTAATGGGCATCAGGCCATTGCTGACTCCCACGCAGCCTGCTTCCTGCAAAATGCCCATTTCCGCCAATTGTAATCCTTGCAGTCCTTGGGTGAGGGCGCCCAAGGGTAGAATGCGGGTTCGTTGGTACTGGGCTTCCCGGTGGGCAATGAGATCGACCACGGCAGGAGTATCAATGATGGCAAGGGTATCCGGCGGACAACAGAGGGTGGTGATACCGCCTTTAGCGGCAGCTAGGGTTTCCGTAGCAATGGTTCCTTTTTGTTCCTGGCCCGGTTCCCGTAAGCGTGCTTGTAAGTCAATCAACCCTGGGCACACAATTTGGTCTTGGGCATCAATTGTTTGCTCGACCCTAAAGTCTTCGGGAGCGCTGCCAATGGCTATCACCCGGCCTTCAGCCAGATAAAGATCCTGGAGCCCGTCTATTCCGTTATAGGGGTCGATGAGGCGCCCGCCCCGGATGAGTGTCCGCACTAGCGAACCTCCTTGGTTTCAGGGACTGGTATCTGCATGGTCATGGCCATGACCGCCATGCGAATGGCAATACCATGGCTGATCTGCTCCAGGATGACCGAGCGGGGACCATCGGCCACAGCCGATTCGATTTCTATACCGCGGTTAATAGGCCCTGGATGCATCACGATAGCCTCTGGTTGGGCCAGGGCGAGTTTTTCTTCGGTTAAGCCATAGAGCTGAAAATATTCCCGCTCACTGGGTAGCCGTGCCCCTTCCATGCGTTCCCGTTGGAGCCGCAGCATGATCACCACATCCACCCCTTTAAGTCCCACCCGCATATCATGAAAGATGTGAACGCCTAATGAGTCCACGTTGCGCGGCAGCAGTGTTCGGGGGGCAATCACCCGGATTTCTCCCGTGCCCAAGGTCGCCAAGGCATGAATTTCGGAGCGGGCTACCCGAGAGTGGAGGATATCGCCGATGATTGCTACCCGCAGATTGGGAAACGAGCCCTTGTGGCGGCGGATAGTAAACATATCCAGCATGGCCTGGGAAGGGTGGGAATGGCAGCCATCCCCGGCGTTGATGACGCTGACATGGGAAGGAACATGACGAGCAATAAAGTAGGCGGCGCCGCTATCAGAGTGGCGGACCACGAACATGTCGCAATGCATGGCCTCCAGGCTGCGGAGGGTGTCCAGTAGACTTTCCCCTTTCTGGGTCGAGGAGGTGCGTACATTCAAATTCATAACATCCGCCGATAGACGTTTAGCGGCCAGCTCGAAGGTGCTTAAGGTTCGGGTACTGCTTTCAAAAAAGAGATTGACAATGGTTTTTCCCCGCAATAGGGGGACCTTTTTTACCTGCTGGGCGCCGATGCTGGAAAAAGACTCGGCTGTATCCAAAATTCGGGTCAGTAACTCCCGGTTTAACCCCTGGATGCTAAGGAAATGGCGTAATTGGCCTTTCTGATCCAGTTGCAGGTTGCTCATTCCGTGGGGTCAACATATTGGATACTGAACTGCAGAGGGTCTGGGCCAGTTAATTTGACCTGCTCGTTGGGCGCTAAATCCAATTGATGGCCGACCACATCCGCTTGTATCGGTAATTCCCGGCCGGCGCGTTCTACCAGGACGGCGAGCGTGACGCTGGCTGGGCGGCCGTAGTCAAAAATTTCGTTTAACGCCGCCCTTACCGTTCGCCCAGTATAGAGGACATCATCTACCAGGATGATATGCCGATTGGCTACGGAAAAGGGCAATTGAGAGGGTTGTACTTGGGGATGCATGCCGATGCGGGTAAAATCATCCCGATAGTAGGCAATGTTAAGCACACCCAAGGGATCAGAGACGAGGTTATCTAATTCCTGAGTCAATAAACGTTCTGCAACCCATACCCCCCCTGTATGAATGCCAATCATGGCTGGTTTATTCCGCTGTTGTTCAGCCATCCGCTGACTCAGATCTATGGCTAGATTGCGGAATAAAACGTTTACATTTAATGAAACGGGCTGCGGGATATTCATAGGGACCTCACGCAGAAAAGCCGTAATGTTAGTGATGGATAGTTTGCTGTTCTGTTAGCCAAGTCTGCAAGATACATTGGGCGGCCATCTGATCGATGCCTTGGCGGCGACCAGAGGCGGAAGACTTAATATTTAACCGCTCCCGGGCCTCAACGGTAGATAAACGCTCATCAATCCATTCTATGGTCAGACCATACCGGCCGTGCAAACGACGACCAAAGCGGCGGGCTGCTTTAGTCAAAAACTGTTCCGATTGGTCCATATTAAGCGGTAACCCGACAATCAGCAAGTCAGGGTTCCATTGCCTGATGAGTTGAGTAATTTGGTTCCAGTCGGGATTGCCTTCATGGGCTTTCAGGGTTGTTAAAGGGTTAGCGCTATGGGTTATTTCTTGACCTACAGCGACCCCAATATAGCGTAACCCAAAGTCAAAGCCGAGGGCGATCCGGGGTTTTGAGGGAAAGGGGGTATCAAGGGTTGCGCTCATGCGTGTCCAATTTCTCCGGAGAGACGGGAAAGGTCAACGCCTGCCAGGGCCGCCGCTGCTTCCCAGCGTTGTTGGTAGGGAGTATCGAAAACAACCGTACTGCTGGCGGGGGTGCTTAACCAGGCATTTTCCGCTAACTCTTGTTCCAGTTGATGAGGTCCCCAGCCAGCGTAACCCAGAGCGATGAGAGTTTGTGGAGGGCCTTTCCCTTGGGTAATAGCGTCCAGGATATCACGGGAGGTGGTCATGCCCACTTCATCACCAATCTTGAGCGTGGTTTCCCAGTGGCCAATGGGACGGTGCAACACAAACCCCCGTTCCTGCTGGACAGGGCCACCCAGAAACACGGGCATCTCTCCTACTGCTTGAGGGTAGTCTTTGACTTTTATATGCTGCAGCATTTGGTCAAGCGTGATACTCAAAGGGCGGTTGATAATGATCCCCATGGCGCCATCCTGGTTATGCTCGCAGATGAGAGTGACCGTGCGGGCAAAATTGGCATCATTCAAAGCGGGCATGGCTATCAAGAAATGATTACGGAAATAGCACATTGTTTTCATGATTAAGCATCATTATACCAAGCAACATTTTTCTTGCGACCCCGGTCTTAGCGAGAACTAAAATCTTTCCCACTGTGGAATTGCCAGGTCCGGGTAATAGAAAGTATATCGTGGCCTCGGAGTACGTTGTCAGGCACGTTAGCGAAGGGGGCGGCTAAGCGTACGATTCGGATAGCCGCCTTATCTAATGCCTGATGGCCGGAAGAGTGGCGCATCACAATGTTGGCTACCGTCCCATTCGGATTAAGATCGACTACGAGGATGAGACTTCCCGAGAGTCCCCGCCGCTTGGCTTCCTCTGGATAATTCATTCTTCCGACCCGTTCTATTTTCTTGCGCCAGGCATCTAGGTAGGCGGTCGCCGCATATTCCGTGGTGCTGGAGTCCAGGTGTCGCTTACGAGGCTGATTGGCATAACGCTGAATTTCCCTAGCAAGTTGTCCTTCTAGGGCAGCGATGAGTTCTCGGGCCGAGGGACGGGGAGGAGAGATCGTTTCCGGAACTTCTGGGGAGGTGAGCGCCGGTAACTGTTGTGGCTTGCTGGTGGCAAGAGTCACCTGTTTTTGGGTGAGCAAGGGAGGTCCGGCTGCCTGTTTGGGCGGAGGACGTCTTTGCTTAGCAGGAGCTGTCGGCGCGGGCTGAATTGTGGGAGTGGAGTGTACCTGTGGAGGGGTGGCTAAAGGGGAAGGAGCCTCCGGCGCTGGTGGATGTTTTTCCTCCTTTTCGTCCTTGTCAATCCTGTTGGTTTGGGTAAGAGGGGTTGGTTTTTTCGGAGCTTCTTCTTGCTTGAAGGGAACAAGAATAATTTCCAAAGGGAGGGGGGTTGGCGTAGAGGGAGGAAAGAACTTTAGTTCATCCAGACCTAATAGCAATATTCCATGAAATAGGGCTGAGAGAAGTAAGGTCAAAATCAATGGGTAGTTTATGGTGGGGACCATGGCGCTTGGAGAGAGCATTTCTATTTTTCTATCAGTCGGTTTGGTTTACTATGCATCAGTTGAACACTGATATTGGGGTAATATAGGTATCCAATTCCAGATACAAGAGGGGATTGTTTACGTTAATATTAGTTGAAGTAATCTTATTGTAAGTTACTTAAAAACCCGCTTTTAAAAAATAGCATATTTCATGCCAAAGACCGGACTAAGCGTTGTTCAAAGGACGCACCCGCTATTCTAAAAGATATTTTAAACTGTTTCTCGGCGCACTTTAAGTATCTCATATTGAGCGACGACACCGTAGATTTGTAAACTACAGGATCGCATTTTAAAGGGATTTATCTTTGAGAATTAATAAACTAGTGTGGGCGGTCCCAGTGCGGTTTTTTTTCTGTCTCTTATTTTTTTCCCTGAAGATTGGAGCGGCTTGGTCTCAAGTCTATCTTGAAACAAAAGTGGAGGGTGTTAAAGGAGAAGTCCTGGAAAATGTTATGGCTTATCTGAGTATTGCCCACCAGAAGAAGGATGCTCAATTAGCCGAGGGAGTCATTCATCGCCTTTATGGCAAGGCGGAGGGTGAAATTAAAACAGCCCTTGAAGTGTATGGTTACTATCAGCCCCAGATCGAGGCGGAACTGCAGCAGCGTCCTAAGAAATGGCTAGCCCGCTATCGCATCGACCCGGGTCCCCGGATGAGAGTGGGAAAGGTGGATTTAACAGTCACGGGAGAGGGGGCGGAAGATCCTGCTTTCCAGGCATTACAACAGGATTTTCCTATTAAAGAGGGAGAATTCTTAAATCAAACCCATTATGAACAGGGGAAGTCGGCCTTGCAGCGATTAGCTAGCGAACGCGGTTATTTCCAGGCAAATTTTACCCAGCAGGCGTTGCGAATAAACCTGGATACGTACTCATCTGGTGCTGTTTTACGTTTTGATACGGGCCCCCGTTACCGGTTTGGTCCGGTTACCTTTACCGAAACTGTCGTGCGTCCTCAGCTCTTAGCTCGCTATGTGCCTTTCCAGGAAGGAGAATTTTATCGGAGTTCAAAGGTCGTTGAACTACAGACAGCGTTGGTGGATAGTGATTACTTTGCGGTAGTAGAAGTAGAACCTCACCCGCAACGAGCGGCAAACTTGGAAGTGCCTATATCGGTCTACTTGCAAGCAGAGAAACACAATCGCTATTCAGTAGGAGTAGGTTTTGGAACAAATACGGGGCCACGACTTAATCTGGGATGGGAGAATCGGTATATTAACCGTTATGGGCATCGTTTCAACTTTGCCTTGAATACTTCTAAAATTAACCAAACTTTCGATGCAAGCTATGTTATTCCGATCGGCAATCCCCGTACTGATCGAGTCAGTATTGCTTCGAGTATTGGCCGACGTTCAACGGTCACTAGCAATAGCCACATTGCGCTGTTTGGAATTCGGCGGATTGTTGCCCGGCCAGGTGGCTGGCAGGAAACCTTGTTTTTAGACTACCGGTTAGAGGATTTTGACGTCGGTGGCGATTCAGGTCTAGCTAAGCTTTTGATTCCAGGAATTACCTGGTTTCGGAGGCAGGCCGACGATCCTGTTTATCCCCAGCGAGGTCACCGAGTAAGTTTAGAATTACAGGGCGCTGCGCAGGAACTTCTTTCCAACAACACTTTTCTCCAGTTTACCTTGCAAGGCAAGATCATCCGGAGTTTGGGCCGCCGTAGCCGTTTGCTAGTCCGGGGGGATGCGGGCACCACTTGGGTCTCGGATTTTGCCAACCTTCCTCCTTCGGTGCGTTATTTTGCTGGGGGCGATCAGAGTATACGTGGTTATGCCTTCAGTTCTTTGGGCGCCATTAACGAGAGGGATCGAGTGATAGGCGGAAAAAATCTTCTCGTGGGGAGCGTGGAGTACGAATATCGTTTTTTGGATAAGTGGGCTGCCGCTGCTTTTTATGATGCGGGCAATGCCTTTAATGATTTTTCTTCGCTGGAGGTACAACAGGGAGCAGGGGTGGGTGTCCGCTGGATTTCTCCAGTGGGTCCTATCCGGGTGGATTTTGCCTTCGCCCTTTCTAAACCTGGTACCCCTTTCCGTCTTCATGTTAATTTAGGCCCTGATTTGTGAAGCTACTGCGCTCGATTGGCGTTTTTATTCTGCTGTTTTTAGTGCTGCTGGTAGGGGGGCTTGCCTATTTGACTTTGACCGAGGTGGGAACTCGGCAACTATTATCCCAAGTGGCCCGGGTGGTTCCGGGAGAGTTAGAAACCCACCAGGTTGAGGGGACTTTGGGGAAGGCGCTTACCCTGACTGGATTACGCTACCAGACTCCGGATTTTATTCTTGAAATCGGGTACTTTCACTTTGCCTGGCGGCCGGCAGCCTTGTTGGAGGCAACCTTCTGGGTGGAACAGCTTCATCTTCGAGAAGTTAGCTGGCGCCAAGAACGCCCAGGGGAGTCTACGGCCTCGCAAGAGCCGATAGTGCTTCCCGAAGTGCAGCTCCCTTTAAAAGTCAAGGCGGAAGATGTCCGGCTTCAAAATATTTCCTTAACTCCTCTCGAATCGTCCCCGGTGGTTATTGATGCTGTTGTTTTCAATGGGGATTTTGATGGCCAAACCTTACAAGTAGGCGAATTGGGGGTTGCTGCCCCTCAAGGACGGGTGCGGGTGAGTGGAGAGATTGCTTTTCAGGAGGCTTATCCCATGGCGTTCGCCCTGGCTTGGGGAGCGCCGGTTCCCGAGCTGGGGAAGCTCACTGGCGTGGGTAAAGTAAAAGGAGATCTTCGCCAGCTGACCCTATACCAAACAGTGCAGGCTCCCTTCCATCTGCAATTCCGAAGCAGGCTTTTTGATCTATTGGAACAGCCTCGCTGGGTTGCGGCGCTGGAGGTTCCCGGAGTCGAATTGCAGCATTTATCCGCCCAGTGGCCGGCGATACGCGTTAGCCTGGACCTTAAGGGAGCAGGAAGTTTAAAACAGTTTAAGGCGCAAGCTTCCTATCAGCTTCAGGAGGCGCAAGCAGGCACGCTTAGGGGCAATCTCTCGGTCGAACAGCTTGCCATGGGACATTGGCTCCTGGAGCGGCTGACCCTACGGCAAGTTGAAGGGCCTGCTCGGTTGGCGCTCCGTGGGGAGGTGATGATGGCAGAAGACCAGCCTCACATGAGCCTTGCGGGGCAATGGCAAGCTATGGCTTGGCCCCTGACAGGGGTAGCTCAAGTCTCCAGCAACCGGGGTCAATTGACTTTGAAGGGCTCTCCTGCCGCCTACCGGTTGCAGTTGCATAGTGCCCTTGCCGGTCAGGATATCCCTGTCAGCGAGTGGCATTTGCTGGGCACGGGTGATACCACCCAATTTGAGCTAGAGAAGCTACGGGGACAATTGTTGGATGGGGATTTGAGCGGAACGGGTCATTTCCGCTGGACTCCCGACTTGGCTTGGGAGCTGCAATTAACCGGAGAGTCGCTTAATTTGGCGAAGCAATGGCCGGAATGGCCGGGTGTGCTGTCTTTTAGCACTGATACTAACGGTGTTTTAGAGGAGAACGCCCAGGATATCACGCTTGATCTCCACACCCTTTCTGGCTCCCTGCGGGGCTATCCAGTAGCGGCCCAAGGAAGGGTTCAACGACAAGATAATACCTGGCGTATCGCCGATTTAAAATTACGCTCGGGAGATTCCCGGCTTTCTCTGGGGGGAACAGTGAGTGAGCAGCTGGCGCTAAAGTGGTATCTCTCTTCCCCGGATCTTTCCCAATTGCTGCCAGAGGCTCAGGGGGATTTGCTGGTAAAGGGCCATGCGGGAGGGCCGCTTACACGCCCGGAGCTTACCTTTCGACTCCAGGGGCAAGCCTTAGCCTATCAGGATTATCAAGTGAAATCGGTACAGGCTAATGTGGATGTGGACTTACAGGGGAAGCACTCATCGCGGGTGCGGATCGATGCTTCGAATCTCATTTTGGCAGACCAGACTCTCCGCTCTGTGGCTATTGAGGGGGGCGGCACGCCATTGCACCATAAACTGAGTCTGGCAGTGAAGGCGCCGGAGCGTTCCCTGGACCTTGGAGTCCAGGGTTCCTGGAAAGAGAAAGAGGAGGTTTGGCGGGGGGAAATTACCAAGACTGAGCTTACAGACTCACTTATAGGCCGCTGGGAGGCGCCGGGCTCCACCCCTCTTATGCTGAGTCGCAGCCAAGTTGATCTTGCTCCCTGGTGTTGGCAGCGGCAGTCTGCCCAGCTTTGCCTGGGCGGCGGTTGGCAGGAAGAAGGACCTTGGCAAGGAAGTTTCAAGCTAGCGAATTTCCCGCTAGCAATGCTAGGGCCGCTTTTACCGGAAAAAACAGCGCTGGAAGGGATGGTTGCCGGTGAAGCACAGGTCCAGGGAGAGAGCCACCTATTAGCTCAAGCCCGGATGCAGTTTGCGGTTTCCGGGGGGCAGTTGACCCAAGTGACCCCCGAGGGACAGTCTTTGCGTTTTCCTTACCAAGGTGCGGAGGCCAGACTTAATGTGGAAGAACGCGGAGGAGAAGCAAGCTTTGAGTTACTTTTAGCCGATCCTAGCGTAGCGCCAGTCAAGGCATCCTTGCGCCTGCCTTCCGCCCCTTTGGATCTGACCGCCATGGGGCAATTGCCTTTAGAAGGCCAGGTCTCAATGGCCTTTAATGATCTCGCCTTTTTGGAGACTTTGCTGCCAGAGTTGCAGGCGGTTCAAGGACGGTTGCGAGCGAATCTGACTTTGGGGGGACGCGTTGCTGTACCTCGACTGCGGGGAGAAGTGGTGCTTGAAGAAGGACGCGCCCAGGTTGTTCCCCTTGGATTAAAGTTGACGAAGATCCGGCTGCGGATGGAGGCGAGTGAGCAAGATAGGCTCGTTTTCACGGGTGGGGTACACTCGGGGGAGGGCCAGCTAGCTATTAATGGCCAGGTTCGCCTGGAACCCGAGGCGGGTTGGCCCGCTAAGGTGACGGTGACCGGAGAACGTTTTGAAGCCATGGGGACCTCGGATATCAGGGTATTGGTCTCACCCCAGTTGCAGATCACAAAGGCAGAAGAAGGCATTCGCGCGGAAGGGGAAGTTGTCATACCAGAGGCCACTCTAGTGATCAAGGATATTGAGAGCAGAGGGGGGGTGCCTGTTTCCCAAGATGTAGTGATCATATCCCAGGAAAAGGAAGCTGAAAAAAAGGCTGTGCCTATTTATGCCCGAGTCAGAATTATTTTGGGCGATGATATCGCAGTGCGGGCCTTTGGATTTAAAGGAGGAGTAACCGGTAGCCTATTGGTGACGGAAACTCCCGGGAAGCCTACCCGGGGAAGCGGTGAGCTCGAGATCGTTAAGGGCGAATATAAAGCTTATGGGCAGCAGTTACATATTCGGCGGGGCCAGGTGGTTTTTGCCGGGCCTGTTGACGATCCCAGGCTGAATGTAGAAGCCGTGCGTGAAGTAGATAATGGTAACATCGTTGTTGGAGCACGCATCCGGGGGGCTGCCAGTGAACCCGTCCTCACTTTATTTTCTGAGCCGTCAATGGATGAGAGCAATATTCTGGCCTATTTGGTCTTGGGGCGGCCCTTGACGGGAGCTTCTGGGGATGACGGGGAATTATTGGCCAAAGCCGCAACTTCTCTTGGCTTATCCGGTGGAAACCTCCTTGCTAAACGGATCGGAAAAATCTTTGGTTTGGAAGACGTGGGGATTGAATCCGCTGATAATGGTAACGGGCAGACCCAAAGCGAGATGCTGATGCTAGGCAAGCAGCTCTCGCCCAGCCTTTACATTGGTTATGGAATCGGGTTATTTGAGCGTTTTAGTTCTTTTCGCATACGCTATACCTTGAGTAAAAATTGGAGCATACGAGCCGAAACAGGTCTTGAAACTGGCGCCGATCTATTCTACAGCCTGGAGCGGTGAGAAGATGAAAGTTATGCAGCTTTGTCCATGAGTAAAAGTCCTGTCATCGTTGCTGTTTGAATTTTTCGGGACGATATACTTGCTTACTTAAATTAAAAGCCACCACGGAAAAAGAAAGGGGAGATCCTTTGACCAGCAAGTCCCGCGATATCGCAGGCACCATGCCTGCAACCTTTCAGGAACTTATCTTGCGGCTGCAACAATATTGGGCCGAGCAGGGGTGCGTGCTTCTTCAGCCCTATGATATGGAAATGGGGGCAGGAACCTTTCATCCGGCTACTTTTTTACGCGCTCTTGGCCCGGAGCCTTGGAACGCCGCCTATGTCCAACCTTCGCGCCGCCCCACGGATGGGCGTTATGGGGATAACCCGAATCGGCTTCAGCACTATTATCAATATCAAGTGGTGCTCAAGCCGTCGCCTCTGGAAATCCAAGAACTCTATTTAGGATCGTTGCGGATGTTGGGGATATCGCCTCTGGTGCATGATATCCGCTTTGTGGAAGACAATTGGGAGTCCCCAACCCTCGGTGCCTGGGGGTTGGGCTGGGAAGTGTGGCTGAATGGTATGGAGATTACCCAGTTTACTTACTTCCAGCAGGCGGGAGGGTTAGAGTGCCGTCCAGTGACGGGTGAAATTACCTACGGCCTAGAGCGGATTGCGATGTATTTGCAGGGGGTTGGCAGTGTCTTCGATTTGGTTTGGACGGAGGGCCCATTCGGGCGAGTGACTTATGGGGATGTTTTTCATCAGAATGAAGTCGAGATGTCGATCTATAATTTTGAGCAAGCCGATACAAAGAGCTTATTTGCCTGGTTTGGCAGCTGCGAGGCAGAAAGCAAGCGCTTGGTTGAAGCTGAACTTTCTTTACCTGCCTATGAAATGATGCTGAAAGCTTCTCATACTTTTAATCTTTTGGATGCCCGCCATGCCATTTCCGTGACTGAGCGCCAACGTTACATCTTGCGAGTTCGGGCGCTGGCGCGGGCGGTGGCCGAGGCTTATCTGGCGCGGCGCCAGGCTTTGGGTTTTCCCATATTAGCGGGCGTTGGTAAGGAGATAGCCTGTGACTGAGACCCGGGATCTTTTAATCGAGATTGGCACCGAAGAGTTACCTCCTAAGGCCCTGCGCAAGCTATCCGAGAGTTTGCTTCAAGAACTTGGTCGCGGACTACAGGCGGCGGGATTAATCTATGCGGATTTAAAAGGCTATGGCGCGCCGCGTCGCTTGGCGGTATGGGTACAGGCTCTGACCGTTTCCCAACCTGAACAGGTGTTGGAGCGCCGAGGGCCAGCATTGGCAGCAGCCGTTAACGAAGAGGGTAAGCCTACCGCCGCAGCTCGAGGCTTTGCCGGTAGCTGCGGGGTGCCGGTAGAGGCCCTAGAGAGTTTGAAGAATGAGAAAGGGGCTTGGCTAGTATACCGGCAACGGCGGCAGGGGGCGCCCACCCGCGAATTATTGCCGACTATCCTGGCCCAGGTCCTCCACGGGTTACCTATTCCCAAGCCCATGCGCTGGAGCGATCTCCCAGGGGAATTCATACGCCCGGTTCATTGGCTCGTCCTACTTTTTGGCGAAGAGGTGATCCCGGCGACTTTGCTGGGTGTCCAAGCGGGTCGGGAGACTTGGGGACATCGTTTTCATCATCCCGAATCCCTCTATCTGACAGAGCCTGCTGTTTATGCGTCTTTGCTGGAAACCGAAGGTAAGGTACTGGCTGATTTTACTGCCCGCCGGGAGGCTATCTATGCCCAGGTAGTGGCAGCTGCCCAGCAGATGGGCGGAAAAGCCCTGATTGAGGAAGCTTTGTTAGATGAAGTGACGGGCCTGGTGGAATGGCCTATGGCCTTGGCTGGCCGGTTTGATGAGGATTTTCTCAAACTGCCGGAAGAGGTGCTCATTGCCACTATGCAAGATCACCAGAAGTATTTTCCGGTACAGGATGAACAAGGACACTTGCTACCCTGTTTTATTACCGTATGCAATATCGAGAGCCAATGTCCAGAGGCCGTGGTAGAAGGTAATGAGCGAGTCATTCGACCCCGTCTTACCGATGCAGCCTTTTTCTATACCACTGATCGCAAGGAATCTCTGGTTAGCCGCCGCGAGAGACTCAAAAAAATTACCTTCCAAGAGAAATTAGGCACCGTTTTCGAGAGAACTGAGCGGCTGGCTAAACTTGCCGGGCACATTGCTAAGGATATTGGCGGCAATGGGGATTGGGCTAGGCGTGCTGGATTATTGTCCAAGTGCGACCTGGTGACCGAGATGGTTACCGAATTTCCGGAGCTACAAGGGAGCATGGGGCGCTATTACGCCCTCCACGACAAAGAACCTCAAGAGGTTGCCGAAGCGCTTAGAGAGCAATATCTGCCCCGCTTTGCTGGTGATGTGCTGCCATGCACTGCCCCTGGCCAGGCATTAAGTTTGGCAGATCGCTTAGATACCTTGGTGGGATTATTTGGTACCGGCACACCTCCCAGTGGTGATAAAGACCCCTATGGTTTGCGCCGGGCTGCCCTGGGTGTATTGCGTATTATTATCGAGTCCGAGCTTGCGCTGGATCTGCCTTCTTTACTCAAGTTAGCTTGTGAAACTTATCATGATCGTTTAACTGAGAACAATACCGCAGCCCACGTCTATGCTTACTTACTAGAGCGTCTTCGGGGTTATTATTTGGAAGCGGGCTTTCGGCCTGATGAAATCGAAGCGGTTTTAGCTGTGAGGCCGGACCAGCCTCTGGATTTTGATCGCCGTCTCAAAGCGGTGGCTTCTTTCCGCAAGCTGCCAGAGGCCGAATCTTTATCAGCGGCCAATAAACGAATCCGAAATATTTTGCGCAAGAGCGGGGAAAGACTGCCAGCACAAATTGAATCTGATCTACTGCAAGACTCCGCGGAGCAGACTCTTGCAGCCCAGATGTACGGCTTGGAACGGGAAGTGGTGCCCTTATTAGAGAGGCAGGATCACCGTGCTACGCTGACGGCTCTAGCCGGTTTGCGGAGCGCGGTAGATCAATTTTTTGACGAGGTGATGGTCATGGTGGAAGATCCGAAACTGCGTGCTAACCGTTTAGCTTTACTAGAGCGCCTGCAAACATTGTTCCTTCAGGTGGCGGATATTTCCCGCTTGCAGGTTTGATTTTGCTTGGGGGATGGGAGGAGGGTAAGACTGCTTGAATAAGTCAAGAGGAGAATAGCCATGCGCTTGGTTATTTTAGATCGGGATGGGGTCATCAATGAAGATTCTGACGAATATATCAAATGCCCGGCCGAGTGGATACCGATTCCTCACAGCCTGGAAGCTATCGTTCGGCTTAATCAGGCGGGTTATCAAATTATCGTTGCCACCAACCAATCAGGGATAGGGCGAGGTTTTTTTGATGTCCCTAGCCTCAACCGAATTCACAGTAAGATGCATCATCTTCTGGCGCAGATGGGAGGTGGCATCGAGGCAATTTTATTTTGCCCCCACGCCCCCGAGGAAGATTGCAGCTGCCGTAAGCCCCGCCCAGGTTTATTCCATGATCTCGCTCGGCGCCTGCGTATTCAATTAAAAGGGGTACCCGTAGTTGGCGACTCCTTACGAGATTTGCAGGCGGCCCAAGCGGTGGGTGCTACCCCCCTGTTAGTGCGTACGGGAAAAGGTAGGAGGACGGCGGAAAACCCTGATCTGCCGATGGGGGTAGAGATTTACGATGATCTAGCTTCAGTTGCTGATGCATTGCTAAAGTATGGATAAGCAAGCCCCGAAATCCAGCCGCGCCATGAGTAGAACTTCTTTTCCAGCCTTGGTGGTTCGGCAGCAATTACTTTGGCGCTCCTTTGCCTTCAGCTTGGGACAGTTTTTCTCTACCCCTATCTTCGGTCTAGTGGGTTTATGCTTGTTTTTTTTGCCTTTTCGCTATCGTTACCATTTTCTTATCCAATGGGGCCGCTTTAATTTTTGGTGGCTTAAGAAAACCTGTGGACTTAGCTTCCGCGTTCGAGGTACGGAACATATTCCTCCCGGACCTGCGGTGGTACTCTGCAAGCACCAATCAGCCTGGGAGACGATTGCCTTGCAACAGATTTTTCCACCCCAGATCTGGGTGTTGAAGCGGGAGCTTTTATGGATTCCCTTCTTTGGCTGGGGTCTCGCCTTGCTGGAGCCCATCGCGGTTGATCGTAAGGCGGGGCGCCGAGCTCTTAGACAAATTATACAACAGGGGCGACAACGTCTTGCCGCGGGCCGCTGGGTGGTAGTTTTCCCGGAGGGGACTCGGATGCCGCCTGGCATTATGGGTCGTTTTGGTGTCGGGGGCGCTGCCTTGGCCCAAGCTACTGGCTATCCCGTGGTGCCGGTGGCCCATAATGCGGGACGTTACTGGCCGCGCGGTGGGTTTATTAAATATCCTGGGGTTATTGAGGTTGTCATTGGTCCCACTATCGAGACTCAAGGTAAATCCGCGACTCAAGTTAATCAGGAAGCGCACGATTGGATAGAAAGAACCATGAAGGCAATCGACCCGCCAAGTCTTACGGAATTCCATTAAATATCCTAATAGGGGGTGAATCTAATTACACCGACTGAGAGCACTGAAAATCCAATGTTAAGTCCCCATAATACGGTGCGGTTATTGATTGTGGATGCCTCCTTTGAGGATGCGGAAATGGTGACGAACCTGTTGCGCAAGCTGGGATTTGCGGCGCGAGCCTCTCGGGTGGAGGAAGTAGAAGAATTTCGGGGGGCAGTAGAGGAGCAAAGTTGGGATATTATCGTTTGCGCAGCCATGCTGCCGCAATTCAGTGTAGCGCAGGTAGCTCAGATCCTTCTGCAATCGGAGAAGGATATCCCGCTTATTATTATAGTGGATGAAAAAATTGACTCCGATGATATCGATGAAATGTATGCTGCCGGTGTACGGGATGTAGTGTTTAAGAGCCGACCCCTCCGTCTTCAATCTGTTATTAGGCGCGAACTCCAGGATCTGGAAAACCGCCGGGTGCGCCGCCATAGTGAGATGGTTTTAGAGGAAAGCGAGCGCCGGGTCCGCGCCTTGCTAGAGAGCTCCCGGGATGCGATAGGCTATGTGCATGAAGGCATGCATATTTATGCGAACCGGGCTTACCTGGAGTTGTTTGGCTGTCATGAACTTGATGAAATCGAGGGGATGCCCCTACTGGATATGATAGCTCCCGAGGAGCACGGCCGTTTTAAAGTTTTTCTTAAGGAATATGGCGCTAGCGAGGGGGAAAATGCCCGTTTTACCCTGCAGGCGCGCAAAGCGGATGGCCATACTTTTACCGCGGCCTGGGAATTGACTCCCGCGAGTATTGAAGGTGAGTTTTGCACCCAAATTGTCATTCGAGATGAAACTTCCGATCCTGCTGCGGAGGAAAAGATTAAGCAGGTTCAGCAACGAGATATATTAACCGGCCTTTTTAGCCGCCCCCATTATCTGGAATTAATAGAAAAACGGGTACTTGCAGCCAGGGCGGGAGATAGGGAGAGTGGTTTGCTCTATATCGCCATCGATCAATTCAATCGCGTCAGGGCGCGGGTTGGGATTGGAGCCAGCGATTTGGTCGTTGTTGATGTGGCTCGAATTCTACAACAATATTGTGATGAAAAAGTCATTCTGGCTCGTTTTGGAGATGATATTTTTACTCTTTTACTTCCCCATGGAAGTGATGAGCAAGAGGACGCTTTGGCTGAACAGTTGCGTCAGGCCGTGGATCAGCATTTAGTGGAGATAGGTGAACGTAGTGTCAATGTGACTTGCAGCATCGGGATTTGCCGAATAGGAGAAAGCGCGCCGGGGGTCCAGCAAATACTAGAGCGAGCCCATAAAGCATGCCTTAAAGCTCAGGAGGCAGGTGGCAATCGGATTGAGCGTTATAGGCCGGTGATCGAGGACCTTACCGATCAGGAAAAAATAAAGCGATGGGAAGCTCAACTCTGGGAGGCTATGAATAAGGATGGTTTTTCTCTGCTCCATCAACCTATAGTTAGCCTCCACGGGGAGACCGAAGAGATTTATGAAGTTTTGTTGCGCATGATCGATGAAGCCGGCAATTATGTGCTTCCAGAAATATTCCTGGAACCAGCCGCTCAGCTTAAATTGATGGGCGAGATTGATCGTTGGGTAATTGCCAAGGCCATTAGTGTTTTGCACAGCCGACATCAAGTAGGCCAACTTACCCGGTTTTTTGTTAAATTGTCTGATCCTTCTATCCATGACAAAAAACTCTTGCCTTGGCTTAAGAAACATTTGCAAGAGAGCGGGCTGGATGCCCGCTCGCTAATTTTTGAAATCAGCGAGCGTTCCGCCCTCAATTATTTAAAACGAGTGCAGCAACTTGCTGAGGGACTTCGAGCTTTAGGGTGCCAGTTTGCCCTGGAGCATGTTGGTACAGGGTTGGATACATCCAATTGTTTGAAACATATTAAAGTGGATTATCTTAAAATTAACGGCGCTTTCATAGAAAACCTTCTCCAAGATGAGCAGAACCAGGAGGCTGTTAAAACCATCATTGAAATGGCCAAGGAGGTCGGTAAGCCCACCATCGCTGAATTCGTTTCCGATGCTAATACGCTAGCCCTGCTTTGGCAATTTGGCGTGGATTATGCCCAAGGCCATTATATTCAGGAACCCAATGAGTTTCTAAGCTATGAGTTTTCTGGCGGTATCTAATCTTAATTTTTCTAGCTCCAAGAGTTAACTTCTCTTATTAGCGTTCGGTTCGAAGTGCGGCGATCCGCTCTTCAATGGGCGGATGGGACATGAATAGGCGCTTCCATCCTTGAGATCTCCCCCCCGCTATACCAAAAGCCTGAAGCTGATCTGGAAGACCCTCCTGGGCCATCCTGCCTAGCCGTTCCAGCGCTGCGATCATTTTTTCCTTGCCCGCCAGCCGTGCCCCTCCCGCATCTGCCCGAAATTCACGTTGGCGGCTAAACCACAGGACAATGAGGCTGGCAAGGATGGCAAGCACCATTTGCGCGATGAGAGTGGTAATGAAAAAAGCGGGGCCATAACCGCGCTCGGTTTTAAAGACAACCCGATCTACTAAGTGGCCGATAATTCGGGCGAGAAAAATTACGAATGTGTTGACAACACCCTGAATCAAAGCCAAGGTCACCATATCGCCGTTCGCTACATGACTAATTTCATGGCCTAATACCGCCTCTACTTCCTCTTGATTCATGCGCTCCAAAAGACCACTGCTCACGGCCACCAGGGCGGCATCACGATTCCAGCCGGTGGCAAAGGCATTAGGTTGCGGCGAGTGGTAAATGGCCACCTCTGGCATATCTATCCCCACGGTTCGGGCGTGACGCTGAACGGTCTCTAGCAGCCAAGTCTCAGTGGCGTTACGGGGGCGTTCAATCACCTGGGCGCCGGTGAGGCGCTTAGCGGTAAACTTAGAGATTGCCAGGGAGATTAAAGAGCCGCTAAAGCCAATGATTGCGGCGAATATGAGCAGAGCGTTAAGGTTAAGATCGGTCCCTTGCTGATTGAGCAGGCTCTCAATTCCGAGAAGCCGCATGGAAATGCTAAGCACCAGCAGGACCGCAAGGTTAGTCGCCAGAAAAAGTAGCACGCGTTTTATCATTGATAAAAGCTCCTTACAAGAAGTGCTGATGGGATCATATTATATGAGGGAATTGCTTACGTATTTCAAGCGAATCGTGTTGCCGTCCGGTAAGGTGGATAGGCCACAATCTTGGAAAAAGCAACGCCTTTGGCAGTTTTGGATTGATCGGGGCGGGACTTTCACCGACATCGTGGCGCGGCGGCCGGACGGCCGCCTGTTAACCCGTAAACTCTTATCAGAGAATCCTGAACATTATTCGGATGCAGCCTTGCAAGGAATCCGGGATCTTCTCGGCGTAGCTAGGGATCAACCCCTTCCCGGCGCGCAGATCCAGGAAGTGCGGATGGGCACCACCGTGGCCACCAATGCCCTCTTGGAACGCCGGGGGGAGCGCACTCTGCTTCTGATTACCCAAGGCTTCCGGGATGCACTGCGCATCGGTTATCAGAGCCGGCCGAAGCTATTTGCTCGTCATATCCTCCTGCCGGAGTTGCTCTATGAGCGGGTGGTCGAGGTTGAGGAGCGTCTTTCGGCCCAGGGTGAAGTGCTCACTCCCCTTAACCTGGACAGTGCCCGCCAACCTTTGGAGACAGCCTATCGGGAGGGTATCCGCACGGTGGCCATCGTTTTTTTGCATGGCTATCGCTATCACGAGCACGAGCAGCGGGTAGCGGAATTGGCCCGAAAGATAGGCTACACTCAAGTCTCCCTCTCCCATGAGGCCAGCCCTTCGATGAAGCTTGTTGGCCGGGGTGATACCACCGTGGTTGATGCCTATTTGTCGCCCATTCTCAGGCGCTATGTGGACCATGTGACTCGGGAACTGGGGGATACCCACCTGCTGTTTATGCAATCTAATGGCGGTCTGGTTGACGCTCATTTCTTCCAGGGCAAGGATAGCATCTTGTCAGGGCCGGCCGGGGGCATCGTCGGCGCGGTGCGGACCGCCATCAGCGCAGGGTTTCACAAGATCATCAGCTTTGACATGGGTGGCACTTCCACCGATGTCGCTCACTATGATGGCGGATACGAGCGCGCCTTCGAAACAGAAGTGGCTGGAGTGCGCATGCGCGCGCCGATGCTGCGTATCCATACCGTGGCGGCTGGCGGCGGTTCCATTTGCCAATTCGATGGGGCGCGTTTCCGGGTGGGGCCCCAGTCGGCCGGCGCCAATCCGGGGCCGGCCTGCTACCGGCGAGGGGGGCCAATTACCATTACCGATTGTAATGTCATGGTGGGTAAAATTCAGCCAGCATATTTCCCCCAGGTTTTCGGACCCAATCAGAATCAGCCTATTGACCGGGACATCGTGCGGCAGAAATTTGAAACCCTGGCTACTGAAATCAAGGCTGCTACTGGGAAAAGCCTCTCGGCAGTGGAGGTCGCCGAGGGATTTCTGAAGATCGAGATTGAGAACATGGCCAATGCCATCAAGCAAATCTCCACCCAGCGTGGCTACGACGTTACCGAATACGCCCTATGCTGCTTTGGGGCTGCGGGGGGGCAGCACGCTTGCGGAGTGGCCGACGCCCTGGGGATAAAGACCGTGTTTATTCATCCGCTGGCGGGTGTGCTTTCAGCCTATGGGATGGGTTTGGCTGAATTGCGGGTGATTAAGCAACAGCCTATCGAAGCCCTCCTTTCTGCCTCGCTCGTCGCCCCTATGGAAGCGGCGTTTCAGGAATTGGAGACTGAGGGTCGCATGGAAATGCGGCAACAGGGTGCCGGAGAGAGATCTATTCGGGTAGAAAGAAAGGTCCATCTGCGCTATGAAGGCAGCGATACTGCGCTCATCGTCAGTTTTGGCGATCTTCAGGCGATCCGTGCGGATTTTGAGCAAGCCCATCGGCAATACTTCGGTTTCATCATGCTTGAGAAAGGTCATGTTGTGGAAGCAGTAGCCGTGGAGATCATTGGCGGCACTCAGGCAGCCGAAGATAAGATCAGGGGGACGTTCCCCTACCGGGAGCCGGCGAGGCCGATAGATGCCGTCGCCATATATGCCAATGGTAGCCGTTATTCTACCTCGGTTTACAAGCGCGAGGGGCTGGGAGCTGGTGCCTGTATTAGTGGCCCAGCCCTTGTCATCGAGAGCCATGCCACCACGGTCATTGAACATGGCTGGCAGGCTGAAGTCACCAAAGGCAATCATCTGATCTTGACGCGGATGGAGCCGTTGCCCGTACGTTTCGCCGTGGGTACCGAGGTGGACCCGGTGATGCTGGAGGTGTTTAATAATCTATTCATGGCTATTGCCGAACAGATGGGCGTTACTTTGGCTAATACCGCTTACTCGGTAAATATCAAGGAACGCTTGGATTTCTCCTGCGCGGTGTTCGATAAGGACGGTCAGCTAGTGGCCAATGCCCCCCATATTCCGGTGCATCTGGGTTCCATGGGGGAGTCGGTACAAACGGTGATTCGCCGCAATAGGGGTCACATCCGTCCTGGGGATGTGTATGTCTTGAACGCCCCCTACGACGGCGGCACCCACCTGCCGGATGTGACGGTGATCACCCCGGTGTTCGATGAGCAAGGTACCGAGATCTTGTTCTATGTGGGTTCCCGGGGGCATCAGGCGGATATTGGCGGCATGACTCCCGGCTCTATCCCTCCCGATAGTAAAACCATCGCGGAAGAGGGCGTGATCATCGACAATTTCAAGCTGGTCGATCAGGGCTGTTTTCGAGAAGAAGAACTCGTTGAACTGCTGACCTCAGGCCCTTATCCGGTGCGTAATTTTAAACAAAATCTGGCTGATTTACGCGCCCAGGTTGCCGCCAATGAAAAGGGCATCCATGAACTGCGGCAAATGGTGAAACACTTTGGCCTAGGAGTAGTACATGCCTATATGGGGCATATCCAAAACAATGCCGAGGAGCAAGTCAGGCAGGTTCTAGCCGCCTTCAAATCCGGCGAATTTAGCTACCAAATGGATAATGGGAGTCGTATCCATGTGGCTATTACCATTAACCGGCAGCAGCGTTCCGCCAGCTTGGATTTTACCGGCACTTCGCCGCAGCAAGCGAACAATTTTAACGCCCCGGTGGCGATTTGCCAGGCAGCGGTGCTGTATGTTTTCCGCACCCTGGTGGAGGAAGATATTCCCCTCAACGCTGGCGGTCTTAGGCCACTGGAAATGATGATCCCTGAAGGTTGTCTGCTCAATCCTCGTTACCCGGCCGCAGTTGTTGCTGGCAATGTGGAAACCTCCCAGTGCATCGTTGATGCTTTGTATGGTGCTTTGGGGGTCATGGCGGCGGCCCAGGGGACCATGAATAACTTCACCTTCGGTAATGAGCGCTATCAGTATTATGAGACTATTTGCGGTGGCAGCGGGGCGGGGCCGAACTTCGACGGCACTTCCGCGGTGCATACCCATATGACCAATACCCGCCTGACCGATCCGGAAGTCTTGGAGTGGCGTTTTCCCGTGCTGGTCGATGGATTTTATATCCGTGCAGACTCCGGTGGCGGTGGCCGGTATCGGGGCGGTGATGGTGTAGTGCGGCGGATTAAATTTCGTGAGGCCATGACGGCTTCCATTCTTTCTAACCGCCGGCAAGTGCCCCCCTTTGGGCTGGCCGGGGGTCAACCAGGGACGGTGGGGTGCAATTACGTGCTCCGGGCAAACGGCACTAGGGAAATGTTATCTAGCACGGGGAGTATTGAAATGCAGCCGGGAGATGTGTTTGTTATCGAAACGCCGGGAGGGGGAGGATATGGCTCCCGGGAACCATAACAAATTTCTCCCTATTCGGCTTTAAGGGTTTTTTCCCCGGTGAGGACTTGGAGTTGCTGGATGACTGTCTCCATGGCCTCAGCCTGGGAAGTATCAATTGCCAGGGTGATTGCTTGCTCCGCCTTGGTCAAGGGCTCATGAGTGGCTTGTTGATGTTCCAGAACAGCGAGATCAGCGTCGGAGGCATCCTGATTCTTATGCTGGCGCTCCCGTATCCGTTGCGGTAGCAGCCGAGGATCGCAATGAAAATCCAAAATAGTAAAGGGTATGCCAAGCTTATTAGCTAGATCCTGGAAGATTTGGCGTTGTTGCTGCTTAAGAAAAGCCCCATCCACAATGAGAGGGTAGCCTGCTTTCAGGACTGCTTGGGCAAGTTGCTGAAGGTGCTGATAAGTCTCATGGGTGGATGCTGGGGAATACATCCCGATGCCAATCCCTTTATTGTACCGATTCCGAGGTTGCAAACCATGGCGACGCTTGCGTTCAATATCCGAGCGTAAATGAATGATACCGAATCGTTCGATGAGAGGCTGGCTCAAGGTGGTTTTGCCGCTACCAGAAAAGCCATGGGTAATGAGCAAAAAAGGTCTGGCCGGCTGGATATAGTGTAAAGCCAGATTCAGATAATCGCGGCAGTGTTCCTTAATAGCTTGGATGTCTGGAGGCATTTGTCCTAGGCGGATAGCGGTGACTTTCGCCCGGACCAGAGCGCGATAAACCTGGTAGTAAGCAAGCACCGCCAAGCCTGGATAGTCGCCGCTGCGCTCCAGGTAGCTATTCAAACAACGGTGGGCCAAATCTGGACGGCCCCGCTTTTCCAAATCCATGAGCAGGAAGGCAAGCTCGTTCATGACATCGATCCAGCGCAGGTTCTCGTTAAACTCAATCCCATCAAAGATAATGAATTGATCCTCTCTTAGGGCGATATTCCCCAGATGCAGATCACCGTGACATTCCCGGACAAAGCCCGCTTTTTGGCGATCGGTGAATTCTGGTTGTAGTTGTTGCCATTTTTCCTCCGTCCAGCGCCGGAGGCACGCCAATTTTTTTTGATCTTCCGCTTCCTTAAGGAAAATCTCCATCTGTTGAAAATTTTCCAGGGCAGGCTGCTCTATGGCTTCGGGCGCACCATAAGGGCTGTCCCGTGGAGCGATTGCAACCTTTTGATGAAAGGCAGCAACTTTGCCAGCTAAATCTTCCACCCGCTTCGGGGATAATTCACCCCGTTGCAAGCAGTAGTCCAAGCGGGTCTGCTGGGGGAATTGGATCATCTTGACCGCGTATTCTATCGGGGTGCCGGTTCCTCCGAGGTGGGGCTGGGCCGTACTGCCGGTGATAGGCACTACTTCCAGGTAAATTTCGGGCGCAAGCCGCCGGTTGATTCGCAGCTCTTCGTCACAATAGTGACGGCGCTTGTCCAAGGTAGAAAAATCAAGAAAACCCAGATTAAGGGGTTTTTTGATTTTGTAAGCATAGGGTCCAGTCAGTACTACCCAGGAAATGTGGGTCTCAATGACGGTCAGGTTCTCCACGGCATGATGGTAAATTCCAGGTTGCTGCAGGCGTTCAATCAGCGTGTCTAGCTGTTTAGCCATATATTTCTCCTTGTTAAGCAAGCAAGCTTGAGTGTGTTTGATTGAACTAACCTTGTTCAGTGCGTGATGGCTTGTTTTATAGCTTTTATTCGCTGTTGCTGGAGTTCTCTTGCAATCGCCTCTCCTTGCAAACCGGCCGCCACCAGAGGACGGGCTGTTACCGCGGCGGCCGCGCGAAAGGCTAAACGAAGTCGATTAGCCTGGGGATAGGCGCGGTTTTCTAGCCCAGAACGGCCTCGGGCATCCGCTTCACAGGCCAGTAAAAACTGCTCAAATCGGGGAGGTCGCCGGAAGGCGTCGACTCTATTGAGCAGTTTAAGGATTGTACCAGGACGCAATTCCTGGGCTTGGTGAACCAGATTATGGTAACGGGCCACTTGAACTGCGAGGGCTTGATAAGCCTTGGGGATTCGCAAGCGTTGGCACAGGGTAAGAACCAGCGCGACCCCCCGCTCTCCATGGTCATAGTGATGAGGCCATTCATGGGGGGGCGTTTGCCCCTTGCCCAGATCGTGAGTTAAAGCAGCGAAACGGACTTGGGTATCCGAGCTTAAGTGAGTGGCTATCTCTAACACTTTCAGCGTGTGGATGCCGGTGTCAATTTCCGGGTGATAGCGTCGAGGTTGGGGGATACCGAATAGACATTCAATTTCAGGGAAAATCCGTGCCAGAGCCCCGCAAGCCCTAAGGATTTCAAAAAAGCGCCTGGGATAGGACTCACCCAAGGCCCGTTCTAGTTCCTTCCACACCCTTTCGGGCACTAAGTGATCAGCCTCGCCGGCGGTCACCATTGCTTCCATAAGGGCCAATGTTTCGGGGGCCACCTTAAAATCAAAGCGGGCGGCAAAGCGGGCCGCCCGAAGGATACGAACCGGATCTTCCGCAAAAGCCGGCGAGACATGACGCAAAATTCCCCGCGCTAAATCCTGCTGTCCTCCAAAGGGATCTAAAAGACTGCCGTCGGCGGCCTCGGCAATAGCATTGATAGTCAGATCCCGGCGTTGCAAATCTTCCTCCAGGGTAACATCAGGAGTGGCATGCACCTCAAAGCCCTTATAGCCCGGCCCGGTCTTCCGCTCGGTCCGGGCCAGAGCGTATTCCTCTTGGGTTTGGGGATGAAGGAAGACTGGAAAATCCTTTCCCACCGGACGGTAGCCCTGAGCGAGCAGGTGAGCTGGGGTGGTTCCCACGACCACATAGTCCCGCTCCTTGACGGGACGTCCCAGGAGCTTGTCACGGACGGCGCCGCCTACCAGATAAGTTTCCATAGCAGGACCTTCTAGGTGCGAACTGGTTTATTCGTCACGCTGGGCATGCCGCCGTAGTTCAAGGTACTGGGATCTTTGGTTAGCTTGGCCTAAGTACCCCGGGACGATGGCATCAATAGCCGTGGGCGCAATCCCCAGCTCATGCAGTCCATTTTGGTGACAAATACTGGGTGCCTGTAAAGAGGCATAATTATCCTTGGAAAAAGGTTTCCCTGGCACATACTCAAAGATGCTGGCCTGAATACGGCTAAGTTTATCGGAAAGCCCGATGACTCGCCGTTTGAGCTCCAGTACCTGGGCCGTATATTCAACCAGTTGTTTGAGGGTATAAATTTTGGGACCGCATAGCTCATAGCGCTGGCTAAAATCTTCTTTATCCGCGAGGGTGCGGGCGAAGGCTCGTGCTACATCCCCCACGTAGACGGGAGCAAAGCGAGCCTCTGGGCAAGCCAAGGGAAAGATAAAGGGTGAAAGTTTGAGCAAAGTACCGAAACGGTTGAAAAAGCTGTCTCCAGGGCCAAAAATAACAGAAGGCTGGAAGATCGTCACTTCAAGTCCCTGCTTCGCTAAGGCTAGAACGCGGTTTTCCCCTTCCCCTTTGCTGCGCAGATAATAACTAGCGCCCTGGTTAGCGTCGGCGTTGAGTGCGCTCATGTGCAGCAGCCGCTTGATGTCCGCATCTAGACAAGCCTGGGCCACTTTTTCTGGGAGATCGGCGTGCACCTGGCGAAAGCCATGGCCGTCGTTATATCTTTTTTCATTGAGGATGCCAATTAAGTTAATGACGCTCTGGCAGCCCTTAAATTGAGCCGCAAGCTGGGCCGGATCGTGAACATCGGTTTCCTTAAGCCGCAAGCCCGGCAGGACGAGTAGATCACGGTGCCGCTGCCAGTGCCGGGTAAGTACCCGCACCTTATAGCCTTGCTCCACCAAGTGGGCGCTTAGCCACCGGCCCACGAAGCCTGTACCTCCCAGGATGCAGACGGTCTGTATGTTCATCAGTATAGTTGTGCTCCGTTACGCTTAGTTCAAGATTAAAGTCAGGATGGGCTCAATTATAACGCGATTACTTTACATCATCTAAAGATTACCCTGCTATTCAATATGTTGCGAACATAAGTCCTGTTTCCTTTTAGCCAGGCGGCAGTCTAGCCTTCTATACTGATAAATTGGATTGTTTTTTTCGCCTTAAGGAGAACTCAGCATGGCTTTTGAATCCGTTAATCCCGCCACCGGCCAATCCCTCAAAACCTTTGATGCTTGGGATCAGGAGGCTATTGATAGCGCCCTTCAGCAGGCCCAAGAGGTAAGTCCTCATTGGGCTGCCCGCGATCTTTCGGAGCGTTGCCATTTATTACGGGCGGCGGCCCAGCAGTTGCGGGAGCAAAAAGAAGGCTTGGCCCGGCTGATTACCCTGGAGATGGGCAAGCTACTCGGCGAGGCCCGGGCGGAGATCGAAAAATGCGCCTGGGTCTGTGAGTATTATGCGGAGCATGCCCCCCGTTTTCTTGCCGATGAGGTGATCGAAAGCGATGCCCGCCGCAGCTATGTTGCGCTCCAGCCGTTGGGTACCGTGCTAGCGATTATGCCCTGGAATTTTCCTTTCTGGCAGGTCTTTCGTTTTTGTGCGCCTGCCCTCGTGGTGGGAAATACGGCAGTGCTGAAACATGCTTCCAATGTCCCCCAGTGCGGGCTTGCCATTGAGCAGGTCTTGCTTGAGGCGGGTTTTCCTCCAAAGGTATTTCGTACCTTACTGGCGAGTTCATCCCAGACGGCGAAGATAATGGCTGATCCGAGAGTCCAGGGCGTAACCCTCACAGGCAGTGAGGCGGCCGGGCGTAAGGTTGCTGAGTGCGCAGGCCGGCACTTAAAAAAAACAGTGCTAGAGCTGGGGGGCGCGGATCCTTTTATTGTGCTGGCAGACGCTGATCTAGAGCAGGCGGTTCCCGTGGCGGTGCAGTCCCGTTTTATCAATGGAGGGCAAAGCTGCATTGCCGCTAAACGCTTTATCGTTATGGAGGAGATAGCGGATGAGTTTATTGCCCGCTTTCAAGCTGATTTAGAAGCGCTGCGACCGGGTGATCCGCTGGATGAACAGACTACCTTGGCGCCATTGGCCCGATTGGATCTGCGTGCGGGGCTTCAGCAACAGGTGACGGCGAGCATTCAGCAGGGGGCGATGGCGGTTGTGGGGTGCCGGCCGCTACCAGGGCCAGGCGCTTATTATACCCCTTCTATCCTGGATCGAGTTCAGCCAGGCATGCCAGCCTTCGATGAGGAACTTTTTGGCCCCGTGGCCGCTATTATCCGCGTAGCGAACGAAACAGAAGCGGTGGCCATGGCCAATGCCTCCCGTTACGGCCTTGGAGGTAGCGTTTGGAGCCAAGATGCTTCCCGGGCTGAGCGCCTGGCTCTGCAACTGCAATGCGGAGCGGCTTTTGTCAACGGGCTGGTAAAAAGCGATCCTCGCTTGCCCTTTGGCGGGATCAAGTGTTCTGGTTATGGACGGGAACTGTCGTGGCATGGGATGCGGGAGTTTACTAATCAGAAGACTCTCTGGATCAAATGAGGGGAAGGGAAAATTATTTTTTCTATATAAAGTTTTTAGAACGGGCTCACGCTTTATGTCTCAAGTCTGTAGTCGCCGGTCCGATAGTAAGCCTTGAGAATTTAATTTAAAAATTACTATCACTGGTCTCTCTACTATGAGAAAAAGAAGGATGCAAGTTTATGGCCTCACATACCGCCTTAGTTGTTGATGATTCCAAGGTTGCCCGACTCGCCATGTCCAAATTACTCAAAAGCCGTGATTTTGATGTGGATGATGCCGCCTCTGGCGAGGAAGCTCTGGAATACTTGGAGAATCATCGGCCTGATATCGTTTTTATGGATGTTATGATGCCTGGCATGGGTGGGTTGGAAGCAACTCGCACTATTTTGTCGCGGGAAGCCACGCGTTCATTGCCTGTCGTCATGTGCACCGGGAAGGAAGGAGCGGCGGATCGAGGTGTTGCCTTGGAGGTCGGTGCAAGAGATGTGCTGGCAAAACCGACAGGGGAAGAAAACCTGGATCGAGTGCTTAAAGAAACGATAATCGAGGCTAAGTCAGCAACCGTAGGCGATATTAGGGAGGTGATCGCTACCTCTATCCACGAAGCGGAAGCTGATGCTGAGAGCAGCACCGTTACGCTGGCTACGGAAGAGATTGTGGAAAGGGCCGTCGCTGAAGCTTCCGCGGCTGCGCAAGCACTGGCGGAACGTATTGCGCGGGAAACAGCGGATCAGGTAAGCCGTCGACTCATTGAAGAACAAGTGACCGAATTGGCCGAACGAATTGCAAGGGAAACCGCCGAGACCGTTTCTCAAGGCATCGCTGATAGGATGCTAGAAGTCGCGCAGGAACGGGCCGAGAAAAAAGCCCAAGCGATGATTGAAACAGCTATTTTAAAGGCCAACCAGGAAATAGCAAGTAAGGCTGAAGAAACAGTCAAAACTATGCGTTCCGTTAGTGCCCAAACGGTAGCGGGCTTCTTGGAGGAGCAGGAGGCTCAGTTCCATAAGTCTTTGCTGGCAACTGTTGAACAAAGTGTAGCGACCGCTGCCGAAAAACAGGTGGGCATCCATTTCTCTCATTACCTGCAAGCACAGGGTCGGACTGTCATTCAAGGTATCATGGATGAGATTATACAGGAGGAAGATGCCGCATACGCCGCAGAGCAAGCCCAGAAAGCTCGATCAAGTTTTTGGAAATGGCCCTGGGGAAGAGACTAGGCCCGGGGACACTAAGATGGAAATGAGTAAGAGATAAGCACAGCAGATGTGATTGTTTGACGTCCGAATGGGTAAGAGAAGATCTGTTCGGGCGTTTTTTTATGCCGGGTAAAAAAAAGGCTCCAATGGGAGCCTTTTAATAGGTTTTGAACCTCTCTCTCTACATTATTTTTTTTATAAATGCTAAGTTCTATAAGAATTTAAGAATATTATAGTTATATGCGAATCCAAGCTTTTTGGAGCGAGGAAAACTAGCTGGAAGGGAGTGGGTTGCAAGAATATAAAGGTTCATCTCTTTTCCCGTCGATTGTGAGGGAAAAAAAGCGAAACCTCAGTTATCAGGATAAGGGTTACCATGACTGGATCGTCCATTAGCTGACTTACCTAGTAATATAATTAGTCATTTCATAAAATGCAACCCCTAAATTAGCTTATAGACCATTTTTTAATGGATAAGTTTGGTCGTGACGCTTGATTGTTCAATAGCCAAGGCAATTAAATTCGCTGAAGATCGCTTAATCTCTGGGGATGGCGGGCGTTTAGAGGCTGAGAGGCTGCTAGCTTACCTACTTAAGGTAGAACGAAGTTATCTTTATACTTGGTCTGATAAACGGCTGACGCCAACCCAGTGGGCCTGCTTCCAACAGCTATTGCAGCGCCGGGCCAGAGGCGAACCTTTGGCTTATATTCGTGGCTGGCAGGAATTTTGGTCTCTTAATTTGCAAGTCACAGAGGCAACGTTGATCCCGCGTCCGGAAACGGAGCAACTGGTGGAATTGGCCCTCCAGCGGCTGGATTTAGAGCGGGCATTTAACGTTGCTGATTTGGGAACGGGCAGTGGCGCTATAGCCCTTGCCATGGGGAGCGAGCGGCCTCGGACGCGGGTAATCGCAACCGACATCTCAGCGGCGGCTCTGGAAGTGGCCAGGAGCAATGGATATCGCCTCGGGCTGGACAATGTAACCTTCCGGTTAGGCGATTGGTTCGCTCCATTAGCGGGAGAACGCTTCCACCTCATTGCCAGCAACCCTCCCTATATTGCCGAAGGGGACCCCCATCTAACCCAGGATGGTTTAGCCTTTGAGCCTGATATCGCCTTGATCGCAAAGGATAAAGGTTTAGGAGCGATGCGCCATATTGCCAGGGCTGCCCGAGAGTATCTTGTTGATGGAGGGTGGTTGCTATTAGAACATGGCTATGATCAGGGACCGTCCCTGTTAGCTCTATTCACCCAGCTAGGCTACCAGCAGGTAACGGATTTTTGTGATTTGGCTGGTTTGCCCCGGGTGGTGATTGGGCAGTGGCGGGCTTGTTAAGCTTAAGGAAAATATCGCCCGCCTGGGCCGTTTCGATTTACTTTATCCTTTAACAAAGAAGACCCATGGACCCTATTTCTCCCAGGGGTGAAGTTCCGCCCTCCCTCTCTTCCCCTGCCATGCCTCGCCTGCGCCTCGCTATAAGCAGTTGCTTGTTGGGGGAGAGAGTTCGCTTTGATGGTGGCCATAAGCGCGATACCTATATCACCGAAGCTTTGAATGCCTACTTTGACTTTGTCCCCGTTTGCCCGGAGGTGGCGATTGGCATGGGAACGCCACGGGAACCCATTCGGATAGTCAAAACTGGCCAAGGGCTGCGGGCCAGGGGCGTTCGGCATCCGGAGTTGGATGTCACCGACCCCTTGCATCAGTTCGGGAAAGCCATGGCCGACGCACTGGGAGATATTGACGGCTATATATTAAAAAAAGACTCCCCCAGCTGCGGAATGGAACGGGTGCGCGTTCACGGCGCGGGTGGCGCGCCTTCCCGGACAGGAACCGGCTTGTATGCCCAAGCTTTCATGGCGCGGCGGCCGTGGTTGCCAATAGAAGAAGAGGGGCGCTTGAACGATCCAGTACTGCGGGAGAACTTTTTTGAGCGGGTTTTCGTGCACTACCGTTGGCGGCAAATAGGGGCGGCGGGGATAACGCCCGCCGCCCTGGTTGAATTCCACAGCCGGCATAAATTTATGGTCATGGCCCATAGTCAAGCGGCGTACCGGCGTTTGGGACGTTTAGTGGCGAAGGCTGGCAGCGAGTCCCTGGAAACATTAGTGTCGTCCTATGAGGCGGAATTGATGAGCGCCTTGCAACGGCGCGCCACCCGCAAGGGCCATACCAATGTATTGATGCATCTGCTAGGCTTTTTACGCACCCAGCTGGATAAAGCGGACCGGGCGGAACTGCTGGAGTCCATGGAAAACTACCGCTTGGGTTTAGTGCCTTTAATTGTGCCGATGACCTTGCTCAAGCATCACTTCCGCCGTCACCCCAACCCCTACGTCAATCAACAATATTATCTGAATCCCCACCCTCCCGAGTTGATGCTGAGAAATTTGATTTAACTTCCCGGTTTCCCTCAACCCAAGCCAGTTCTTCTTCTCTTAAAGATTGCTTCTACCCTGAAAAATCCGGATAGCTTCCGTGTTGTTATTTTTAACGGGTCGTCATGGGGCATGATGACCGACAAACCGCCGCGATAGGTTCCCTGCCCGACGGTTAAAGTTTGCTGGCAAGGAGACGAAGGATATCCTAGCGGATGATTTCCAATTCGATATGCAGGCAAATTTGCTTGAATCTTAAGCTGATATCGGGTTATCGAAGCAAACTGACCTGAATAGGCATTATCATGGCAAAAACGCCTGAATTAACCTGTAATTTCTGCTTATCAGGGCGTATTTGCCTGGGAATAAATTGTTAGGCAACAAGATTGTTGAAGGCTTGGAGATGGAAGGTTTACTTATAGCGCCAGCGAGCTTACTGTCAGACTGGCGAGTAATCTGTTTACAGTGGATTGCTGAATTAACTCGTTTCAGTGAAATAATGGACTATGAAGATGCTGTACATGAGCAACTGGAACGGACAAATTCAGGAATGCTTGGCATTGCTGCTGCGAAATGTGGATACGGCGTTCTGCTTGAAGCATATGTCAGTCGTGGTAAAAAAGGCGGTTACCTTGATATTTGTTTTTTTGATCCAAGTCGAGATAAATCGATTCTTGTGGAATGTAAGTGGATACAAGGAGATAGTCGATCACTTATTCGTTCTGCAAAATCAAGCCTGGATGAAGCATTGGAACAAGTTTCGGCTGTAGAGAATCCACCTATTGCCACGAAGAAAAGGTATCAGAACATTGAAAAAGTCGGGGTTATTTTTGCATGCCCCTTTTTTCAATCAAACTTAGATTTGGAAAACATCAAAGCTGGGCTGCTTGAAATACTTGGAGATTGCCAGAAAAACCCGTTTTATGATGCCATGGCATGGTGTTTTTCGGATCGCCTATCCACCACTGTACGTCGTTATCAAGGCGTTTACCCCGGCATAATTATGCTTTGTAAAGAATTTGAGAGTTCAACAGTTGCCTAACAATGCCTTGCACGCGGAGCGCTCCTTTCGGTCGCGCCCGGTGAAGGTCGGCGTTCGCGCCGCTACGCGTCGTGAACAAGTGAATCAAACCGACCGTCAAACCGCTACGCGGGCTGCCGCTCAACTTCAACCCGTTAGAATTTAGCCGGAAAAGGAGAATATGCGTTTGCGATGAATAAAATAATTGTAACTGCAATGATTATAATTGCCGGATGGTACGGTAGCTTTCTCTATAGGCAAGGTGAATTGACAGTTATAAGGGAATTTGCAAACGGATTCGGATCTAATGAGCAAGTAAAGTGCATTACGAAAGATGGCCGAGTTTTATATGGCGACATTCCACAAGGCACTGTATGTGAGAAAGTAGAGCCGATTGAGGGCTCATTGACAGTTCAAAAATTTTCTATTCTTAAAAGAGATGACCATAAAGCTTCCGGGTTTAGATGCGATGGACGGCAATACTGCAGTCAGATGAAGTCAAGAGCTGAGGCAGAATTTTTTGCTAGAAATTGTCCAAATACTAAAATGGATGGAGATCACGATGGCGTTCCATGTGAGAATGATTCCCGGTTTTAAGCTGGCTAATCCAACCATATGGTGTGCTTACCTTCTAACATTGGCACCAACAGAGAATGACTTTTCCGCTACCTTCCAAAGCCGTCCCGTTATGCTGGTCGTTCGCGCCGCTGTGCGGCGTGAATCGGGGAGTTGACTACCTCAAACGGTTGCCTGCGCCGCTCCGCGTCGCGAATAACCGTTCGACTGGCAGATCCCCCTGCATCATCAGACGCCGTGCATCTATGTATGCAGGAGAACCCGCCTGTCAGTTCCCCGATTAGAGGGCGGGAGATAAAATAAAGAAATCACTATGAATGTTTGGTTAATTTTAATTGGCGGTTCAACGTTGACTGGTTTTTTAACTGCCACTTTGCTGAAAAAGAATTGGGCGATTTATGTTGCGGGTGCTGTGCCGTGGTTTGCCTTATTGGCAGCGCTTCTTTACACAGAATACTTCACTGCATATGAAGGAGGTGGAGCATCAATGTGGCTTATTGCACAACTTTTTGGGGGCACAGTTGGCGCAGTTGTTGGTGTGGTTTCGTACAAGCTAACAACGTTCTTATTTAAAGGTAACACAAATGCCCTCTGATAATCGTATGCAGACGGACGCGGCAAAGCCGGGCCGATGATGCGAGGCGTTCGATTGGCAGAACCTCCTGCATCACCAGATGCCGTGCGCCTATGTATGCGGGAGAGCCCGCCTGTTAACTCCCCGATGACAACTTACTAGCGCTGCTTGATATCGCGATAAAAGTTTTCGTGCGAGCCTAGGGCCAGCAATTCGAGAACGAGGGCGCCATCATCAAAGCTGTATCCAAGCAAAATCAGTTGCTTGTTCATTTTAAATTTGTATACACGTAAGAATGAGAGATCTCCCTTTTTCTGTTCCCCAAGCGCGGGATTGGCCATCAAATCCTTGACGGCTGTGTCGAGATCTTTTTTCTGGTTGGCTTTAAGCTTTTTTACTGCTTTCTTAAACGTTGGGGACTGTAAGACACGGGTGGCTTTAGCCAAAATCGTAGGCATCTAGTTTCCCGGCTTCTCGTTCTGCTTTTGCAATAATAGCCTGCTTGACAAACTCATAGGGCAAATCGGGATTATCTTCCATCATTTCACCGATTTTTGCCCAATGCTCAATTTGTTTGGGAGGCGTGCGATTAAGCGCTTTGGCTATAATGGTCGCTCTTTCAATAAGATGCTGATCTAAACGTATGCTATTAGTAGCCATTTTGATGTCCTCCTAAGAATTTTCTTAATTGTAGCAAAACGCCACAAATGAGGTAAATTGTAACAAAACGTTTCAGGTATGAAAAATCAATTAATTACAGTCCGCAATAACGACTATAGATTCAATTTCGACCCGATTAACCGCCTAGAAGCAACTCATCGAGTCGTGAAGCGCTTTGGTGTCATTCCCTTGGCGGAATATTCCTAATATGGAATGATAGCTTCATGAGCTGGGAAGTCGAATACACGGATGAATTTGAAGAGTGGTGGTTAGGTCTCACAGAAGAGGAGCAGATTTCTGCTGTTGTGTGCCTTTGATCCAAGAAGAGCGACAATTTTGCTCTTGGGCGATGACAAAACTGGCGATGAGCAATGGTATAACAAGAATGTGCCCGTTGCGGATAGGCTCTATGACGAGCATTTAAATGAACTGAGGCGAGAGGATTTAATTGATGGCTAAGAAATTTTCAAAACTCCGGGCAAGCATGACCGCCGATGCTCAAGCTAAAGCACAAGCTAAGGCCCAAGCGATGCTGCAAGAAATGCCGCTGCAGGAGCTTCGTCTGGCGCGTGGACTTTCGCAGCAGACTCTTGCGGAAGTGTTGCAGGTTCAACAACCAGCTATCGCGAAAATGGAAAAGCGTACAGACATGTACCTGTCAACTTTGCGAAACCATATTCGAGCCATGGGAGGCGAGCTCGACATTATCGCGCGATTTCCTGATGGGGAGGTCCGCATTCAAAATTTCGCTGAGCCTGGCGAAAAACCATGGACACATTCGGCATAATTTTCATGCTTGTGGGTGTGGTGCTGGTGGCGGTCGCCACGGCTTGGTGTCTTTGGTTTCCCTCAACTCACTCCGTTTCTTCTTCCCTTAAGATTGCTTCTGCCCTGGATGAAAAATCTACAGGTAGATTTCGTATTGTTATTTTCAACGGCTTGTCATCGATCATGATGACCTATTGATAACCCTAGTAACTCTTCTGGCGCTACAGATGACCCTTTTGCGATTTAGGTTCATCAGAGAATTGGCATAACAATGGCGTGCACTCGGACAAAATTGCTCGCCACGCTCTCAATTTTGCCAGTGATGCTAGGCGTTTGACTGGCAAAGCCTCCTGCATCATCAGATGCCGTGCGCCTATGTATGCGGGAGAACTTACCCGTCAGTTTCCCGACTATATTTACTGGTCAGCACCTTAGCCAGTTCGTTTTTAGATGCACCTAGGGCTAGCAAGGACTTCATTAGCAGATCTATTGATACAGATGGATCACCCGACTCCATTTTTGCAACCCTAGATTGACTCGAAGAAATTTTTTTCGCCAAAGCTACTTGGCTTAACCTTTTCTTTATTCTTCTTTTCTTCAAGGTCCGACTGAGAGCCAATTTCATTTCTATATAATCAGACTCTTCTTGAGGATTGCCTAAAAACTCATTAACAGTTCCGACTTTCCAACCAGCTTTTTCAAGTTTCTTTTGTTTACTCAATTTCATTTTCATATTCCTTAATTCGACCTTTACAGATATCTATTATTTTCTTTGGTGTCTTATTTATTTTCTTTTCAAATCCTTCAAGGATTATCAACGCATCAGCAGCCCTTCCTCCCCAGGCTGAAATCGGGGAGTTCCGCGCCGCAAAAGGTGTGATTTATTCCAAAGAAAAATGGTTAGTTTCAATTCTTACAATTAAGAATATAACCTTGAATAACGCCATCCTTTTCACGGCCATCTTATTTTCCGCAGGGGGCATAATTGCTCATCGCCAACGACCCAATGATCTTCGCAGGTTGAGTGGGCGCGCTGCTTCCCGCCTCGCGCCACGCTGCCTCGCCTGGTGGGCGAGATTCAAGTTTAAACGATTGAAGTTTTGGGATTGAATTGTTGACTGTAGCCGTTGCCGCATCTCGGGTGTCGCTTGCTCTCTTATGGCCGGTAGCGCACGCTGCCGCGTTGCGGATGTTAGATGGTCGCGCTGCCATTGACCATTCTCCCTTTTTTCCCACGCGCCGTTGACACGCCTGGCCACATTGCCGTCGCGGCTGGCGAAGACATTATTTGCTCGGTTGACGGCCGGCCGCGCCTGTTTCCGATTGCCTAGGATCGTGGCTCGGTCGGCATTGCGGGTACGATTTTCCAGCCGATGATAGAGATTGGTCCGAGAATGGTGGAGATTGAAGTTGGCGTGGCGGTCGATACGATTTTTGATCGTTGCGCGGTTGCCAATGTTGATGTTGTTACCGATATTTATATTGCCGGTATTGATGAGCACGGGTCGACGATAGCCGCCGCCGTACCAGCCGCCGCAACAACCCCAGGGCCGGTAGAAGCCGCCGTAGCCACCGCCCCAGTGCATGCCGAAACTAAAGAAGCCGTTCGACCAGCTTAGGCCGAAGTTCCAGCCGGTCCAAGGGTTATAGCCAACGTTGAAGCCCCAGGTGAATGGCCGCGGGTAATACCAACGGCCGTAGTAGGGCGGGTAAAGCCAGCCCGTACCATACACTGGCACGCCGTAGTAGGGGAACGACCACAGATAGCCGGGTGTATAGCCCACATAGACGACTTCGGGCGTCGCCTCATAAATATGCACGTAGGTCGTATTATAGACGGGTGAGCTTGGCGGGATCTTTTGAATTTCCTCGGACGGAATTGAAACCGCAACCACCCATGGCCCATTAGCCGACGAGGCTGTGAACCAAACGCCGTTATCGACCGCATAGTAGCGATTATTAATCAGCAAAACCTGCGCCCCTGTGTTAACCGCATACGCTACGCCAGTGCCTGGAATCTTTTCGAACTTGGGAGAACCGTCGTACTTTACGGTAAGCTTGGCCTCTTCTCGTTTAATTGCCGCCGTTTGGGGAATCTGCGCATCCAGCACCGCCTCCTCGGCTTCCTCGGTACCCGCAACCGAGGTACGCAGACCCCCGATGTCGGACGCTGGTGGTATGTTTTTGAAACTGTCCGGTAATTCATCTGCGCGGACGAAGGTCCAGGGTCCATTTTGGACTTTTGAGCGATACCAGCGCCCCGATAGCAGCACGTACATATTGTTGGTTGAGAGTTCCCGTAGCCATGGCGTCTCGGTGTTTTGCACGTAAAGCAATTGGCCACCGGGCAAGGACTGCCAGTCGGGTTGACCCTGGGTGACAATGAGTTCAGTCGGTTGCGATGCCGTAACGATGGCCGGTGGTGAATTCGTTTGTGGCTCATCATCACTTTGTTTCGGCAGCATGCCCACCAGATCTGGAGGTGGCGAATTGGTTGGCGTCCATGGGCCCATTGGGTCCCGGGCCTGGTACCAGAAGGTACCGTTCGATAGATAATAATCTTGGCTATGTTGCTTACCTGCAACCAGGAAAGGCGTATTCAGGGCGCGCTCATAGTCGCTGCCTTCAATAGCCGAAAACCTAGGCTCACCATCGTAGAGAAGCAATACCGCCAGTTTCTGGCGAAATAAAATTTTGGGCGGCTCGTTGTTTAGATTTTCAAGGCTTTTTCTTTCGACATTAGCAGCCTTGAGGCTCGCGCTCAGCCGTTCCAGCGAGATTTTGAAACCATTTTCAGGCACCGCGGCTTCCACCACAGCCGTGAAGCGTTGTTCGCCCGCATCCTTAGATTCTGGCCAACGGACCTTCGTGACCTTGACATCGTGAATGATCGCGATTCCCGTATCCCGGTTGGTAGCAATCTTGGCATCGAACCAGAATGCGCCGAAGATGGGCTCATCGTGGCCCTTGAGTTTCAGGGACATAGCGGCCCTGCCTTTCAGCACATTGCCATTCAGGCTTTCCGGTTGCGGCTGATAAACGGTGATGATGCCCTCGCTCGTCGTGATTTCCTGGGGCCACTCGATAGCTTGCGCCCAAAGGTTCCACGCGCACAGACATGACGCTAATAATAGACGCGCCAGCGGTGAGGGAGCAGTAGCAGCGTGAAATGCTCGATATCTCATTTTGATAACCTTTTGTGGGGGGAGAGGGGTAGCATTGTATTATTTGCTCTGGCTTTTCTTGGCTTTCGTGATTTTATCCGTTCTCCAACGATTAGTTGAATCGATCAATCCCGGCGGTCTCCTAAATAGTGTCAGCACGAGATAGGAAATGTGAGAGGAACATATCACCCGTAAATTTTAGTGATTCTTTGCTAAAATTATTTCATAGTGTGCAATCCTCGCAGAGCCTATCTTTAATAAGAGGGCCTAATATTCATATATTCAGCTAAACTTGTAGCCTTTGTTCTGCGCGGTCTAAGGGGAAGGTGAGCAGGGTGGCGGGGATGTTGGGAACACAGTTCTATATCAAATTTTTCTGGACGAAGGATATGAAGAGCCCATGATAGCAAGGAATGGGGAGCGGGCGACTCATCGTGCCCGGCATCCGGCGATTTCTCTAGTAGGGCGAGTAGGTTTCGCTTGGTGGCTACTAGCTGCTGCACTGCTTAGTGCCTGCGCGGTTAATCCGGTAACAGGTGAGCGGGAGCTGTCGTTGGTCTCTGAAACCCAGGAAATTGAGATGGGGGAGAAGAATTATTTGACGATGCGGCAGATGCAAGGAGGGGATTATACGGCGGACCCTGCACTCACGGCCTATGTGAACCAGGTGGGCCAACGTCTGGCGGCCGTGAGCGATCGTTCGCTGCCCTATGAATTCTCGGTTATTAACGATTCCACTCCTAATGCTTGGGCCTTGCCGGGCGGTAAAATTGCCCTCAACCGGGGTTTGTTGACCGAGCTAAACAATGAAGCTGAACTAGCGGCGGTGCTAGGCCATGAGATCGTCCATGCCGCAGCCGGTCATAGCGCCCAAGGCATGGAGCGTGATTTATTATTGAAGGGGGCGGTGTTAGGTTCAGTGGTGGCAACGGGAGCGAGTAAATACACTCCTTTGGTGTTGGGTGGCGCGCAGGCGGCAGCGCAATTGGTCAATCGGAAATATAGCCGCGATGCGGAGCGGGAAGCGGATCTTTATGGCATGCGCTATATGTCCCGCGCCGGCTATGATCCTTGGGCGGCGGTGAGCTTGCAGGAAACTTTCGTTCGTCTCTCCGAGGGACAACAGGAAAATTGGCTTTCAGGGTTATTGGCGAGCCATCCTCCTTCCCTGGAGCGGGTGGAGGCCAATGAGATGACTGCCCGTACTTTGCCTGCCGGAGGTGAGTTAGGGGCGGAGCGCTACCAGGCCAAGCTTGCTCCTCTGAAACAGGTAGAAACAGCCTATGCTGCTTATGATCAAGGTCGCAAAGCACTTCAAGAGGGTAACCTGGAGCAGGCGCTGGGTTTGGCGGAGCGGGCCATTACTAAAGAGCCCCGCGAAGCTCTGTTCTATGGCTTGCGCGGCGATGTCCATCTGGCAAAAGAACGCTATCAGGAAGCTCTGGCCGATTATAATCGGGCCATTAAGCGCAATGATCATTTCTTTTATTTTTATAACCAGCGGGGTTTGGTGAACAAAGCATTAGGTCATTCAGAAAAGGCCCGTCAGGATCTGCGGCAGAGTATAGCCCTTTTACCTACGGAAGGCGCTAATAAAGCCTTAGGTGATTTAGCTCTGACTCAAGGAGATCGGCAAGGCGCCATGACCTACTATCAAAAGGTAGCCGACTCCCAAACCCCTTTGGGCCTTGAAGCAAGAAGCGCTTTAGTTTACCTGGATTTGCCTAATAATCCCCAAAAATATCTGGCGACTCAGGTTAAGTTAAATCGGCGTGGCTATCTTGTTGTCCGAGTGACTAATCAGACACCGCTCCCCGTCCGCGATATTGGCATTGAAGTGCGTTATCTGGATTCCCAGGGGCACGTCCAGTCCCATAAGCAAGCGTTTCAAGGGATTCTTGCCGCGGGCCAGACCGCGCGCCTCAATACGAATCTGGGGCCGCTTTCAGATCCACGTGCCCTGGAACAGATTCAGGCTAAAGTCATCCAAGCTCAACCTGCTGCTGATTAGCTCTATGCTATTTTGATTTAACCATCTCAAGATGAAACAAAGAACGTATGGATATACTTCGTCTGCAGAGAGAATAGAGGCACGGGAAGAGAAGGGACCTCTATCTCCGGATCAGGAACTTCTGGCTTTAAAACAACTTGAACAGCGCGTTGGCGCCTTCCACTTTAAACAGCGCCTGGGCACCGAAGGGAATTATAAAACCCGTGTCTCTTCCCAGGAGCAGGATTCTTTTCATATCGAGAATTGGTATTCCCTTCATTTTTTTATTCGCACCACCTTGCGATGTTTGGCGCTTCACGGGCGAGGTAAACGCAATGCCTTGGCCCTTCGGGTCCGCCATAATGATATTCCTATAAAGGGTTTACCACCTTCTTTTGAGGGATATACGCTATTGCATTTAAGCGATCTGCACCTGGACATGAACGGACAACTTCCCCAGGTGCTGATTGAGCAAGTTCAGAAGGTAAAATATGATGTATGTGTCATCACCGGGGATTTACGGGCGAAGACATACGGGCCTTATCAGCCAGCCATAGAGGCCATGGCACAACTGCGAACTCATCTTGAAGCGCCAGTCTACGGCGTACTCGGTAACCATGATAGCCTCCGCATGGTTCCTGGACTGGAAGCCATGGGTGTGCGGATGCTGCTTAACGAAGCGGTACCCATCGAGCGGGATGGGGTGGGTTTCTATCTCGCCGGGGTTGACGATCCTCATTATTATCGTGCGGATAATCTGAAAAAAGCTTGCGCGCAAATTCCGGAATCCGTTCCCCGAATTCTGCTGGCCCATTCCCCGGAAGTCTATAAACGTGCCGCCCATTGTGACTTTGATGCCATGTTCTGCGGGCACACCCATGGCGGCCAGATCTGCTTGCCGGGGGGTATCCCCGTCATGGTCAATGCTCGCTGCCCCCGCCGGATCTGCGCTGGGCCTTGGCGGTACCGCCAGATGCAAGGTTACACATCGGTGGGATCGGGGGTTTCTATCGTCGATGTCCGCTTCAACTGCCCACCCGAAATCACCCTGCACCGGCTTCGCTGCGCCTGAAAAATCGTTGGAAAATTCTCCTTCGAGTCGAACTCCGAAGTACCTGCTTACCCATCTCTGGGTCAAGCACGCCCCGCCGCCATTGTCCTTAATTTTCTTTAATCCGCTTCTGTTCTTCTTCTTTTCCCAGGATGATTAAAGTTTGCCGGTAAGAAGACGAACTTATTAAAAGTTGGCCTACTGTTTTTGATATCTCTGTGGATAATATTCTAACGAATATGCAGGCGAACTTGCATGAATTTATGGCTAATATCAGGTTATCAAGGCAAATATACATGTTTTGGGTATTATCAGGGCAAAAGTGCCTGAAAAAGCTGGCAATATCAATTTATCAGGTAGATTTGCTTGATAATCAATAGTTCGCGCCGCTGCGCAGCGCGAATCGGGGAGTTGACTACGCTAAACGGCTGCCCGCGCTGCTACGCGTCGCGAACAACCGTTCGACGGGCAGAACCCCCTGCATAATCAGATGCCCACATCTATTATCCAGGAGAACCCGCCCGTCAACTCCCCGATTAGCTTGATCTCGTTGTCGGTGACTTAGGTATCTCAATGAAAAAAAAGGAAAACGTTTTTTGGCTTCCCATTGGGCTTCTTGGAGTCCTGCTTTTACCTTTGATCTTCATTGGTGGGGTTGTTCTAGGGCCGAGCTTCCAAGCTCAGCTTGAATTGACCGCTGACTCGATATCATCCTGGGTCGCTGCGCTTGCAACAGTGGCCATTGCTGTCCTGACGTTTATTCTTGCGATGGAAACTTGGCGTTTGAGAGCGGCCCAGATAGAGCAGATTGAAGAGTTGAGGCGTGAGGCGCTGCGTCCAAATGTTGAATTCTATCTTCTTCCGGCTCCAGCATCGTTCCAGTTTATTAACGTACACATCGAAAATAACGGTAAAGGTGCCGCCAAAAATATCAAATTTGATATTAAGCCAGATGCTATCGGAGAAAACGAAAAAAATGAGCGGCAACTCATAGCCCAACTCCTTAGTCTAAATATGCTTTATAATGGCATTGTTTCCTTGGGATCTGGGAAAGAAAGACGAAGCTTTGTTTTCAGCTTCATAGAGTACGCTGAAAAAATGGGAGATGCGGTATTTAATATAAAGGTGTCAGTTGCAATAAGTTATGAGGATGTAGAAGGCCGAGAATATAAGTCTGAATCTTTAATTGATTTCTCGGAATTTAAAGGGATTTCAGAAATTGGCGGCGGCGACCCAAATCATAATATTTATAAAGAGATCGAGAAAATCAGGAGAGTTCTCGAAGGTTCTCAAACAACAATGACCTCTAAAAGAATGAACATTAACATCTATTCTTCGGAGGATAGAGATGCCGAACGGGAGGCTATGAGACGTCATTTTGAGAGCACCGATGATTAAACACTGCGAATGCTGTATACAAGCTAACAAAGTGGTCAACGGGACGCCAACTACGCTGCGCTCCGTTGCCGCCCGTCAACTCCCCGATTAGGCGGCGGGTTTCGGCAATAGCAATACCGTGCTAATCATCAAGTCATTCCCGGTGGTTATTGTTGCTGCTTCGGTCAGGCGTATACGCAAATTTGAGGCTATCACCCTATTCTCGTTTGGCATTCGTGCTTTCGGCCAGGCGAAGTCGGCAGCGGGAAGTTCTTGGGCATAATCGTTGCCAATAAGTGGGTTCGGAATATACCGGTCTGTATTGCCCTACCATCTCAAATTCTGGTATCCGCCTGTGAAGCTGCTGCAAAATTCAGATATATTGGCCTCGTTCAAATAAACCGCTTAAACAGCCAGGTGGCTCCGTTGCAATATAGGCCGAAACGACAGCATTCTTTTCTAACCGTGGCGCTTCAAGCATATCGTCCGCCGAGTCATTACGGTGGCGCCCAAAGTGAATAGCTTCGCGCCTAACAAGTCGCTGCAGTTGACGCCCAAAGCGCTGGCGCGCTTTGGGTTCCCTCCGCGCTTCGCGCTCCGGCGCAACTGAGCTTCAGGCGTTATGCTTTAGATGGACAACCGATGAGGCTAAGAATATGAAAGGAATAAAAAAGTTAGTATCCAATAGACTTCTGCATTTATTTCTGTGTTTCGCTGGAGGGATTCTTTCTCTTGGATTTTCATATACTCCTGCGCGATCAGGATCAGGAGAAATGAGTTTGGGTGGGCCCTGGTCAAGAGGAGTGGAAATTAATCCTTTTCTTCTTACGATAGGGTTCGTTTTACTGTTATGTGCTTGGATTAGCTATCAAAAATGGAAAATTGATACTAATTTGCATTATAAAAAGTGATTTTCATGCAGGGATAATCAGCTATATAAGCGGAGGAAATGAGGTTATTTTATAAATTGTAAATTAATATAAAATTTCCCCAAGCGACATTCTATTGTGCAGAAAAGCGCCTAACATGGTGCTCTACTCGACCGCTTACCGATAAGTGGCTCGCGTCAGGTGATCTTGGTCATTATGTTTAAGAAAAAAATGAACTGCTGGATCTGCGGTAGTGATTCCAAGTAATCTACGCAGAGTCCACCGAACACAGAAAGGGACTCATTGAGTCATGGCATCCGTCGTCTATCCAGAAGTGCGTCCGTGTGTTGGCATTCTGAAACAGAACAACCGCATCAAGCCCGTCGGTTATGTCGAATGTTATGTCTTGTCGCGTGATGCGCAACGCGGTATGATTTATATGTGATCAAGTCATTTCGCCACAAAGGGCTCAAGAAGTACTTTGAGTCTGGGACAAAGGCTGGTATTCAACCTCAACATGCGAAGCGACTGCGGATGCAGCTCATCGCATTGGATACAGCGACTACTATTCAGGATATGGATATCCCGGGTTTCAAGTTGCATTCGCTGAAAGGCGCGAACGAAGAGCATTGGTCGATCTGGATCAGCGGAAACTGGCGTCTTACGTTTGAGTTTCGTGACGGCAATGCCTTCGTTTTGGACTATGAGGATTATCACTGATGTCTATGTACAATCCCCCGCATCCTGGAGAATTTGTCCGGCAAGTGTATATGGAGCCTTTTGGCATCACGGGGCGCACGTTGGCAGCAAAGCTCGGGGTATCGCCATCCACACTTAACCGTTTGCTCCAAGGCAATAGTGGCGTCAGTCCGGAGATGGCGCTCCGTCTCTCCAAAACACTAGGCCGTTCTCCTGAAAGTTGGTTGTCCATGCAGGACAGCTATAATCTTTGGCAGGTAAAGCGCACGGTAAATCTCGATACAGTCGAGAGAATTGAATTTGACGTTGCATAACGTAGCGCTGCAGCCGACCACCTTACCCGCTGGCGCGGGTAAGGTCCTCTCCGCGGGCTCCGCCCGCTCCGGCGGCGGCTGAGCTTAGGCGTTCGCGCCGCGCAGCGGCGCGAATCGGGGAGTTGACTACGCTAAACGGCTGCCCGCGCCACTACGCGTCGCGAACAACCGTTCGACTGGCAGAACCTCCTGCATAATCAGATGCCGCACATCTATTATCCAGGAGAACCCGCCCGTCAACTCCCCGATTATGCAATATAAAATAAGGGGAAGTTATGGGGCTTTTTAGCGGAATAAAAAGCACGTATAAAAAAAGTGAAGCAGCTGTAGTTGTTCAGAATCTTCTGGAACATCAGGCTAGGGTAGGTTTATTTGATTTAGACCCAGCCAAGGCGGCTAATAAATTCATTGAATTAGTATGGGAGTCTAAGCCCGATATTTTCGATGGAAAGTTTGGGCAAAGACCTCACAAAATTGCCGTCGCAGCTTCAGCCTTGGCAAATGCTACTCAGGTATTTGATAGTGGCGACTTAAATGGTAATGCGGTTGTAATGTCGTTAGGCAATATTCTATCTGAATTAGAAAAAAATGGACGTTTATATCCATTAAACAGCTTAGATCATCAACTACTCGAAGGTGCTGTCGCAGTTTTTTCTGAAATTGCTCAAGAGTTCGAAGACTCGCCACTTTCTAATGAAATTGATGAGTTACTGGGCAGTGAGGTAGGTTTAACTTGGGAGGCATGGCTCACGAAATTTAAGGAGGAGGCTGGAGTTATCAATCCTCAGCTTAAAACCGACGATAAAGGCAGCAGCCTCATAGATTTCATGGAACATGAGCCATTACAAAGAGCGCATAGAGACGGCGTGGACCCTAAGTCACTAGCTGCTGACTTTGCAGCGCAATTTGATATAACAACATTTGGCCAGTAACTCGCATAACAAACGCATGTTGTCGGACTGGTTTTCCGCTGCGCTCCAAACCAGCCGCAAATGCGGGCGTTCGCGCCGCTTCGCGGCGCGAATCGGGGAGTTGACTACGCTAAACGGTTGCCTGCGCCGCTACGCGTCGCGAACAACTGTTCGACTGGCAGAACCTCCTGCATCATCAGATGCCGCATATCTATTATCCAGAAAAAAAGGTTACGATACACAACCATCACCAACAGAAGCTGAGTTTGTCACTACCTGCAAAAGAGGCTTGGCGAGAGAATCCAGGGCATAGATGTTGAACTATTTAACTGTTAGGTATCGCGCGGTTTGCTGCCGTAGATTGAATTTGCAAACATGGCAAGAAAAATTAGAGAGCTTATCCAAGATCTAAAAGAAGTTGGGTTTTACGAAATCTCAGGTGGCGGTAAAGGATCGCATCGCAAATTTGCGCATACCAAGTATGCCAGTGCCGTGACGCTCAGCGGAAAGGCTGGGGTGACGACGCGAAACCTTATCAAGAAAAGCAGATGAAACAAGCCATAGAAACGGTGAAGAAATGAAAAAGATCGATCAGTATCATAAATGGGTCGAGTGGAGTGAAGAAGATCAAACTTATATTGGAAAATGCCCTGGCTTGATTACAGGAATTCACGGAGATGATCCAGTAAGACTATACGGTGAATTATGTGAGGTTGTTGAAGATGTTATTCGTCATTTTGAATGTGAATTCCTAATAAACGGCAAGCGAGTAAAAGGTTGTTCCGGAGGATAAATGCCTAACTCGGTGCTCAACTCGGACGCCTCCTTCGTCGGCGGTGGTTAGCTTGGTCGTTATGCAATCAACCAGAAAGGAGTACATCCTATGAAAAAAGTAATATTGGCTATAGTTGCAAGCATCTTTATCTCTGGCATCGTTCAAGCAGAGGAATATCTGCATGGCCAGTCTGGAACTTCTTATCGAAATATCGGGGGTACAACCTATGGCTCAGATGGAACGAGCTATAGAGGCATCGGCAACACCACCTACGGCTCCGATGGCAGTTCATCCAGGAGAATTGGCAATAGCACATATAACTCCGATGGTTCGTCCTCAAGGCAAATCGGGAACACTCTGTATAATTCAGACGGTAGCACTGTACGCCGGATTGGAAACGCTACCTATGGCTCTGACGGTACAACTTGCAGAAAGGTAGGAAGCTCAACCTACTGCAACTAATGCATAACAAGGCCAGCCAGCAGGGGACGATATAGTTATTTCATTTAATTATGGGACATGTTATGCTTTAGCATGACTTATTCACTTGATTTGAGAGAGGCCGCGCTCTCGTACATAAAAAACGGCGGCAGTAAGGTTGAAGCATCCCGTCTTTTCGGTTTTTCCCGCTCTACTCTATACAGATGGCTTGATATGGAAGATTTAACCCCGAAAATTCATGGTTCGAGAGATCGCAAGATTGATAAAGAGGCTTTAAAGAAACATGTTAAGGACCATCCCGATATGTTCTTGCATGAGCGTGCTGAGATTTTTGGCGTTGCTGTGAGCGGAATGCACTATGCGCTCAAGCGCTTGGGCATCGTAAAAAAAAGAGCGCGGGTATAGCGAGCGCTGTACTATGAAAAGGCAGGAGTATTTGGAAAAGCTCCGCGCCGAGCATCGCATGAGGGGCTTTAAGAACCTGATTTACATTGATGAGACTGGCTTTGATGCGCCTTGCTATAGAGATATGGGCTGGGTAACAAAGGGGCAAAAAATTCTTGGTCTTGTGAGCGGAAAACGCAAGCGCAGAACCAATCTGATCATGGCGCAACGTCACAATGCATCGGGACGTCAGAAAAAATGGCTGGCTCCCATCCTTTTTGAAGGCTCATGTACAGCAGCTCTTGTGGAAACATGGATTGAGCGATGCCTGATGAAAAAGCTGGATGAACCCACCATCATCGTCATGGATAACGCCAGCTTCCACAAGCATAAACGTATTCAGAAGTTCGTGGCGCCGGCTTATCACATGGTCATACCATTGCCGCCTTACTCGCCAGACTTTAACCCCATAGAAAAAACATTCGGCGCCATGAAAAAAAGGAGAAAATCCATCCCTCAAAACACAACAATCGACCAACTTATATTGTCTTATAATTCAATGAAATGACTATAGTTCCTCCGCTTTGGTGGACACCTTGACCTAACCATTCAGGAGTGTCCCATGGTCAAACCTGGCCCTCGTACCACGAACCGTTACAGCGCTGAATTCAAGTCGGTGGCTGTTCGACTAAGCCAGCCGCCGCCAGGAACCCTGGTACACAGCGACCGCGGTGTGGAGTTTCTGGCGGACAAGTACAAGCGGGCATTGGCCCGCACCGATTTGGTGCAAAGCCTCAACCGACCGCGCCGCATGACTGACAATGCGCACATGGAGTCGTGGAACAAGACGATGAAATCAGACAGGTATCACCGCCAGCACTTCACTACCGATCACGCACTGCGCGCCGCAGTGCGCAGCTACGTCGAGTTTTACAATCGTTACCGCCTTCACTCGTCTTTGGGGTATCGTTCACCCATAGAGTTCTAAGCCAATCAGTCCACCACAATGGTGTCCACTTTTGCTGCCGGTGATGCGTGGCGTTATGTTTTTGGTTGAAACTGCTCCAGATTTAAATAGTCCGCGAAAGGGGCAAAGTCTTTGTCAGAAAATAGCAGCTGAAATCTGTTATCAATGCAAAATGTAGCAATTATAAGGTCGGCAGTTTTCCTGATGGTAATTCCCTTTTTTCTCAGAAATCGATAATTATCGGCACACTTATCAACCATATGTCGACCAAATAACTCGTACTGGTCGAGAGTGGTCAAAGTTCGCTTTGCTTTATTATATTCGCTATCTTCGCGAAAACCCTGGAGTATCTCCAAAAGAATTAGATCCCCCATGGCAATGGTCCCTTCATCCAGCGCAAAATCAAGGAGATCAGTTTTTTCGTTTACTGCACCGTTGAAGTAATCTATCCAAACACCGGTATCGGCAAGAATCACTTGCCCCCTCTCAGCTCTTCTAAATCACCTTCCCAATGCAACTTACCTCGAAGCTTACGGATAGCCTGTTGTTTATTCCGCTTAACCAGTAGTTTGAGACCTTCTTCTACAGCTTCCTTTTTGGTTCTTAAACCGGTAGCTTTTAAAGCCTCTGCCATCAATTTATCGTCAATTACAATATTTGTTCTCATGGGAATATGTGTATAATTAGTTAATAAATACACATTATACAGTGAAACAAAAATAAATCCACAACATACCGCAGCCGGGCTCATTCATCCACGGGTAAACCCGTGGTGTTCTGTCTTGCGACCGCATAAATAATTAGATTACGCAACTCAGATCAGCCAGAAACAAATTCGCTCATTTTTGCTGGTCACGGAGTAATGACGATGAAATCTTCGGCACGAACTTCTCCGGAGGCATCCCTGAAAGGAAGAAGCATAGAAGGGGCTTTGTTTCCTACACTGTAGCTGAGCTTGCTGAGTTCCATCATAAAGCATACGAAATTGTTGATGTATTATCAGAGTTAATCCAATGCTTCTGGTCGTTAGACCTCGTATCTAGGGGGCGTAACCTACAAGGTTGCATACCGTAACCTCAGCGGTTACAATCCTTAATGATTAGGAGTTTTGCTCACAAAGGCATGGAACGGTTTTACCAAACTGGTAGCAAGTCGGGCATTCAAGCGAAACATGCTACGCAACTGCGGCTAATCCTCTCTAACCTGGATCAAGCGGAAGGTTCGGAGGACATGAATTTGCCCGGTCTTGGATTACACGAACTTAAGGGTAATCGTGAGGGTGTTTGGGCGGTTAAGGTCAGTGGCAACTGGCGCGTGACGTTTCGCTTTGTGGGCCGTGATGCAGAAACTGTGAATTACGAAGATTATCACTGATGAGATTGGCTCATGAATATGCATAATCCCGCTCATCCAGGCGAGATTCTAAGAGAACTGGTAATTGAGCCTTTGGGGCTATCGGTCACTGAGGCTGCCCGTCATTTGAGTATAAGTCGAAAGACTCTTTCCAAGGTACTCAACGGTCGTGGTGTAGTTACGCCGGAGATGGCGTTGCGGCTTGAAATGGCATTCGGCAAGCCGAATGCCGCTCACTGGCTCAGGCTGCAGAACGCCTATGATCTCTGGCAAACTCGTCAGCATTGCGCCGATATTCACGTTACGCCTGTGAAAACCCATGTTGCTTAATGCTTATATTTGGCCTAACTCGGCGCTCTAGCCGACGGCGCCACACGGCTGCCCGCGCCGCTCCGCGTCGCAAACAACCGTTCGACTGGCAGAACCTCCTGCATCATCAGATGCCGTGCGCCTGTGTATGCAGGAGAACCCACCCATCAACTCCTCGATTGTGCCCTTCACTAAGAGCTTACTCAATAGTAACGTTTTGCGTTATTGTCTCGTTGCGTTATTATTAAGTCATGATCCTATCGTTCAAGTGTAAGGATACCGAAAAGCTGGCAAACGGTCGTCGCATCAAGCGCTTTGTCAACTTTGAGCGTGTTGCGTTGAGGAAGATCAGGCAACTCCAGGCTGCCAGTCAGCTTGATGATCTTAAAGTACCGCCCGGCAATAGGTTGGAAGCGTTGTCTGGTGACCACCAGGGTCAGCACAGCATTCGAATCAACAGGCGGTTCCGGGTTTGCTTTCGTTGGACGAAGGCCGGTGCGGAAGATGTCGAAATTGTTGATTACCATTATTAGGAGGTAGCTCATGCGGAACATTGATGCTGTAACGCCAGGCGAGTTGCTGAAAGAAGAATTTCTGGAGCCTATGGGGATTTCTCAATACCGCTTGGCTAAAGAAATCGGAGTGCCGGCTCAGAGAATCGGTCAGATTATTGCCGGAAAGCGTTCGATAACTGCAGACACGGATCTCCGGCTCTGCCGTTTTTTTGGTCTTTCCAACGGTTATTGGTTGCGGGCTCAAGCAGCCTACGACACAGAGATTGCAAAGGATACTCTTGAAGATCAGTTGAAAAATATCCGTCCGTGGGGCTCTGTGCCAGAAACCGGGCCTAGGGCATAACCAATGGTTGCATAGCGACCGGTTTTCTGCCGCTTTGCAGCTTCAAACCGGCGCGAATGCCCGTTCGACTGGCAGAACCCCCTGCATCATCAGACGCCGTGCGCCTATGTATGCAGGAGCTCGCCTTGTGGAAGTTTGGTTTGATGACATAATGCACACATCCATGTTACTCTCTTTCACATGAAGATCTACAATTGGAATGGAGAGAAGAACGAGATCTTGCTTATTGACCGAGGAATGTCCTTCGAGGAAGTTGTCTTCTATATTGAAAACGGTGGCCTGCTGGACGAAATTGCCCACCCAAATACACAAGACTACTCTCATCAACGAATCTTCGTCGTAGCAGTTGAAGACTACGTCTATCTTGTCCCATACGTCGAGAATGAGGACGAAATATTTCTAAAAACAATCATCCCTAGCCGAAAATTTACAAAGCTTTATCTTGGAGACGATACATGAGTAATGTTAAATTAAGTAAAGAAGAGCAGCAGCTTCTCAAAGCTGTCGAAGCCGGCGAATTTGAATCAGTCCTTACCAAAAAACGAAGGGCTGAACTAGTCAGTGCGGCAAAGAACACAGTACGCAAAGACAAACGGATAAATATTAGAATTTCCAATAGGGATTTGAAGGCCGTTCAACTGAAAGCATCAGAAGAAGGTATTCCCTATCAAACCCTGGTATCAAGCATTATTCATAAGTACATATCAGGCTCGCTCAAAGACGTATCCGCTAACAAGCGCATGCAGTCGGACGCGGCAAAGCCGCGCCGCTGATTTCTGGCGTTCGCGCCGCTGTGCGGCATAAATCGAGGAGATGACTCTCTCAAACGGCTGCCTGCGCCACTCCGCGTCGCTATGCAGCTTTATTTTGCCGGTGAACTTGGTTGTTGGGCGGTAGAGCGAACTCCCGTGCCTACCGGTAGTTTGACTTGCCATCTGCGCGCCCGCGCGAAGAAGACATCAAGACCATTCGAATTCCCCTAATGCTATGTCACAGCCGAGGAACTTGCGCCCTGTTTGTTGCGCCGCCGCGAGCACCGAAAAAGAACCTGCCGCAGGATCGATCACGACATCACCGGAGTTCGTTACGGCATCAATTAGCTTTGCTTGCAGTCCTATTGGCTTAGGATGTGCAAACGACATATTACGCTGAAACCTCTCTTGATAAACATCAGGTATGCTGTGGTTCGTCCAAACGCCTTTCGCGCGGACAGGTTTCTTTTGGGCGACAAGTAAATACTCAGCTTTGCGACGTGAACGGTACCCCATACCAATCCGCTCCTTGTCCCAAGTAATCAGGTCAACAGTTTTCATTGGCGTTCCGTCGAACCAGCTCGAAGTCCCCTCGCACAGATGGAACTTGTCAATCCAAAGGAACAAGTGTCCCGAAGGACAGAGCACTCGAGCAATTTCTGAAACAAAATCAAATATTGTCTCTTCCGGCATTTGTTTCATCTGCGCTCGCAACTGCTGGCGAGATCCTTCGTTCCCGTACTTGAGCTTATCCATCACGCCCCGATACTGGGGGTCAAAGAACGCGGCTGGCACCGAATTATCAACGAGGCGTCCAAGAAATTTCAGGCCATCCATTTTGATTTTTTGGTCAAAAGGAATGGTTTTCTTCGCGGAAACGGATAGAAGGTCTCCAGCGTCTCGTGTATGACTGTAAACGCTCATTTCGGGAGAGAATAGCAAGAAATATGAGACCATATAATGCCATATATGCGGTGTCAATGCGTTTCTGCCATAGCATCGTCTGTCCGGTCTTGCCGCTAATCTAGGTTTTGCCCAATCCAAGATTGCAATGGATGTGCTTCGCCCGCCGGTGAAGCAGCGGCAAATTGAAGCGAAGGACGTTCAAAATATTGACTTAATTATCCAAAAAATCCCTGTAAAGCTTTTTAAAGTCGATATCTCCAAAGCATTAGGTATAGCCGTCACTCGTATTGGTGATTCAACATTTTGCAATTGATGCCTACAACAAGGTAATCGTGGCGTTGGCTACAAAGCTTGGGAAGATAACAAAATGAAAGTTAGTATGTGCATACCTAGCAAATTTCTGCTGTCATTGACGGCGGGAACTCTACTCATGACACTGGCCTTCGGCTCCACAAAGGCAGCGTCTGATAGGGGGAGTAGCACCCTTTATTATGGCGGCTCGATACTTACTATGGAGGGGCGTGCTCCGAGCTATGCGGAGGCCCTAGTTGTTAAGGATGGCCGCATCCTTTTCGTTGGTACTAAAACGCAGGCCGAGCATTTAGCAAGTGCGGCGGCGAGAAAAATCGACCTCGACGGCAGGGCGCTGCTGCCGGGGTTCATCGATGCCCACGGCCATGTGTTCAATGCTGGCTTTCAGAAACTCGCAGCCAATTTACTACCACCCCCGATGGTGATGGTAAGGACGTGGCATCTCTCGTGGCGCTGCTCAAAAAATGGCGGGATAAAAATGCCGCCGCTATGAAGAAATCAGGCTGGATCATTGGCTTCGGCTACGATGATTCACGGCTGGCGGAAGCACGTCATCCCACGGCGACGGAACTGGATCAGGTATCCACCGAGTTGCCAGTGGTGATCATCCATCAATCCGGCCACTTGGCCACGATGAACCATAAAGGACTGAAATTAGCCGGAATCACGGCTGAAACTAGGGATCCGACTGGTGGCGTAATTCGCCGTCAGGACGACGGCAGGACTCCGAACGGAGTGCTTGAGGAGATGGCCTCCTTCGGACCGATTTTCAAAATCCTGGGAGCTCTCGATTCGGAAGCCAACGAGAAAATTGCCCTGGCTGGAGTAGATGCCTACACTCAGCACGGTTTTACTACGGCGCAGGAGGGTCGAGCTAATAAGGCAGCGACTGAGACGTGGCGAAAACTTGCCCATGAGCGCAAGCTTAAAATCGATGTTGCAGTCTATCCCGATCTCCAATCAGAAACCGCGTACATCAAGCAAGTTGGAATTCATGAGGGCTACACTCATCATTTTCGGGTGGCGGGTGTAAAGCTGAGTCTGGATGGCTCGCCGCAAGGCAAAACGGCCTGGCTCAGCAAACCCTATCTTAATCCGCCTTCCCAAAAACCGGATAGTTATACAGGATACCCGGCCATTCCGAGCGACAAGGAGAGACAGGCACTGTTTAACCTTGCATACCAGAAGAACTGGCAACTGCTGGTGCATTGTAACGGCGATGCAGCGGCTGAAGCGATGATTGATGCCGTCGCCGTGGCTAGCGAGAAATATGGCAAGGATGACCGTCGTACCGTGATGATCCATGCACAGACTGTCCGCGAGAGTCAGCTCGAGCGGATGAAAAAACTTGGCATCCTGCCATCGTTTTTCTCCATGCATACTTATTATTGGGGTGACTGGCATCGGGATGAGACCCTCGGTCCGGAACGAGCAGCACGCATCTCGCCGACCGCCTCTGCCCTGAAGCGTGGCATGCGATTCACCGAGCATCATGATGCGCCCGTCGCTCTGCCGAGCGCGATCATGATTCTTCATACTACAGTCAACCGGACCAGCCGCAGTGGCGAGATAATCGGGCCGGACCAGCGCGTTAGTCCCTATCAGGCGCTGAAGTCAATCACCGACTGGGCGGCCTGGCAATATTTCGAGCAGGATAGTAAGGGTATGCTTACGAAGGGCAAGCTGGCCGATCTTGTGATATTGGACCAAGATCCGACACAGGTTGACCCAGCAATGATCATGAACATACGTGTATTGGAAACGATCAAGGAGGGTCAGACTGTCTATAAAGCGCAGTAAGCGTATATGGTCAGTCTAGCCCAATCTATAATCATATAATCAAGCCGATGTCTCTGAACAGTTATTCGACTGGCAGAGCCTCCCCATACATAGACGCTGCGTGTCTATGTATGGGGGAAAACTTGCCCGTCAGATCCACGATTATGCTTTTTTAAGGACTATGTATGTGGCGGCCCTAGAGACAGCAGTTCGATTCCTTTTTTGGAGCCGTCTCATCCTCTTTTACGTGCCGCTAGCGGGAATGGAAGAGAGGATAAAGCCGCTTCAATAAATACCACAGGAAGAGGTCAAGCAAGGCAAAGGCCAGGATAATGAGCACTAAATCTGGCCAAGATAAGTTCATTTGGCTCCGTAAAAAACAAAGAGGGAGAAGAGACTCGGGAATGTGATCCAAGCCAGGCATATGAGCGCTAGAAGGTTGTCGTCCCAAGCGCCGTTTAATGAAACTGGACAGGAGATCTCCTACCATGGCCCAAAAGCCTACCAGCGTGCCGGTTATGAAGGAGAAGTTGAGAAGGGGAGCGATGAAGGCGGTTGCCAGGAGAGCAGCGACAATACCCCGAATAGTTTTAGAGGCGCCAAAGAGGGGGTAGCCGTCCGGGAGATGGAGATTCCCATCCAGGGGCTGGTTGAAACGGTTTTTCAGTAGCAAGGCGGTTACTACCGGAGCACCATTGGCCACCATTAACAGTAGCAGCGGAGAAAGCAAATCCACAGGGTCAATCTTTCCTGATGTTTTTCCAAAAAATATCAGGAAAATAGCATAAACGCACTCTTTTTTAAGCGGCTATTTAAAAGAGTAGGGTACGACTGGCGGGATCTTGGCGGTAATACAGTTGTAGTTGGTGATAGATCTGAGGAAGCGCGGTTTGCAGTTTTTGGGGAGAAACGAAAAAGACCTCGCTGGCAACGGCGAAGAACTCGGCGGGGCTCTCTAGGGCATAAGAATCCAGCGGGATGGGTTCTCCCGCTGCCCAGCGCTCGTTCAGGTTTTTATAAGTCTGAAAGAAAACGGATGTCCAGGTGCGACGGTTCATCGTGCGGTGCAAGGGTGGCATGCCATTAGCCACTCCATTGCCCATGTCCAAAAGATGGGCAAACTCATGAATCACCACATTGCTTGATGACTCGGAGGGCACCAGTGTATGCGCTACATCATCCCAGGAAAGAATGACTGGCCCCCGGTGCCAGGACTCTCCGATCAGGGGGTGTTGCACCGCGTGGACGATACCGCTTTCATCCCGTTCTTCATGCTTAGCCACGAATGCTCCTGGATAAAGAAGCACTGTATGCCAATGCCGGTAATCGTCCCAATCCAGATAGAGAATAAGGAGCGATGCCTGCATTGCCACTATCAAGCGCATTTTCTCATTAACTTTGAAACCCTGAGCGCCATAAATGGATTTATGGTGTAAAAATAAGGTGCTTAGATCTCGAAGATGGCTTAATTCCGCTAGGCTGAGACCTTGGAGAAGGGGCAGACAAGCTACCGCTGCTTCCCACTGGTCGAGGGGAATAGGGTGGCGGTTGATAATTTTCCGCCGCCAGTAAGCTTTAAGCGTGTGGGCAAGTGAAAGGATTAGCATAAGAACGATAAGGGAAAATTAATAGCCAGTAAACATGAAACAAAATCTCCATGGTTTAAAGCCTCTAGCCTCAGCGATAATGCCAAGCGGTTCCAATGGCATCTAAGTCACTCCCGGTGATGGCGTAGAGTTTGACCGGGTTGTGCTGATTTACCGGCAGTGTAGCGGTTACACGCAGAAAAGGGGAGGCGCCCGGCAAATTGCTCCCTGCCAGTAGATCCAAGCCAGCCGTGAAACGCGCGCAAGAGCTGACTAGGACTGCCTTATCTATCGGTGTGGATGGCTTGAATGAGCTCAGGTTGTCAGATTTTATTCTGGACTTTTATGAGCAGTCATGGCTTGCAAGTAGCCCTACTGTCAACTAGCATGAGTTTTCTTCTCAGTCCCCCTAGGTACTAAGTAAGGAGACCGTGCTCACCGATTTTCTGCTTGTGCTGCTCTACGCCCTGCTGCCAGCAGCCGGTAATCTAATGGGTGTTGCCCTTGCGGAGCGTTTACACTCCCCGCGCTGGGTTATTGGGGCTGCTTTGCATGGCGCCGCGGGTATTGCGATCGCACTGGTTGCGGTCGATTTAATGCCACGCATCCTTGAGACAATCCCCATGTGGATCATTGTCATTGCTTTCCTGTTTGGCGCTGGGTTCTCGCTGTTATTATGGCAGGGTGCTGGAGCGCTGCGCGGTCAGTTTGGCGGAACCCGCACTGGGGCTTTGATGGTCTATACTGTTATCGGTGCTGATCTGTTTAGCGATGGCCTGATGACCGGCGCGGGTTCGGCGGTCACCAGTGGTCTTGGCCTGCTGATCGGCCTGACCCAGGCAGTGGCTAATATTCCCGGCGGTTTTGCGACCACTAAGAATCTTCAGGAAAATAAGGTGCCACGCGGTCGGCGCTGGCTGCTTTGTTTTTCTATGTTCCTGCTGGTAGCAGCCAGCGCTACGATAGGTTTTTGGCTGTTGGGCGGACAGAATGATTTCGTTCAGCATGCCGCGCTTGCCTTTATCGTCGGCCTGCTGTTGCTGGCCACCATCGAGGATATGATTCCGGAGGGCGATCGGCCACAGCCATCACGCTGGATTTCAACTCTGTCCTTTGCAGGCGGCTTTGTGGGCCTCAGTCTCGCCGTGGCCTATCTATCCTTATAAGTACCTTTTGATTTGATAGGAAAGCACGTAGCACGTAGGGCGGGAAAGCGGAGCGCATCCCGCCGAAATCCATCTTTATTCATGGCGGGATGCGCTACGCTTTCCCGCCCTACCTTGACTCTTAAGCGCCTACTACGTTGATGGATGGATGAGTCATCGCCAAGGTATACTAGAAAAAAAGTACAATAAATATATCTTTTAGAATATGGCTCACCCAAAAGTAGTCGCCCAACTAAGGAGCAATAATGCGTTATTTGTGGATTGTTTTGTTATGGGTCGCAACCCTTGGTACTTCTTCCTATGGAGATGAATCCGCTATCCATACAGAAGAGGTGGACCCCGCCGTGTTGCCGCCCGTCTATGTGGACGAAGACCCGGCGGGTAATTTATTTAGAACCAGCCTGACTTTCGACCCCGAAAGCCGCACTTATACGATAGAGGAAGTTTACCTGGATGAGGCGGATATCGCTGCGCTAAGAGCAGAGGGCTTTCGAATTGGGATCACGCCTGCAGAGCCAAGCACCACCCAAGGGGCCCCATGGCGTCCTTTGTGTCCGGAAGAGGTCTCCTGCGTCAACCCTCAAATTTTTATTAACTCTAATTCCTTAGGCCGGTCGGAGCTGCTGGCCCCCGCCTTGACCCCTCTGGTGAGAACAGATAGCGTGTGGTTGCAGTATTCCGATAAATTCGAGCCTGATCCCCTGCAACTGCGTCCACGAGGGGTCTTTCGGATTCACCCGCCCCAAACGGCGATGGAGATCCTGCTACCCCTTCAGGACTCTCCCCCGGAAACCCCCGATCCCGATCTGGGCTCCTCGGACCTGGAGGAGGTCTTCGATCCGCCTAATATTCAGCCTACTTATCTGAATGTGTCCGATTTTAACGCCATCGAGGCTGACGATGGCAGTACCCTGGTTTTTGACCTCTATGGGATGTTGCGGTTATCCCCCGAGGGCGAGCTCATCGACGCCCTTAATTGGTCCGACCGCAGTGTGTTGGGTCTGAATAACGCCGCCTTCACTGGTCCGCCGGTACGGGCAGGGGGTTCCCTTTTCGTAGGGATTCGGGGTCCCGCCCAACAGTTTATTTACCACAGTGAGGATGATGGCCTCACCTGGCAGGAACAAGTGGCAAATCATCGACTTGGGGACGATCGCTATAATCTGCTGGCTAATCCGGAAGGCACGGGACTGTGGGCGATTACCTCCGAGTTTTTTGACCGTCCGGCGGAACTGCGGGAATCTCTGGATTTAGGCGCCACCTGGCAGCGGGTGGACGATGGCAGCTTTCCGGTCGATACGGTGCGGGTGGTCCATGATCCGGGCGATCCCCAGGTGGCCTACGCCCTCTCTGAGCAAGGACTATACCAGAGCGAAGATCGGGGGGTGTCCTGGCACTTGACTGCCTTACAGGAGCCGGTCCATGGGCTGGTTTTCGTGCCCCAGAAGGCGCCCCTGCCACCGCTGCTGGTGGCGGGCACCGACACGGGGGTCAAAGTGCGCCCGGTGCCTTTCAGTACCTGGAAAGCTTGGAAACCCCTGAGTAAGGGCCTGTTGGCTATTCCCCATACGGTGGTTTATACGGACGGCCTGCTGATAGGCGTGAGCGCCGCCGGCTATTTTGTTTGCCCCCAGACCGATTGCTTCGGGGAGGGTCAAGCCGTACCAGTCGAACAGGCGCGGGGCGAGGTCACGGTGGTGGAATTTTTCAACACCGAATTGGGCCACTACTTCATGACCCCCTTCCCCTGGGAAATCGAGATGATAGATAGGGGTATGGCGGGACCTGGCTGGGAGCGCACCGGCCATACCTTTCAAGCCTGGAGCCTGTTAGGCAGTAACGTGGGAGTGTACCTGTGCCGTTTCTATGGCTCCGTCTCTCCTGGCCCTAATAGCCATTTCTTTACCCCCTCTCCCCAGGAGTGCGGCTTGTTGATGGATCTGCAAGCCCAAACGCCCCCCACCGCGCCCCGCTGGAACTTCGAGGGCGATGCCTTTATGGCCATCCCCGCCCAGGGGAAGGGGGAAGGGCGGCAGTGTCCGGAGACCTTCGCCCCCGTCTACCGGGCTTATAACAATGGCTTTGCCCGGGGGGAGGAGAGCAACCACCGCTTTGTGACCGACCGGGCCTTGCTCACGCCCTTATTAGACCAAGGCTGGGTAGATGAGGGCATTGCCTTTTGCGTGCCGCCGCAATAAAAGTCAACAAGGAGGCATTCTCAGGAACAAGGAGGTTCCCGCCTTTTCCCCTGCGCTTTTAGACCTGCCGCAATGTTTGCGAGGGTGGTACTTGCAGCACCGAGCGGGTGCCTAAAAGGCCGGCAAGGCTCACGCCCAGACTGCCGGCCAGCAAGCCGAGAATAAGCAGCCAGCCGTTGAACTGAAAGCCGGTATGCAGTACCCGTTCCGCCAGTACATAGCCAATAGCAAGGGCGCCAATGGCGGCTACGGTTCCTGCTACCGCTCCCAGGGAGAGAAATTCCGCCGCTAGACCGCGCACGATAGTGCCTCTGCTTGCTCCCAGGGTTCGAAATACGGCGCTTTCATGGCGTCGTTCATCATTGGTGGATTGAATAGCGGCAAATAACACCACCAGCCCCGCGGCTACGGTGAAAATAAAAATAAATTCAACGGCCAAGGTGACCCGATCAATGATAGTTCTGATTTGGGCCATCAATGCTTTTACATCGAGAATGGTGACGCTAGGAAATTGCTTTACCAAGGCGGTTGGGAGCGCGTTATTGCCTTCCGGCAAATAAAAACTGGTCAAATAGGTGCCAGGAGAATCGTCCAGCAATCCTGGTGAAGCCATGACGAAAAAGTTGGGATTAAAGGAGTTCCATTCAATAGTCCGCAAGCTGCTGACCGGGGCCTCAATTTTTTTATCGGCTACCTGAAAGGTGAGGGAATCGCCCAGTTTGATTCCGAGGGTTTCGGCCAGATCAACCTCTACCGAAAACTGAGGCGGGGGTGAGGGTTGGGAGGACCACCAGTCGCCGGCCACGATGTGGTTATCAGTTTGGAATTTAGCGGCCCAAGTGAGGTGAAATTCACGCTGTGACAGTCGTTGAGCGCGCGGGTCGCGGTAATCTTTCTCTGTGATAGGGGTCTCGTTGATAGCGATTAAGCGGCCGTGGATATTGGGATACAGCCGGGGCACGGGTTGGCCTTGCTCAGCAAAAAAGGTTTGCATGTCTTCGACCTGATCCGGCTGGATATTGATGACAAAATGATTAGGCGCATCGGGAGGGAGATTAGCCTGCCAGTTCGCCAGCAAATCAGAGCGTACCACGGTGAGTAGCAGCATCACCATGATCCCCAGTCCCAGGGCGATGGTTTGCACGATGCTGCTTCCCGCCCGCCGCGCCAGGCTGGCGAAACCATAACGCCAGGCCACGCCCACCCGTGGGCGCAGCAATTTGAGACCGTTGATAAGTAGCCAGGAGCAAGTTGCCAGCACCGCGACAGTCAAGAGGCTGCCGCCAAGGACATAGAGGGTTAGGGTTATTTCTCCTGACTGCCAGGGAATAAGCGCCGCAATAGCGATGAGCGCGCCTACATAGACCCTATAGCCACCCTGCTGAGCACTTTCCCTATCCCGGTGCAGTACCCGGGAAGGTGGTACATCCTTGAGCCGCATCAGGGGCGGCAAGGCAAAGCCGAGCAGAGCAATGAGCCCCGTCAGGGTACCGGTCAGCAGGGGCAAGAGAGAGGCGGGGGGCAGTTCACTTTGAAAGAGTTGAATCATGAGATAAGCCAGCACCGATTGGGCGAGCCAGGCCACCAGGCAACCGAGCAGGCTGGTGATGAGTCCCAGCCACAGCATGGTCATGGCATAGGTTTGGATAATCCATCCTTGAGTCGCGCCCAGGCAGCGCATGATGGCGCAGTTGTCCTGGTGTCGATCCGCGTATCGCCGCGCTGCAATGGCAATGGCTACACCCGCCAGGAAAACGCTTGTCAAGGCCGCCAGGGTCAGGAATTGATCGGCCCGCTGAAGGGCGGTCCGCAACTCGGGTCGTCCATCCCGGACCCCCATCACCTGCACATTGTCCGGCGCATGGACTTTGGCCCAGTGTTTGTAGGACAGGATGTCCCGGTAGGGACCCGCCAGGAGCAGGCGGTAGCGGGCTTGGCTTCCCGGCAGCAATAAGTCGGTACGCTTCACATCCTTAAAATTTATTAACAGCCGGGGGGCGATATTGAAAACCTGAGCGCCCCGATCCGGTTCCAGGAACAAGAGTTTGTCTATTACTAAGCGTAACTGTCCTAGATCAATGTCATCGCCCACCGTTCGTTGGAGGGTCTGGGTGAGCTGTGGATCCATCCATACCGTGCCAGGGGATGGGGTTTGCTTAGTTACCCCAGGTTCCGTAAAGGGATCTTCCCCTACCATTAACTGGCCCCGTAGGGGATAATTTTCCTCAACGGCTTTGATCTCCGTGAGCTGTAGCCGATCGCCCGCGGGCACCATGCTCCGAAAGGAGACAGTCTGGGAGGTTTTCAGCCCCAGGGTATGAGCCTGAGTGATAAAGGTTTCGGGCAACGGCTCGCGGGATTCCACCACCAGATCCCCGCCTAGCACCGTCCCGGCTTCCGTTTCCATGGCCTGGCGCAGCCGTTCAACGAAAAAATTAACGGTGGTAACGGCGCTCACCGCGATGATAAGGGCCATGGCGATTAACCGAATCTCGCCAGAACGCCAGTCCCGCTTCAGGGTAGCAAGGGAGAACGCTAATATTTTCATGACGTCTGCTTCCAGGGCAGTAGTAACCGACGGTTAGAAGAGGAGGGTAGCAGGCGGCCATTATCCAGGGCCAGGGTACGGTCACAATGCTTGGTCAGGGTTTTATCATGGGTGACCAGCACCAGCGTGGCGCCATGTTCTTTTTTCATGGTAAACAGGAGATCGCTGATTTTAGCGCTGGTTTGGCTGTCCAAATTGCCAGTAGGCTCATCGGCAAAGAGGATGGATGGGCGGGGCGCAAAGGCGCGGGCGATGGCGACCCGTTGCTGCTCGCCGCCCGAGAGCTGATTAGGGTAGTGGCCAGTTCGAGCGCCTAGGCCAACGGCTGTTAGCTCTGCCAAGGCGGCTTCCCGTGGTTGAGTGTGCCCCCCTAGCTCTAGGCCCAGCATAACGTTTTCCAGAGCGGTGAGATTGGGCAGGAGATGAAAGCTCTGAAAGATGAAACCCACCCGGTCGCTGCGTAACTGAGCCCGCCCGTCTTCATCCAGGGTCTGCAAGTCGACGCCGTCCAAAATAACCCGCCCGGAGGTTGGCGTGTCCAGACCAGCCAGCAGCCCCAGCAAGGTAGATTTGCCGGAACCGGAAGCGCCGATCACCGCCAAGGCTTCAGCGGGGGCGATGGAAAAGCTGATATCATCTAGTATGGTTAGTAGGCCCTCTGGGCTTTCCACCCGTTTGCTAAGGTGTTCTGCGCGTATGATGAAATTATCCGCCATATTTCGATTCAGTATATTAGTGGGTTTACTGCTTCAGCCCATCGTCCCAGGAGCTGCGGCTCAACCCGCCATTGTCATTCTGGGAGACAGTCTTAGCGCCAGCTATGGTCTTTCCCTGGAGCAAGGCTGGGTGGCCCGTCTTCAGGAACGATTACTACGTAAAGGCTACCCTTATCAGGTGGTGAATGCCAGTATTAGCGGCGAAACCACCCGGGGGGCGCTTGGCCGCCTGGATTCCCTGCTGGCCGCCCATCAGCCGGAAATTGTGGTGATTGAACTGGGAGGCAATGATGGCTTGCGTGGCTTGTCCCTGGCGGAAATACGCCAAAATTTTGCCCGGATTATTGAAAAATCCCAGCAAAACGGCGCTCAGGTGCTGCTCGTTAAAATGCGTCTGCCGCCTAATTACGGACCTTTATATACCGAGCGTTTTGAGCAGTTATTTACCGATCTGAAAGATGAATACGGGGTAACAATCGCGCCTTTCATCCTCCGGGGGATCGCCACTCAGGCGGAGTTAATGCAAGCGGATGGTATTCATCCCCGCGCCGAGGCCCAGACGTTAATGCTAGATAATATCTGGCCGGCATTAGCGTCCTTACTAGCAACGGATAAGGCTGGAAAATAAAATCTTAGTTGCGCGCCGGGAGTTGTCCCTGAGCCAGCGGCAAGTTCAATGCCGCGCCGGAGCAATGTAGGAATCTCTGATCTTCAGGCCGGGGAGGATGTCAAATGATTACCGTAACGCCGCACATTCAGCTCAAAGAGGAAGAACTCCACTTCCAGTTTGTGCTGGCCTCCGGCCCAGGTGGTCAAAATGTGAACAAAGTAGCGACAGCGGTACAATTGCGCTTTGATGCCGCCCATTCCTCCTCCCTGCCCGAGGATGTCCGCCAACGGTTGATGAAACTGGCGGGCAACCGGCTTACCAGGGAAGGGGAGTTGCTGATAACCGCCAAGCGATTTCGCAGCCAGGAGCGTAATCGCCAGGATGCCATCAAGCGTCTGGTCGTCCTCCTACGGCAGGCGGCGGAAAAACCCAAACCGAGGCGTTTGACCAAGCCTTCGCGAGCTGCCAGGCAACGGCGTCTGGAAGAGAAACGCCGCCGTGGAGAACAGAAGCAGGCGCGGCGCTCGGTGAAGGTTCTGCCGGATTGAGGATGAACGGAGATTTTTCAAAAAGCCAGTATTGAACTCACGGGTCCATGACGAGTTGCAGGCAGGCATACTTGTGCGTGCTTTAACCGTTGAGGCTCATCGAGCGGCGAAATAGTGCCAGGCTTGCCCCGAAGAAGCCGGTACCTAGCCCGGCCATTAGCACGAGTTCGGGCCAGACCAATTCGATACCCGCGCCGCGAAATACCACCGCCTTGGCAAAGGCGAGGAAATGGCGGGAAGGCAACGCCAGTGTCAGGCGCTGGACGATCTCGGGCTGGCTTTCCACTGCACCCATGCCGCCCGAAAGCATGATTATCGGGATGATCACCATGATTACCAGCAGCGCGAACTGCGCCATGCTGCGCGCTATGGTGCCCAAGAACATGCCAATCGCGGCGGCTGCCCATAGATAAATCGCCGCACCCGCGACCAGCAGCGGCACCGATCCTGCCACCGGTATCTGCAATGCCCCTTGCACGACAAAAAGAAGCGAGCCGATAAACGCTAACAACACCACCGCCATCGTTGCCAGAACCTTGGACAGCGCCACTTCCACGGGGGTCAGTGGCATCACCATTAGATGCTCGATGGTGCCGTGTTCCCGTTCGCGCAGCATCGCCGCGCCGGTCAACGCGATAGTCAGTAGCGATAGTTGGTTGAGCAATGAGGACACGGCCTTGAACCAGACTGGATTGCCGTTGGGGTTAAAGGCACGACGCAATTCCAGCCGCAGCGGCGGGTCGGGGGCGTCGGGGCTGCCGGTCAGAAAGGCGCGCGTTTCCGATTGCACGATATTACTGATGTAGTCGGTACCGAGCTCCGCCTGCGACACCGCGGTAGCATCCACCAGAAGTTGCGCGGCGGGAACTTTTCCAGCCATCACGTCGGCGGCAAAATCCGGTGGAAAGGACAGTGCAAACATGATTTGCCCCCGGTCCATGGCAGCGCTGGCCTGATCAGGGTTCATGGCCACCGGTTCCTGGAACCAGGGCGGTATCAGCGTTGCGGAAATCTGCCTGCTGAGGGAAGACTGATCTTCGTCCACAACGGCGATAGCGGCGTTGCGTACCGTGTCACCGGCACCGCTGGCCTCTAATATTACGGCGACGACGAAAGACCACACAATCAGGATCACCATGACTGGATCGCCCAGCACGCTTTTCAACTCCTTGCCGAACAACCAGAAGATATTGGCTAGACGCTGCATGATCACCGCTCCTGCTTGCGCAGCGCGAGGATGGCCAGTCCGGTGAATACCGGGCCGAAAGCTGCTAGTCGGAGCAGTGCCCCGCTCAGATCCGCCAGCCCCAGTCCTTTGGTAAAACTGCCGACACTGATCGCCATGTACCAGGTCGTGGGCCAGAAGGTGCCCAGCAATCGCGCCGGGCCCTGGAGCGAGGAAACAGGCTCCATCATCCCGGAAAATTGCAGGGTCGGCATGACCGACAGGATGGTGGTGGCAAACACCGCGGTGACCTGGGTCGCTGTCATCATTGAAACCATCAAGCCAAAGCCGGTAGCCGCCACCGCATAAACCAGTGATGCCAGCACTAGCAGCAGCGGGTCACCGTGCAGCGGCACCCCCAGCACCAGGACCACCAGCGCCGTCAGGATCGCGAAGTTCAACAGCGTGATGCCGATATAGACCAGTTGTTTGCCGAGCAGAAACTCGGCCCGGCCGGTGGGGGTGACGTAGAAATTGGTGATGGTCCCGATTTCCTTTTCCCGCGCCACGCTGACAGCCATCAGGATCGCCGGAATTAGCAGCAGTAACAACGGTGGGATCGAAGGGCCAATCGCGGGCAAGCTGGCCATCGCCGGATTATAGCGAAAGCGCGGTTCCAGCACCACCGGTGGGGTTCTGGCTGCTGGCTTCTGGGCGAGCATATCGAGCGCGGGCACTGGGCCTGCGTCCGCCGCCAGCACATAGGCGTGAGCAGCCGAGACATAGCTTTCGATGGTGCCCGCGCGCCCAGTATCGGTGCCATCGATCAGCGCCGCTACTTCAGCCCCAGAGCCGCGCCGCAGTTCGATGCCAAAAGCGGGTGGGATCTGCAGTGCCAGTGCCAGTTCACCACTGGCCAGGCGGCGTTCCAGTTGTTCGACATCTTGCAGCGGCGCATGGCCCCGAAACCAGACCGAATCCTCGAACGTCGAGAGATAGGCGCGACTTTCGGGGCTGTCATCCTGATCCAGGGCGGCAAAGGGGATATTGCGCACCTCCTGGGAAATGCCAAACGACATGATTAACAACAGCAGTGCGCTACCCAGAAAGGCGAAGGCCAGCCGCACTGGATCACGGCGCACTTGTAATGTCTCCCGTGCGGTAAAGGCGAGTAGACGGCGTGGACTGAAGCCAAAGACATCATGGGCCACACGGGCGCTTGCGGGAGCGATAGTCAGCGTCGCGCCCGTGGCGGACTCTGGGGGGATTTTGGCGGAGATAGAGGCGATAAAGGCTTCTTCCAGGGTTGTGGCATGGTGCGAGCGGATGATTCCCGCCGGCGTGTCGGTGACCAGCACTTGGCCAGCGTGCATCAGCGATATACGATCACAGCGCAGGGCCTCGTCCATGAAATGAGTCGAGATGAAGATGGTCACGCCCTCGTTGCGTGATAAATCCAACAAGAGTCGCCAAAAGTCATCGCGCGCCTGGGGGTCGACGCCCGATGTCGGCTCGTCGAGGATCAGGATCTCCGGCGCGTGAATCACCGCTACCGCGAGGGACAGTCGCTGGCGCAAGCCCAGGGGCAGCGCGTCGGCGCGCTGGTCCAGGTAGGGTTCGAGGCCGAAGCGGGGCACTAGGTCAGCCAGCCGTTGCTCGGTCAGTGTCCGGCCGAGATGAAAGAGGCGTGCATGCAGCAACAGGTTTTCGCGCACGCTCAGTTCACCATAAAGCGAAAAGGTCTGCGACATAAAGCCCACGCGGCGGCGAGCATTCAGGTTCTGTGCATCCACCGGTTGACCGCAGATCCATGCCTCACCCTCCGAGGCGGGCAGCAGGCCGGTCAGCATTTTCATGGTCGTGGTCTTGCCGCAGCCATTGGAGCCGAGAAAGCCAAAAATTTCCCCCCGTGCGATGTCGAAGCTAACCGCATCTACGGCGGTGAAGTCACCAAAGCGCCGACTGAGGGCACGGGCGCGGATCGCCAGTTCACTACTTGTGTCTGGCAGGGCGGTATCCGCTGCACGGTCGGTGGCTATGTCGGTAATGGCCGTGCCCGGTTGCAGCAGCGCGGCAAAGGCTTCACCAACCGATCCGGTGCCAGTCTGGTTCATCAGTGCCTGGGGGCTGCCCTCGGCCAGCACACTGCCCGCGTTCATCGCCACCAGGTGGTCAAAGCGCGCGGCTTCTTCCATATAGGCCGTGGACACTAGTACGCTCATCTGCGGTCGGTCGGCGCGAATGGCATCGATGAGATCCCAGAATTGGCGGCGCGATAACGGATCGACGCCGGTGGTGGGTTCGTCCAGTAGGAGAAAATCAGGGCTATGGATCAGCGCCGAGCACAACCCCAGCTTCTGTTTCATTCCGCCGGATAGCTTGCCCGCGAGCCGGTCGAGAAAAGGATACAGGCCAGTGGCGCGCGTCAACCGCTCGATGCGCGCGGCGCGCTCGGCCCCATCCAGGCCGAACAGCTTACCGAAAAATTCCAGATTCTCGCGTAGGCTGAGATCATGATAGAGATTGCGCCCCAGTCCCTGGGGCATATAGGCGATGCGCCCGCCCACGGCGGCGCGGTGACGCTTATTAGCCATGTCTCCGTCCAGAGTGAGTACTTGACCCTGCTGTGGGCGCTTGGCACCCGCAATCAAACCCATCAGCGTCGATTTGCCTACACCATCGGGGCCGATCAAACCCACCATCTGTCCAGCCGGCAGCGTCAGCGTCAGATCGTGGAGCGCGGCAACCTTACCATAGTGGTGGCTGACGCGTTCAAGATGGGCAACCGGCGTGGATTGTGTCATGGTTGCTCTGTGGAGGATTGAGTGGGTGTAGCGAGCAGCGGTGGAGTCAGCCCCTCCGGCCACTTTGGTAGACTGCCGTCGTCTTTCACCAGCCGCACCCAGGCGACGCCGCGCACGCCGGTCTTGACCTGATCCATCCGCGCCGCGACCAGTTCGGGCGGAATGCTCACGCGGATACGGAACATCAGGCTTTTGCGCTCAGCCTCAGTTTCCACTTGCTTGGGCGTGAATTGGGCCTGCGGCGAGACGAAGGTCACCACTGCGGGTACGGCAGTGTGGGGCATGATATCCGGGACGATGCGTGCCTCATCGCCGATCCTGACGCGCGGAGCCTCAGTGGCGGGCAGGAAGAACTCCATGTAGACATCTTCAAGGCTGACCAACGTCAGTAGCTTGCCGCCGCTACTCAGGATCTCGCCTGGCTGCGCCAGACGGTAAAGCACTCGCCCCGCGCCCTGGGCGTAGAGGGTGCTGTCGGCGATGCGTGTCGCGATCTCTGCGCGCGCTGCGGCTTCAGCGTCGACGGCGCGTTGCCGGGCCCGCAGGTTGGCCTTGGCGGCGGTCAGCGCGGCCTCGGCCACCTGCGTCTCGGTGCGGCGGATGTCGAGATCCTGGCACGAAAGCATGTCGCGCTTACTCAGCGTTTCAGCGCGGGCCTGTTCACTGCGTGCTAGCGCTAGTTTCGCATCGGCCTCGGCCACCTGTGCCGTCGCCACCCCGGCCGTCGCCTCAGCGCTGGCCACCGCCGCTTCGGCGCGCATCAGCTGCGAATTTAGTTCGGCTGTGTCCATCACTGCCAGAACATCGCCTGACCGTACTCGCTCACCCTCCCGCACCCTGATCTCGGCCACCCGTCCGGCCAGGCGTGGCGAGATATCCATAAGGTCCGCCTCGATCCGGCCATTGCCACGGGCGAACCCCACGGGCGGCCCGCCGGCAGGTTTGAACAACACCGTCCATGCGCCAAAACCCAGGAGAGATAGAAGGGCAATGAGCACGATAGAAATAGAAATTTTACGGGACATGTATGCCTGCTCCTTCTTCGATATGTGGCTCAGATCTTCTCCGCTTCTTGGAGTTTGCGGCTAAGTCTCGCTTGGCTGTTCCCGACCTGTCTGCGTGCATCGCATAGGCAGGCGGTCGCACTCGCCTTGCTGCCATCCGCGTTTCTCAGGAATCCTTTAGTAGCCATAAGCCACCGCCGGTGGGTATACTCCTCCACGCCTGCCTGCAGCAGGCAGGGGGTCGTCGTGCGTCCATGCACTCCTTCGATGAGCGCCCTACGTATACAGTACCGGCACCCTAGCTATAAACGTTTTATCTTCTTGGCTCCAATAAATAATCACTTCGTATTTATGCGTCGCCATCGACTCCTAGCCGATATTTCAGAATAACAGTACGTACTTAATGAACTTGATAGGGTTTGATGACTACCGCGAATACGTTCTTCAAAGCCCAGGCTCTTCAGCAATGAGCGCAACTCTTCAACGCCTATGCTGGCATCTGATCGGCCTCGTAGGATTTTCTCTATCAACTTATTGGTCTTGGCTATGGCCGAATTTTACCTGATGATGTCCAAGAAGCGCTATCGGGTCGAAGTTGAGCGATACCCGGCGCGGGGCGGGCGCTCAGGATGAGCACATCGCGAGCACGGGGGCAAAGCCGCGTAGTGGTGTCCTGGTGTCCGCTCCGACGGGAGGTAGACGGCGCTTCGAGCCACCGTAGCGGCCGTGGGTGCAACTTAGACCTATCAAACTGATCGCCTGCCGCGACCGAAGGAAGCGGTCCACGTGCATGGATCTATTAGGCTTTATTCTTGTATACATCGCCACGCGGTCCAATATGGTCTACATAGACGACATTCTTGAGTTCATCAATCCAAAAAATGATCCGAACATTGCCCACTCGTATTCTACGATAACCTGCCCAATCACCGACCATACTCTTAATACCTGATAATCCAAGCGGACCGTTCTTCATCTGGGTCAGTACATGTTTTATTTTGACTTGCTGATCTTGAGACAGTTTTCTCAAATAACGAGCAGCCCGGCGATGTACCACCATTGCATACATGATCAGATGCTATCCAGATCTATGTAGGCGTCGCGTTTACCACTCTCTCTGTCTTCACGAGATTGTCTCAAATCTTCCAGAGCTTCTGAATCTAAATCTAAGCCCAAAATTTCTGCAAGTTCTTGAAATTCATCCCATGGGATGATTACCTCTTGCGGATTGCCTTGTTCGTCAACAACTATTTTTTTATGAATGTTCATCAGGTCATTTACTCCACAGCGCCTAACGGGCCTGCGCACTTGACAGAACTCTTCAGGCTTCGAAATCAATCATCGGTTTGATCATACCGTCCTCTTTTTTCTCCATCATGCGGAATGCCTTCTCGATTTCATTGAATCCAAAGGTATGGGTAGTCATCGGAGTGGGATCGATCCGCCCGGTTTCCAGCAACCTCAGTAGACGGGAGAGCCGTAGATGTCCGCCTGGGCAGAGACCCGTGGCGATGTCCTTCTCCGCCATTCCGACGCCCCACTCCACGCGGGGAATTTCGACAAACTCGCCGTCACCATGGTAACCAGCGTTGGAGATCATACCGCCGGGCTTGGTCACCTTGACGCACTGTTGGAGCACCTTGGATGTGCCTAGCGCATCGATGGCCGCATCCACGCCTTCGCCGTTCGTGAACTCAAGAATCCGCTCTACCACGTCCACCTTGGTAAAGTCCACCACCTTGTCAGCCCCGAAGTGCCGGGCCAGCTCCTGGCGCTTGGGCACGCTTTCAACAGCGATTACGAAACCGGCACCCTGCAGTCGTGCCCCCGCAGTGCACATGAGGCCCACAGGTCCCTGGGCGAAGACTACGACAGTGCCACCGATGGGGATTTTGGCGTTCTCTGCGGCCATGAATCCAGTGCTCATCATGTCGCACACATACACAGCCGACTCGTCTGGCACACCCTTGGGGATCAGCGCGAGGTTGGCGTCCGCTTCGTTGACATGCACGTACTCGGCAAAGGTGCCGTCTTTGATATTGGCAAACTTCCAGCCTCCCAGTGCTCCACCAGACTGCGACGAATGGCCTCCCTGCGCAGCGTCTGAACCCCAGTCCGGGGTGATAGCACCAACCGCTACCCGGTCTCCCTGTTTGAAGTTGGCAACCAACGCTCCAACTTCCTCGACCACGCCGACAACTTCATGTCCCAGGGTGAGGTTCTCCCGTTCTCCAATCGCACCATGGACGGTATGCACATCAGATGTGCAGATTAGCCCCTTCGTCGGGCGCAGGATCGCGTCCAGAGGCCCACAGATCGGCCGATCCTTTTCAACGACCCCCACTTGCCCGATGTTTAACATTACGAATGCCTTCATGGAAACCTCCTCAGCTTTCGGTACCATTAAACAAAATGGATCATCCATCCTACCCATGAACCGGTGTTCGTACGTGCAGTCATTTATCCGCCCAAGGGAGCGCATCTTTAATGAAATCCAGCAGCGGATATCTCGGTCTCTTGAGATTGCGAAACTTGTCTTCATCCATCTTCGATCTTCCCATCATCATCTGATTCAGACCGTTGCCTAAATCAATCGTAGCTTGTTGCTGCTTCAGCCTAGCTCTAATGGACCGCTTGACCCATCATTATCAAACCATTTTATCTCTATCTCCAAGCTATGTTGGAGGCCTCTGGTTTTCTTATCCTCGTTCTCGACTTGGACCTCCAAAATCAGATTCTCTGGGATTTGTAGCACAAGTTCTTCTGTTCCCTGTCGCAAGACAACTTCACCCTTTGCGATTCTTTCAGCAATTTGGCGCAGAAACTCACTCACTTCGGCCCGTTTCTTCGATTCTTCACTTTTGAACAAGCTGGTTTCTTTTCCCATTTTAGTTCCTTTACTTCAAAATAATCTACAATACATCGCCACGCGGTCCAATATGGTCTATGGTGATGTACCACCATTGTATACATGATCAGATACTATGCAGATCTATGTAGGCGTCACATTTTCTACTCTCTCTGTCCTCACGAGTTTGTCTCAAATCTTCCAGAGCTTCTGAATCTAAATCTAAGCCCAGAATTTCTGCGAGTTCTTGAAATTCATCCCATGGGGCGATTACCTCTTGCGGTTGCTTTGTTAGGCGATTAGTTGGTCTCAGGCATCGTGGCGATGGCGCTGTTGCCAACCTTGCCCCTGCCTTCCGCCTCTTTCAACGCATCGGCGAAAGGCAGGAAGGTGATTATCCATGGATGCTCTTTGTAATTGAATGAGTACTCTCTGAACGTCTGGATAATCTGCTATCGATTGAAGTAACCTATCATACATATTTGCGTTTTCGATTTCCGCCTCGACTCCAATTTGACGGGCTTCCAGAACAGCTTGAGGCGCTTCAGTTCGTGAAGCCCAATTATCTTCTGGAACAGCAACACCCTATTTTTGAAACAAAGGTAACAATGCTTCGATATGCCGGCTTTCCGCATCTACGATATTAATGAAGGGACGTATTTCACCGAACTTACGAATGACATGGCGGTATGTTGCACGTGCCTTGTATTCATCGTTGATTGCTTCTATGAGAATATTATCTACAGTTTCTGACATTGTTTTCTCGGTAAGAAAAAATGCTAAACTTGTTTTCGGGCCTAACGAGTCAAACGTCACCTGCTGCGATTCGTTAGAGGGCTGATTGCAACCAACTCTCACTGCGAGATTGGTTAGGTAGTAAGCTTTAGTTTAGCCCGAGCCCCTTCGCTACCTTGAATTTTGAAACATATAACGCTAAGCGTAACCGGCGTCTTTACCCGGAGCAAAGCGAAAGGTTAAGACGTCCGTGTTGACGCTATTGTTAGCCTTGGAATCCACGAACATCTAGCTCTGACATGTGCTTTTAGATCTAATCCGCTTAACCACCGTGTCGAGCACTGCTTTAGAACCAAGGGGAATAGTCCCGTTTCTAGGTAGAAGCCCCCCTAATGGCAGATCATTGCTTCGGGAGCTATGGCTTTTTCGGATTATTTTTGCAATCATTCTATTGTGATGATCGGGACCAAGTATTTCGAATAAGCTTGACACAAATTCCCGCCTAAGTTCCCAAAGCACCTGGCCCTTGTCTATACTAGTAGGCGCCGCACCCTGAATAACTCTGATCGCCGCCACCAAGGGGTCTAGAGTCGCGTGGCGAAATCCCCGATAAGCCAGAGGTTTATCTAGGCCGTACTGATCTTGATGTTGGTTTGGCAGATAGAATCGGCCAACTTCAATAAGAACAGAAAGCTGTTTAACCCATTGCGATTCGTCTTTTGATTCGCCCCGTTGATTGGTTATTCCATACGCTGCGTCAGATAACGCGGATACCACCTGCGCTCCCCATGAGCGTACCTCGCGCATCCATTCAGCCATGGCAAACTCAGACTGACGTCCAAGTCTATAGCTTAGAAACGAGGCAATCGCTGTAGTTGCCACGCCGATCATTCCGACAATTACTAACGGGTCCATGCTTCCCTCCATTACAAACGCTAACACTGAAGCTCAGTTGCCGCCGGAGCGGCCGCAGGCCGCGGAGGGAAACCAAGCGCACCAGCGCTTTGGGCGGCCAACTGCAGCGATCTATTAGCTGTAATAAGTTGCACAAAGACGGTTGCAGTTACGGAGACCAACATTGCTGCTGAGGTGTAAAACGCCAAGGTAAAGCCAATAGCTCTTGCGGATGCTCCGCGCGAATATCCAATAAAAAACAAAATGCGTCCCACGATGAAAGCTGCAGCCGCCAAAGGCACAACAGATAACCATGCTGACGGCATCACAACAGCCCAAGCGCAGTACGCTGCCACCGCGAAAGCAAACTGCTCAAGCGTATTTTGCAATAATGATTGCAACAATTTTGCCTGCTCTGTTGCCTCTGTCAGGTCTCCGCCATCAATATCTTCAGGGCTAAAGAAGCGGTGCTTAGCTAGACGTCCGATAGCAATAGCCAAGCAAATCGCCGGTAACAAGCTATTTTTGATGGCGACATTTAATCGTGCGAGTTCGCTCATGTTCGGGCAGAACGAAAATGGGTTGAGCCATGAACCTAATACAGTAATAGCTAGAGCAAAAGCTGTACCAATAAGCATGCCCCGCAACACGCCTTTCTGTTTTACGTCTAGCACGACAAGGTTCCACCGTTTCAGCTAACGCCAGAAATCAGTGGCGCGCGCAGCGCGTCCACTGGATTGACGACCTGTTCGGTGCCGCCGCTGGCTGCATGATTATCGATCAGCCCCGTACCGCCGGTGTTCCATGCACATAGCGATCGCCCGTAAACTGCTTCACCATAAAATCGGCCACGTCAGCACGCGAAATTGACGCCAGGAGCGTTCTCTCCCTGACATCCTCGCCGCTTCGATATCTCCCTGTGTACGGTCCGTTCGTCAATCGTGGAGGACGCACGATCACCCAATCCAACGTGCTTTGCTTGATGAGCGCTTCCTCTCTCGCGTGATCTTTCACTACGTTGCGCAACAGCAGCGGTAGCACGATGAATCGGTCCACTAAGCCGAGCTGCCAGCCGCTGCCATCGACCCCGAGCATCGACAAATACACGAAACGGCGAATTTCTGCGTGATCCATAGCTCGAATGATGTTCTGGACACCATCGGTCAAAGTCGGGTGCGAACCCAGGGAATTGCCGGATCCCAACGCACTCGCGACGGCATCCTGACCCGTGCAGGCATGTTCAACCGACACATACTCCGTCGCGTCGCCGACCGCCAGGGCCAGGTTGGCATGCTTGATCTCAAACTTGCCGGGGTCACGGACAAACGCGGCAACGGAGTGCCCGCGTTCAAGTGCGTGCTTAACTACCTCACGGCCGGTCGCACCCGATGCACCGAATACGAGCACATTCACAGATCTAACTCCATCGTGGGTTGCGCTGCCGAACATGAAATAGATTGTCTAACCTGCGCCTTATCTATACACAGGAAAAAATCGCCAATATCATACTTATAGCTCAAGGTCTTTAATTTTGCCAAGGGGTGATATACATATGAACTTTAAAACTTAAATTTCAACCTAAGCTCTTTGAGCAAGTACGGGAGCCTGTTCAGTGTCAGGCACGAGAGCGTTCCTATGGAACAGGGAGAGGAAAGGTCTACCATCGGGGGTTTTGCGAGTGTGTTGTATCATGTGAGCTTGAGAGGAGATAGGTACAAGGATATCTATCTGGAGGATGAGAAGAGAGAGTTTTAGTAGGAATTCTTTGGCGCTGTTTGCAACTGTTTTAATGAAGTTGGGCAATCTCGCAGGAGATGCAGCAGCTGAGGGGCGTCTATGCGCAGCGCTTTAATCATTAGAAAACCTATTTGCTGAGACCGGTAAGATAAGAACTCTTGAGTTTGCAGTGAGCCGGTATGGTTGGAAAACTGGATGATAGGCCAACTTGATGTCTGGAGAAATGGAAGTGCCGTAGTGGCTGGACGTGGATTGGCTATTTGGCTGGTTCAGTAGGCAGCGGAAAAAAGCGATTAAGTTTTACCGTCGATATGATCGCAGGCCGAGGAGGGCGGCGTGTTGGCAAAGTAAGCGGAAGTAACGTTGGAGTATGGAAACTGATGCTGTGCTTTGTGGAAGCCGGAGGCGGTTACCCACCTCCGGTGGTGCCTGGTGAGCGATTCAGGAATATCAAAATTCGGCCGTCTACGCTATGCCTTGGCAGGCGGCGGAGGGGGAGGATTGCCGCGAAGATTGATCAAGCCATCCACGACTCCGACCAGGGCCAGCCCAATGATAAAATGAGGGGGCATCAGGAAAAGCCCTAGATAGATAGGCAACAGCCACCATTGGGATAAATTACGGGTAGCTGTCATGCTATGCATGGCGGCTAATCCCTGAAATAAATACATCATGACCGCTACGATAAACAGATCGGTCAATAGGTGGCCTCTCTCACCGAGAACGCCCGTAAGCACCGGAGCAGAGAGAAGTACGGTGAGATAGGTAAGGCTGCGGGGCAACCGTAACTCATAGAACTCTTTCGCAAAGCCTCCAGGATTGTAGAGAAGGGATTGCCACCAGCGGGCCAGCAGAATGGTCAACATGAGATTAAGACCAAAAACCATGGCCACCAGGCCGTTCATCAAGGTAAGCGCGCCTTCTTGAGCGAGCTGGTCAACCGTAACATCCTTGATGTTCGCCCGAGTTATGGCCTGTTCAATCCATTGCTGCCACCAAGCGATGACATCACCTGTTAACGCATGCATGCTTACTACAAACAAGGCAGAGAAGCCTCCAACCATTAACAGGGTGGAAGCTTGGGATTGCGTGATCCGCAAAATCCAACACCCCAGGGTATTGGGGAGCCATAATCCCAGCAGCAGGAGAAGGGATAAGTCTGCCCTTCCCGCGATGGCTAAGAATATCACTGCCACCACTAAGGCCGCGCCTGCGGTAATGGCCAGTCCTTCTTTCATGCCGTGGCGCAAGGTCGTTAAGCCGACGGTGGCGCCGCTAAAGAGAGATAGGGGAGGGAGCGCAACAGCAAGTGCGCCGAACAATCCCGCGGTAGCTATTGCGTAGAGACGGCCCCGCATAATAAACCGGGCAAATTCACGCATGTTTTTATTACCTATATGTTTTTTGTCTTTAAAAGACGTTTGCGTTATGCAGGTGTTTATTTGCCACCCTAGCAAACGGATGATATAAAAAATAAGTTTTTAACATAGACTACTGTAAGTTTGGGTGATATTGCCACTGGACGAGGGCGGACACTTGGAGGATAAGATCTTGGAGGAGCTTTCCATTGATCTCAGAGAATGCTGATCATGGACCTGAAATAACCATCCCTAATAACCCGCAATCCCCTCCGTGTATCGGGGTTGCCTTAGGGGGTGGCGCTGCCCGTGGCTGGGCCCATATTGGCGTGCTCCGCGCTTTGGCGGAAAATGGTATCGTTCCCGATGTCGTGGCGGGTTCCTCTATCGGGGCGTTAGTGGGGGCGGCCTATGGAGCTGGGATTCTGGATGACTTGGAACAATGGGTTCGTTCTCTAACATGGAGAGACACGGTTGGCTTCTTTGATATTCGGCTTCGTGGCGGGCTTATCGAGGGTAAAAAGCTCTTTAAATTCTTGGCCCGGCGTTTTCCCTATCAGGCGATTGAAGACTTGCCCATGCCTTTTGCAGCCGTGGCGACTAATCTGGAAAATGGCCGGGAAGTTTGGCTGCAACAAGGCCCTTTACTGGAGGCGGTGCATGCTTCCGCCGCTTTACCCGGATTATTGACTCCCGTAAACTGGAGCGGTCATTGGTTAGTGGATGGCGGCTTGGTCAATCCCGTACCGGTAAGTGTCTGCCGGGCGTTAGGTGCGGCGCGAGTCATTGCGGTAGATCTCAATGCCGGTTTGCTGGGCCGGCGGGTGGTGCGCTCGGCGGATCAATCCCGCCTCCTGGCCGCGACGAACTCTCGGGGTTTGGGCTCTGCTCTAACACAAGCCTTGTGGGCCAATTTTTGGGGAGAATCCGGAGGACAAAATGAGAGTCAGGCGATGGATACTCCTCCTTCCTTGCTTGATATCGTCGCCAATAGTATTAATATCATGCAAGTGCATATTACCCGCAGCCGTTTGGCGGGAGATCCGCCCGACCTATCCATCACGCCTCGCCTTACCGATCTCGCGCTGTTAGATTTTCACCGGGCGGAGGAGGCCATCGCTGAAGGACAAGAAGCCGTAGCCCGGATTCGCTCGGAACTTGCTATGTTAATAAGGTAACCTCAGCGTTACCTCTTGACTGGAGAAGCCCCAACTATGGGAGATAGTTTGGAGAAGATCCAACTGCTTTATAGCGAAGCAGACTGTCTTTATACACAGTCTCAAGTAGAAGCGGCGCTGGATCGGCTCGCCGGAGAAATTACGGCGGAGCTAAGTGGCCGTAATCCCTTGTTGCTATGTTGTATGGTGGGGGGGATGATTCCTTGCGGGTGTCTTCTGCCACGGCTTGATTTTCCGTTGCAGTTGGATTATGTCCATGTGACCCGTTACCAGGGTGCTACCGAAGGCGGGGAATTGCATTGGCTACGCAAGCCCAGAGTTCCTCTCCAGGATCGGGTGGTACTGATAGTGGATGATATTCTTGATGAGGGACACACGTTAACCGCCATCAGGGAATATTGCCAAGGAGAAGGCGCAAAGGTTTACAGTGCCGTGCTAGTGGATAAGCAACATAAGCGCAAGCAGGGCGCCCCGGCGGATTTTGCGGGACTTGAAACCGACGATCGCTACTTATTTGGATATGGTATGGATTATAAGGAATATCTCCGCAATGCGCCTGGAATTTACGCGGTAAAGGAATGATAGGGAGATTGTTATGATGGATCTTGCAATTATCGGCGGCACCGGGCTGACTACCCTGAAAGATCTAGAAATTACCCGGCGACAAGTGGTGCATACTCCTTTTGGGGAGCCTTCCTGCCCCCTCACCTATGGTCAACTGTGCGGTAAGGAGGTGGTTTTCTTACCTCGCCACGGTTCCGGGCATACGATTCCGCCTCACAAGATTAATTATCGCGCCAATCTTTGGGCTCTCAAAAAAATAGGTATCACCCGGGTGGTAGCCGTTGCTGCGGTGGGGAGTATTAGCGCCAAGCTTGCTGTGAGCGAACTTGCGCTTCCTGATCAGATTATTGATTATACTTGGGGTCGTGGCCATTCTTTTTTTGAAGAAGACCTCAGAGAGGTTGTCCATGTTGATTTTACCTATCCTTATTGTTCGAAATTGCGGAACTTGCTGCTTAAGGCCGCAGCGGCGGCTGGGTTAAGCATGGCCGATTGGGTGACCTATGGCGCCACCCAAGGACCTCGCCTAGAAACGGCGGCGGAAATTGATCGTTTGGAACGGGACGGCTGTCATGTGGTGGGCATGACCGGCATGCCCGAGGCTGTTCTTGCACGAGAGTTAGAGCTAAGCTACGCGGCAATCGCGGTTGTTGCCAACCAGGCAGCCGGTCGCGGAGAAAGTCTGATTGAGATGGCGAGTATCGAACAAAATCTTAATAGAGGGGTGGAGAAAGTTCGTCGGCTGCTAGAGCAGCTCATCCCCCTGGTGTAATGTTGTTTCTCCAACCGTTTCCCAGGAAATAGTAGCGTTGTTATTTTGCTCCTTTCCATCGCTCGGCATTTAGCTTTTCTTTATAAAGCAGAACCATCCGCTTTAGGAATCGATGGGGGATATTGCTTATGTTGATAAACAAAATACTGGATGGAGAAAACTTGCAAGCGTGAATATCATCGTTAGCGATAACATGGCGCGGTTGGTGGAAACCGTGGAAGAAGTTTTTGAACTGAGTATTCCCCTTATATTTATAATTGCGGCTATGGCGCGTTTCCGAGCTACTTGATAAGAGAGTGCTACTTTATTTAAGTTTTTACCGATGCCAACGATTCTTTATTATGTCCACGATCCCATGTGCAGTTGGTGTTGGGCCTTTCGTTCGGTTTGGCAAGAAATACGCGAGTCTCTTCCTGAAAGTATTCCTATCCAATATGTATTGGGGGGGCTAGCGCCCGATACGAATAAGCCCATGCCTTTTGAACTGCAACAGAAAATTCAAGGAATTTGGAGAACGATAAAAGAACAGGTGCCGGGAACTGAGTTTAATTTTGATTTCTGGGCTCAATGCCAACCACGCCGTTCTACTTATCCAGCTTGCCGTGCGGTGATTGCCGCGACAAAGCAGGAAGCCTCCTTTGGGGAAACCATGATCCTGCTAATACAGCAAGCCTACTATCTTCAAGCGCGTAACCCTTCTGATGATAGTACGCTTATGGAATTGGCCATGGAGCTAGGGTTGGATCAACAATGCTTTATAGCCGATTTAAATTCAGCGGCAACCCAGGAAGAGTTATTTCGGCAAATACAATTCGCGCGGCAAACTGGCGCCCAGGGATTTCCTAGTTTAATTTTCCACCAGGCGGAAAGGTATCATCCTATCCACTTCAGTTATCAGGATGCCTCCATAGCCTTAATACAAATTAAGGAACTATTGGATGTGCGGCAAGCTGGAGGTTAAGGTAACCCGCGGCCTTGCAAAAATTATTGTGCGTTCTTAAAAAGAGATTCAATCATCCCGCCCGCGTACTACCGCCTAGCAGGGTTAATATCTCGCCAGTGACATAACTGGAATCCGCTGTTGACGCAAAATAAACATAAGCAGGGGCGATTTCCTCGGGTTGAGCGGGTCGCTGATAGGGAGTTTGAGCGCCAAATTGGCTGACTTCCTCGGCGGGCCTATCTGCTGGGTTGAGTGGTGTCCAGACCGGACCTGGAGATACGCAGTTGACACGAATACCGGCCTCTACCAGATTTTGGGCTAGGGATTTGGTGAATGCATGGATAGCGCCTTTGGTAGAAGAATAATCTAGCAGTGCGCCGTTGCCCTCAAGGCCAGTAATTGACCCCGTATTAATAATCGCGCTTCCTGATTTCAAATGAGGTATCGCCGCCTTCACCATATAAAAATAGCCATAAATATTGGTTTTGAAGGAGTGATCCCACTGCTGTTCCGTAAGCTCATCTAGTTTCTTCTGGTGCTGCTGATAGGCGGCATTATTCACTAAAATATTTAGCTGGCCGAATTCCTGGATAGTTTGCTCCACGGCGCTTCGGCAGAAGGCCCTGTCACTCACATCACCACAGACTAATAATGCTTTTTGTCCTTCGGCTTCAACGGCCCGTTGGGTTTCTTGGGCATCGGTATTTTCCTCGGCAAGATGGATGATGGCGACGTTTGCACCTTCCCGGGCAAACAGGACGGCGACCGCCCGTCCAATGCCCGAATCGCCCCCCGTAATTAAGGCCACTTGCCCTTGTAATTTATTCGCACCTTTATATAAGGGAGCTGAATAATGGGGCTGGGGCTGTAATTCGGATTCTTGCCCAGGTTTTTCTTGATGCTGCTCTGGAAAAGGAGGTTTTGGCTCCTGATTGTTATTTGCCATCTTGGTCATTCTTTAGAAGTTGGGGGGATAGTTATGAAATCTGCAGTTCAGCCTTCATTCTGGTAAAAGTATTAAACGGTTAGTATAGATTCAGAAAGAGTATTTGCAAGTAGAAGGTAATTTTATTTTGGGGTTAGGAGGTTTCATTGTTGTTTGATTAAGGATAATAAAAAATATTTGTTGTCTGAGAAAAAAAATCACTTTGCGGGGGTGAAAATTCTTCCTAATAGACTATTATTTGTGAGATAAATGGGACGCTATCAATCACGTTTATACGCTATCAGAAAGGAGGAGATATCGTGCCTTATAAAAGCTTAGGGGAGTTGCCTGATTCGGTTAAGGATAATCTACCTAAACATGGGCAGGAAATTTATAAAGAAGCCTACAATAGTGCTTGGGAGCAGTACGCCGATCCGGTTAAGCGTCGGGGTGACCAATCCCGGGAAGAAGTCTCCCATAAAGTAGCCTGGACGGCGATAAAGAATGAGTATAAGAAAAAAGATGATCGCTGGGTGCGAAAAAACAAATAATTTGATGGTTATCTACCTTCACTAGGAATTCCATGCATACCCCAATACCCCACAGTTCCGGGGAAGCTTTTATCATAGCACTTATCCTTTTCTTAAAAGCGAATGAAATGTTAATAGTGAATAGCGAGTGGTTATTTCTGCATTAATCCAATTAAGGAGGGTTAATGAGTCCTGCAAGGAGCAAAATTAATATGAGTAACCCAGCAATAAAGAGAGAAAAGGTAATAAGCGCAACCGACCAAATAGGTAGTCGAGGGAGCCTCTCTCGCTTTAAATTACGGAAAGTCCTGTAATAGCCCCAGAAACTGAAGATATGAATAGCCATGCCAATCACAATTAGGATGATGCCGGCGGCATAAACCGCCCACTTCGGCTCGGCTTCCGCCAGCAGTTTAATGTCTGCAAAGCCTAGGGCTATCGCCGCGATCCCCGTACGCATCCAGGCGCTAAAGGTTCGCTGTTCGGCGAGTAAGTTACGGTGGAAAGCCAACTCGGTGCGGTCAAGCGCTAATTGTTCTTTACTCTTTTCCTGCATATGAAGCCGTTATCAATAAATTAAATCAATCCTTAATCAAAGCCTAGCTTACTATTTAACGGGTTGTCTAGATTTTTGAGTCGGGAAAGGTGGAGGTGACAATTCAAAAAAATTTCCGGCTGCGATTATTGCTGGCATCCTAGCTTGGATACTTTTCGCTTTACTTACTATTATTAAGTATGGAAGGTAGTGTTAGCTTTTCCGTTGTCTTGTAACAAGAGTTCACAGCGTTGAAATGTATATTTGAAAAAAGCTTTTTATAAAAGCACATTTTCCATGAAATCGGATAGCTCGGATTTTCCAAGAGAAACGCAGAAGTCTTATCGTGAAATTTTGCTTGGTGAAATTCTGCAAGGCGAAGGAGAACTAAAGCGATCCACGGGGGGACTGCTTTTGTCCGGGTTCTCCGCGGGCCTTGATATTGGTTTCAGCGTTTTTCTCATGGCCGTGATGTTCACGCTGGTGCAAAACCAGCTTCCGTCTGCAATTGTGGAGATCCTAGTAGCCAACCTGTATGCGGTCGGTTTTATTTTTGTGGTCATTGGCCGCTCGGAACTGTTTACCGAGCACACTACCCTTGCTGTGTTTCCCGTGCTCGCTAAGCAGGCAAAAGTAACCGCCCTGGTACGGTTATGGGGCTTGGTTTATTTTTCAAATCTTGTGGGCGCGACCATATTCGCCCTGCTTGCTACGTTGGTGGGACTCGGTTTGGAGGTAGCTTCACCGGAAGCGTATGGACACCTGGCTCAGCGGCTGACGAACCACAGCGGGGCGGTGCTCTTGCTGGGGGGAATCTTGGCGGGTTGGTTGATGGGATTACTTTCCTGGCTGGTAAAAGCAGCGACTGAAACTATCAGCCAGATTTTTATCGTATGGCTAGTGACATCCGCCATTGGTTTAGGACACTTGCCCCATTGCATCGTGGGAACGGTGGAGATTTTGGCAGGGCTTTTTGCCGCCCAAGGAATAACGGTTGGGGATTTTGGACGCTTTCTATGGTGGACTACCCTGGGCAATGCCGTAGGTGGGGTGCTTTTCGTGGCCATTATCAAATTTAGTCATGCCGTGCAGTCGGCCAAAGTAGCAGAAGAGACCGAAGTAGAAGAAACCGCGAGGGAACTAGGTTTAGAAAAGAGTGAAACAGGGAACGCCCACGCTGAAAAAATATTTTCTAATGAGCACCCTGATTAAGGAGCATCATCTCCCATAGCTAAGCGATGAAGTTTTGTCTTTACTAACTTGTTGCACATGCCGCCGACTCTATAGCTTCCACTGGCCCTTATTCACTAGCATAAGCCATAGTTGATAACAACGCTAATTCTGCTTGGCGTGAATCCAGCCGGGTGTGCTGCACCACAATCGGCACATTGGATTGAATGATACTGGCGTAATCCGTATCTTTTGGGATAGGCTCTGGGTCATGTAGCTCATTAAAGCGGACATGACGGGCCCGTCGGGCGGGGATGGTCAATTGGTAAGGGCCAATGGGTTCCCTATCGCTAAAGTAAACGGTGATGGTGATTTGGGCTGCTTGGTCGGTAGCGTTAAGAATGCAGGCGGTTTCGTGGCTGGTCATTTGGGGCGCTGGCCCGGTGCTGCTGGAGGGGATGTAGCCTTCGGCAATCGCCCAGCATGTTTTTCCGATGCGCGTGCTCATAATTGCCTCCTGTGGTAAGGATACTTAATACTTAGAATCAGGACTTTTTTCTGTCTGTTCATTATTTTCGCTCCGGATAAGTGCCGCTTGTTCCTTGCTGTCCTTCATGCGGTGCGGCGCGATCAGTAGCTTGCACAATTTGCACCTGGCAAGCATCACCATGGGTCATAATCAAGGTATCCTTTCAGGACGGGGAGAAGGCGCTGCCTCCATCCAGGTCACGTCTATTCCGCGACTGCACAACTCACTTACGGTGCCCGCCGCACAGCCTCATTCTGCTAGTCCTAGCAGTATGGTTTGGTATCAACTAGTATTTATCAACACTAGTTACAGACAAGGAAAGAATCAATGCTTACCGACCAGCAACTAGGAACCGGCGTCCTTGTTACCCTTGCGCTTGGACTTGGAGGCGCGGCGCTGCTGCGGCATCAAAAGGTTGCCGCCAGGACGAAAAGGCGCCCCTATTTGGATCACACACTTTCCCCCGTCGACCCGCCACCAACCGTCAGAGCGGCGCGGCGTCTAAACCGCGCCGCGGGATTGATCGCAACGTCCACATTGCTGGACAGCGCGATTGAGCATTACCGCGGCTCGTTTCAAAACAAAGCGATGTATACGCCGCTGATCGTCTCGGCATTGACTCTGGCGGTCAGTGCCCATGGCACCGCTGATAGTCGTCCCGCGGTGCATAAAACCCGCGACGCTATCTACCTAGCGGCGGCGCTGACGGGTTTCATTGGCACCGGCTTTCACATCTACAACGTCAGCAAGCGGCCGGGTGGCTTCTCCTGGCAGAATCTGTTTTACGGTTCACCGCTCGGCGCACCTGCCGCCGTCGCTCTCTCGGGGTTGCTGGGCTATTACTCCGAACGCTTGCGCGAGAACGAGTCCGGCAAACCGGTCCGGGTTTTTGGTTTACGAGCTGGCCGCGCGCTGGCCGCGCTCTCCAGCGCTGGCATGGCGGCCACCGCCGCCGAAGCAGGATTACTGCACTTTCGCGGCGCCTTTCACGATCCGTTCATGTACGCGCCAGTGACGGCGCCTCCGCTGGCGGCGGCGCTGCTGGCCGAAACCGCGGGCAGTCACCCGAAACCGCCACGCCGCCTCACCCGCTGGTGGCTGCGTCTGACCGCGCTGATGGGTTTCGCCGGCGCGGGCTTTCATATCTACGGCGTGTCCCGCAACATGGGTGGTTGGCGTAACTGGCGCCAAAATGTGCTTAATGGCCCACCCATACCGGCGCCGCCCAGTTTCACCGGTCTTGCCTTTGCTGGCCTTGCCGCCCTCAGTTTATTGGAGGAACATGACGATGCCTGACCTTTACCCCGGCTACGACGTGCTCGCCAAGCGCGACACGCCCTCCTGGAACGAGCCAACCCGCCGCGTGATTGCCGCGCGGCTCGCCACGGCGGACGAGCCGCGTTTTTTCAATGCTGCGGAATGGCAAACGCTGACCGCGCTCTGCGACCGCATCGTGCCGCAGCCGAAAAACCGTGCGCCCGTTCCGATTGCGGCCCTGGTGGACCGCAAAATGGCCAACGACGAACGCGACGGCTATCGTCAGGTCGGGATGCCGAAAATGCAGGAAGCGTGGCAACGGGGGCTCGCCGCGTTGGATACGGCCGCGGTGACGAAACACCACCAACGCTTCCACCAGCTCGTCGCCGCAGAGCAGGATCTGCTGCTACAGGCGATGCAGGCGGGCAAGCTTGACGGCCCAGCATGGGGCGGCATGTCGGCGGCTACGTTTTTCTCCACCCGCGTCGCCCACGATATCCTTTCTGCTTATTATTCCCATCCAACCTCCTGGAACGAAATCGGTTTCGGTGGCCCTGCGAGCCCCCGGGGCTATGTGCGGATGTACTACAATCGCCGTGATCCGTGGGAAGCGGTGGAAGCCAAACCCGGCGAAGAAACCAAGGCGCGCGAGGCCAATGAACATGTCGGATGACGCCCTACGCACGCCGCGCGGCAAGAATGGGCGCGCTCCTGATCCCCTACGGCTCGGTGGCTGGGTGCCAATGCGGCAATTCGGCGAGAATGAGGAAGTCGATTTCGTCATCGTCGGCACCGGCGCCGGTGGCGGCACATTGGCGGCCAAGCTGGCCGAAGCGGGTTTTTCGGTTATTGGTTTCGACGCCGGCGCATGGTGGCGTCCGCTCGAGGAATTCGCCTCCGACGAAACCCATCAAGGCAAACTCTACTGGACCGACGAGCGCCTTTGCGACGGCGATAATCCACTGATGCTGGGCAGCAATAATAGCGGCAAGGCAGTTGGCGGCTCAACGGTGCATTTTGCAATGGTATCGCTGCGCATGGGTCCTGAGCGGCTCAAATCGCGTACCTTGCTCGGCTATGGCGCTGACTGGCCGCTCGATTGGCGCGAGTTGTGGCACTATTACGCCGAAGTCGAACAGGCGTTGAAAATCGCCGGACCGGTGACCTATCCCTGGGGTCCGCCGCGGCCGCGTTATCCCTACCGCGCCCACGAGATTAATGCCGCTGGCTGGGTGCTAGCGAAGAGTTGCGAGGCCATGGGTATTCCCTGGTCGGAAACACCCCTTGCCACGGTGTCCGCGCCGCGCGGCCTCTCCCATCCGTGCGCCTATCGGGGCTTCTGCGTGACGGGCTGCTCCACCAATGCCAAACAGAGCGCACTGATCACCTGGATTCCCCGCGCCGTAAAGGCGGGCGCGGAGATCCGGGATCTAGCCATGGTCGGTCGCATCGAAACTAATGACGCCGGACGCGCCACCGGTGTGCATTATTATCGCGAAGGCGCCTGGCGCTTCCAGCGCGCGCGCAATGTCGTGGTCGCGGGTTATGCGATTGAAACTCCCAGGCTGTTGCTGAATTCGGCAAGCACACGTCATCCCGATGGCTTAGCGAATAGCTCTGGGCTGGTGGGCAAGTATCTCATGGCGCAGACCAACCAAGGCGTCTTTGGCGTAATGGAAGATGAGATTCGCTGGTACAAGGGACCGCCCTCTCTGACGCTGACGGAGCATTGGAACTACACCGATGAGGGCAAGGATTTCTTCGGCGGTTACGCCTACATGGCCCAAGGTCCGCTGCCACAAGCCTGGGCCAGGTCGCAGGCTAGCAATCACGGCCTGTGGGGCGAGGCGTTGCTCGCCGAGATGGAAAAATATAACCACCAGGCGGGGCTTAAAATCGTTGGCGAAGTGTTGCCCCAGGAGCGCAACCGCGTCACCCTTGCCGATGAAAAGGACCAGTACGGATTACCCATCGCCCGGGTCACCTACTCGCTTTGCGAAAACGATCAGGCGTTGGTGAGACATGCGATCGATTTTATGTCCCAAAGCCTCGCTGCAATCGACGCTCGCGACATCTGGGCCGAGAGCGACGATACCTGCCATCTGGGCGGCACCGCGCGCATGGGCGATGAGCCGAGCACCAGCGTCGTCGACGCTGACTGCCGCTCGTGGGACATTCCCAATTTGTGGGTCTGCGACGGCTCGGTGTTTCCCACTGTCGGTGGCGTCAATCCATCGCTGACAATTCAGGCCATTGCCTGCCGCACCGCCGATCGAATCCAGGCGATGGCGGCGCAAGGCATGCTTTGATGAGTAAACTGACTTACCTATGGGAAGTCCTACGCGAGAGCTTGTGGTTTATCCCAACGTGTATTGTCATCGGCGCGATCATACTTGCGCTGGGGCTCATTGAGCTAGAGTCGGCGGTAGAACGCAAGCAGCTAGCAGAGCATTGGCCCAGGGTGTTCTTCGGGGCCGACGCGGAGGGCTCGCGCACGCTGCTTTCCGCTATCGCCAGTTCGATGATTACGGTCGCGGGCGTTACCTTTTCGATCACGGTCGTCGCGCTAGCCCTGGCCTCGAATCAGTATACATCGCGCATCTTACGGAATTTCATGCGGGATCGGGCCAACCAAACAGTCCTCGGTGTCTTTGTGGGGGTCTTTGTTTATTGCCTGTTAGTGCTACGGGCGATTCGCGGTGGCGACGAAGGAATATTTGTTCCGGCGCTAGCGGTATTCGGCGCCCTGGTACTGACCTTAGTAGCCATTGGTTTTTTCATCTTCTTCATCCACCATATTGCCGCCTCCATTCAAGCTACGAGTATTATTGAATCAGCGGCCAAAGAGACTCTCCAGGCTATTGACCGCTTGTTCCCCGAGGAGATAGGCAAGGCCATCGTCGAGCGCGTAGATGCGGACTTGACGATCCAGGCGTGGGTAACTATTCCAGCGCAGCAATCTGGCTATATTCAAGGGATCGACACTGAGGCCCTGCTTGATATCGCCTGCGCCCAGGACATCCTGGTGCGAATGGAAAAGAAAGTCGGCGACTTTGTCATCGAGGCCTCCCCGCTGGTATCCGTGGCGGGCAAGCCGCCAGATGATGAGTTCATTGGAGAACTGGAGGCGGTCTACAACATAAACGGGAAACGGACGGTGGAGCAGGACGTGGCCTACGGTATCCGGCAGATTGTGGACGTGGCGCTCAAAGCGCTGTCACCTGCTATCAACGATACCACTACCGCTATTATTTGCGTTGACTTCCTAGGGGTGATCCTCGCGCGCCTTATTGGCCGCCATATTGAAAAAACCTATCGCTCTGATAGCGGGCGGCTGCGTCTTATTGCTCGCGGACCCACTTTCTCTCAGCTACTAGCCGAAGCCTGTGATCAAATCCGCCAGAATGCCGAAGGCAATGTTGCCGTCCTCACCCGGCTTCTTCAGCATCTGGAAACCCTTACCAAGCTAACGGCGGACACACAACGACATCAGGTGCTCCGTCAACAAGCTGCTGTTGTTATTGAAACCGCTGAGCGCAGCGTCCCCATGGCCTATGATCGCATGCCCATTCAAGCTATCAGAGACCGCATCTTTTTTTCACAACCAGTCGATGAGGGTGGGCAAAATCATTCATAAAGCATTAGCATATGGCCGGTTGGATCCCGCAGCAATGCCGCGCGATGCCCATCGCGCAAGGTGACAATCCCCGGAGAAATAAATTCAATGCCTTCGCCTTCGATGGCCTGCGCCAGGGACGGCAGGTCGTCCACTTCTAGGATCAATCGGTCAGCTAGGAGATCATGGGCTTTTACCCCTGCGGGAATGGGATGTCCGGCGGGACGTTCATAGCCGAGCAATTCGAGATGTGGTGGCCCCGCCTGTTCCGGCTGAAGCGCTACCACTTCCACGCGCACCCCAGGCGCATTATCAAGGTGCGCCTGCTCCGGGCCAGAATTGAGCGAGCGCGCAGCCACTTGAAAGCCCAGCAAGCACGTGTAGAAATCAATGGATTCTGTGATGTCGGCAACGGTTATGGCCGAATGGTCAATGCCAAGGAACACATCGTGCCCACCGCGCTTTTGCTGCCAGCGGGCATCGCTGCCGCCGGAAGGGAAATGGAGTAATTCTAGTGGATGGCCGACGGGATCACGGAATTTTAAGGCTGTTACCGACCCTGCGTTGGGCGGAAGCTGTTGCGGGCCTCCGGTGGTAATCGTTGTGAAGAAATGACGGCAAAGATTTGCGTAGGCTGCCTCCATATCGGCAACGACAATTGCGAGGTGCTGAAACCAGTGATCGCTCGCGCGGCTTTGCGATGGATAAGCGCGGCCTAGCGGATCAAAGGCCACCAGTTCTAGGGTTTGTTCGCCCAACTGCAAAATGGCCGATCGTCCGCCTGTGCCGGGAAGACCCATCAACTCGCTCCAGGCGGGATCATCCATCGGCCTCTCGCTAACCAGGGAAAAGCCTAGGGCGTCCCTATAAAAGCTCATGGCGCGGACCAGATCGAGGGCATTGCGGCTAACACGAAGTAGCCGCTGCACGCGGCCCCTCATGGCCGCGCCGCGCCACGCCGGTTTACATACTGTGCAAACAAGGTCTGAGAGCCACAGATGAAAAGTCGACTACGATTACGCCCACCGAAAGCCAGGTTGGAGACGACGAAGGGTACCTTGAGCTTGCCCAATAAGTCGCCGGACGGGCTAATACAGTGCACCCCGTCGGCGGCGCTTGTCCAGATATTGCCTTCCTCGTCGCAGCGGAAGCCATCGGCCATGCCCGGATTGACCTGATGGAATAGGCGCGGGTTTTGCAAACGCGCGCCATCGTCGGCGACATCGAACACGCGGATAGACTGCTCTGGATCGTCTGCGAATGGTGGCCCGCTCTCAGCTACATAAAGCAAACTTTCATCGGGCGAAAAGCAGAGTCCATTGGGGCCAAGGAAATCATCGGCGACTACCGTGAGCGCGCCATCGCGGGGATCGAAGCGGTACAAGCTCGGCGGTAGTTCCGACTCCTGCTTGCCGCCTTCGTAATCCCGAGTGATGCCAAAGGTCGGATCGCTAAACCAGATCGTGCCGTCGGACTTGACCACGATGTCATTGGGCGAGTTCAGACGCTTACCCTGGTAGCAGTCCGCAAGCACGGTTATGCGGCCATCGAGTTCGGTGCGCTTGATGCAACGATCCTGGTGTGAGCAGCCAACCAGCCGTCCTTCGCAATCGCGCGTGTGGCCATTGGCGAAGTTCGAGGGTTCGCGAAAGATCGACACACCGCCGGATTCAGTCCAGCGCAGGATGCGGTCGTTGGGAATGTCGCTCACCAGCAGGCACTGATGATCGGCAAACCATACTGGGCCTTCCAGCCAGCGGAAACCTTCTCCCAGCTTCTCTAGCGGCGCGTTGGGCAGCACCATGGATCTGAAACGCGGGTCTAGGACCTCAATGTTTGCCATACCGGTGTTCATGGAAGCCCCTTAGTGAATGTGGCAAGGTTTGCGTACCGGCGGCTCGTGTAGGCGCACGGTCATCAGTACCGCCGGTTCGTCGCCGATCGTGCCAGAGCGATGACCCTTGTGACCCTGGTCGTTGGCAACACAGTTCTGGTCTTCGCCGAATGATAATTCGCCGGCGCCCATTTCCACCCGTGTGCCGTCCATTGATTCGACGAACCAGCGGCCCGAGAGTGGCAGAATCCATTGCGGGGCGGGATTCTCGTGCCACTCGCCAACCCAGTTTTCTGGCAGTACCACAAACACGATAGTCGCCTCGCCGCGTGCTTGCTGGTTGTTCCACTGCGCCGCGGCGTCGCCAACGCTGCTTAGCTCGAAGTCCTTCAGCGCGCACTGATTCTGATGGCTCACGCCCTCCTCATCAGTCCAGATGTGCCAGTAGGGCACTGTGGGTTTATCATCCTGCTTATTGTTCATTGACGGATACCTTTTCATTTGATGGGTCGAATGCTTGGCTAGGTGCTGGCGGAGCGGCTGACGCGCTCCGTGAATAAACCGGGGCCGAGGATAGCGGCTGCGAAGCTACCTTGTCGGCGGGAGCCAGCGTGGCGCCGCAGGCGATGAGCAACAGGCCGCCGACCAGCCCAAAGTTCTTAAGAAAATCCCAGAAATGGCTACGGGCCTTGCTCTCGCCCCTGATCCAGAAATCCGGGTAGTTCCAGAAATTGTGATAAAGGAGCGCGCTGACGACGCAAAAGCCCGCAAGTACGAAGGCGGCGAGCTGATCATGCCAGCGGAGTACGATGCAAAAGGGCGCCGCCAACTCCACGATGATGGCGGCAACCAACAGCCACGGCGCGCTCGCGTTAGGCAGAAAGCTCGATTTCGCTTGCTTCAGCGCCCCCTGCCAATCGAAGATTTTGTCGAGCGCGCTAAAGGGGAACAGGATCACCAGGCAGATGCGAATCAGGAGAGGAACAAGGTCAACAGACAGCCAGGTCATAAGCTTCCCCTCGCGTCCGCCTGGGCTCCGCTAGTAACCGGGACGGACGCGCTCAGGCGCTCCTTGATGCGGTCGGCAATGCGCAGCCCATTGGCAATGATGGTAAGGGTCGGGTTAACCGCGCCGATGGAGGGGAAAAAGCTCGCATCCGCGATGTACAGATTATCCAGCTCGTGCGCCTTGCAATCGAGGTCCAGCACCGAGGTTGCCGGATCGGTGCCGAAGCGCGCGGTGCCAGCCTGGTGGGCAGTACCGCCGATAGGAATTTTCTTGCCGAAGTAGAGCCTGCGCTCCATCAGCAGATGCGGGCGTGTGTCCGCCTTGCTCAGCAAATGTTTGAGCTTGCGCTTTAGCCGGTGATGCGCCTCCATGTTGTTCTCGGTCAGATCGAGTACCACCCGCTCGCCATCGTAGCGGATGCGGTTCTCCGGCTGCGGTAAATCTTCGCTGGATAACCAGAAATCCATCGCGTGTTTTGCCATTGCTTCGAACGGCATCTTCGGTAGCCACTGCAACCACTGCGGCAGCGCCTCGCCGCGAATCTGGTCGGGATGTGATTTGGCCATCATCTGGATCAGGCCGAGTGGATAATTCCAATCGTCGGCGCTGAAATAGAAATCGCTCACGGCGAGTGTCTTCTGGAACACGGTGTCGTTTGTCCTGGGAGCGAGCGCCATCAGCACCGATTGGTTGTGGCGCATGTAGTTGCGGCCGACCTGATCGGAGCCGTTGGCAAGCCCGTTCGGGTGCTTATCGCTGGCCGAGCGCAGGAGCAGCAGCGCGGAGGAAAGTGCGCCGCAGGCTACTACTACGATGTCGGCTGAATAGTCTTCTTCTTCGCCATTGCGCTTGACGCGGACCGCGCTAACGCGCCGGCCCGAGGCATCAGTGTCGAGTTTCGAGACATAGGCATGGGTGAGGAGCGTGACGTTATCGTGGGCCGCAAGCATAGGATCGATGCACATCACCTGGGCGTCGGCTTTACCATTCAGAGGCGAGGGATAGCCATCGAAGTAAGGCGTGCGGATGCAGGGGCTGGTCGGCAGCGTCACGCCGTCGCGTTCGTCCAGCAAAATGCCAAGCGGCAGATGAAAAGGCCGCAACCCCTGCCGGCGGAAATTTCTGCCGAGTTCCTCGATGCGCGCCTCGTGTGCAACGGCTGGATAGGGGTAAGGACCGTTCGCCGGCGGCTCGGTTGGATCCTCGCCCCGCTCGCCATGCACGTGGTAGAGCCGCTCGGCCTCGGCATAATAGGGCTCGAATACATCATATTTCAGTGGCCACTCGGGCGAGACGCCGTCAGCGTGGCGAACTTCCTGGAAGTCGCGCTCGCGCAGCCGGAACAGCGCCGCGCCGTAGACCTTTGAATTACCGCCAACATAGTAGTGCAACCCAGGATGAAAGGCCTCGCCGTTCCCGCCGTACCAAGTTTCCCGCGCCTGGTAAAGGCCCTCAACGAATATCTTGCGCGTGTTCCAATTGTCGATTGAGCGCGGCAGGTAGCCGCCCCGCTCAATCAAAAGAATACGCTTGCCAGTGGGTGCGAGACGCTGGGCTAGAGAAGCGCCTCCGGGACCACTGCCGATGACAATCAGATCATAATGGTTAATCACTGCTTCCATCGTTACCCTCTAAATTAAAAGCTTAGGCTTATTACATTGCATATTGGGCGGCATCTGCCTGCCGCAACTCTAGACCCAGCCCAGGACGGGAAGTATCTGGCTTAAGGGCCCCATTTACAGGTTTGAGCACACCATCGAAGAATATCGCCTCAATGCGAGCATGATCGTGGAAATACTCCAGGGGGCGGATATGGGGGAGCGCGCAGACAGCATGGGCATGGAGGGACGGCGCCGTATGGGCGGACAGAGGAATGCCATAACCTTGACAAAGAGCGCTGGCTGCCATAAAGCCGGTGATACCCCCACAGCGGGTAGCGTCTGCTTGCAGCACGTCCACCGCGCCCGCCGCCAACATATGGCGGAAGTAATATTGATCATAGCCGTATTCCCCGGCGGCGATGTCCATCCCAGCTGGACCCCGATCCCGGAGCAGGCGAAGGCCCTCCAAATCATCCGATGAGACCGGCTCCTCAAACCACGTTACCCGGTGTTGGGCAAAGGCTTCGGCCAGGGCGAGCGCCTGTTTGCGCCCATAGGCGCCGTTGCCGTCCACAAACAGCGCCACCTCCTCGCCAATGGCCTCGCGGGCGAGCCGCACCCGCTCCGGGTCCTGATGGGGCTGGCTGCCCACCTTCATTTTGACTGCCTGCATCCCCTCGCTTACCCAGCCGCTTAGCTGTTTTTGAAGCTGCTCGGAAGAGTAACTGGTAAAACCGCCGCTGCCATAAATAGGAGCTTCCGCCCGCGCCGCGCCTAGCAGGGCAACCAGAGGCAAATCAAGAAGCCGGGCTTTCAGATCCCACAGGGCGGTATCCACGGCGGCAATGGCCATGGAGCAGATGCCGGGCCGGCCTAGGTTACGGATGGCTTTTACCATGGCTTGCCAGCTGCTGGTAATGGCCATGGCGTTTTGGCCAACCACCATTTCTGTAAGCTTGCCGGCAATCAAAGTCGCCACGGCTTTATTGCCATAGGTATAGCCCAGGCTCTGCTTGCCACCTCCCGTGGCGGTGACCAAAACCAGAGTCGTGGCGTCCCAGCTCAGGGTTCCATCCGCCTCGGGAAAATCGGTAGGAATTTGGTAAGCCGAAACTTCCAATTTTTCGACAGGAACCTCAATGCTGCGGGCGGCCATCGCTCCTTACCCCCTCTTTTCCTGATCGCTGGGAAACCAGCTTTCCTTAATTTCCTTAATGGATTGCTTGATAATATTGATGGCTTCTGGATCCTGGTGCAGCAGGGCGGAGACGTAGGCTTTGGCTTGTTCCAGTTTGATATGGGGCGGCAGGGGTGGCACGTTCCCATCCGTATACGCCTCTAGCACCACTGGCCGGTCAGCGGCTAGGGCTTCCTCCCAAGCGGGACCGATATCTTCTGGCTGGTCTACGCGGATGCCTTTAAATCCTAATAATTCGGCATAGCGGGCATAGGGAAAATCGGGCAAGCTCTGAGAACCTTCGAATTTGGGATCGCCCGCCATTACTCGCTGCTCCCAGGTAACTTGGTTGAGATCCCGATTATTGAGTACCAGGACAATGAGGCGTGGATCTTGCCATTGTTGCCAATATTTAGCGGCGGTGACTAGTTCACTGTTACCGTTCATTTGCATGGCCCCGTCGCCAACGGTGGCGATTACTACCCGATCGGGAAAGGCGAATTTGGCGGCAATGGCATAGGGAACGCCGGGCCCCATGGTCGCCAAGCCCCCCGAGAGAGAACCCATCATGCCCCGGCGGATCTTGATATCCCGGGCATACCAGTTGGCGGCGGAACCGGAGTCGCTGCTGATGATGCAGTTCTCCGGCAGCCGGGAAGACAGCTCCCAGAAAACCCGCTGCGGATTAATGGGATCGGCATCGTGCATGGCGCGGCTTTCGAGCACTTGCCACCATTGGGCGACCTCCCTTTCAATTTTCTCCCGCCAAGCCCGGTTCGTTTTTTGTTTAAGAAGGGGAATTAATGCTCGCAGAGTTTCTGCGCTGTCGCCTACCAGATTGACTTCCATGGGGTAACGCAAGCTTAGCATGCGCCCATCCAGGTCAATCTGTACACCCCGGGCTTGACCTTCTTCTGGCAGAAACTCAGAGTAGGGAAAAGCAGAGCCAATCATAAAAAAGGTGTCGCAGCCATCCATTAGCTCCCAGCTTGGCTTAGTCCCCAAAAGGCCAATAGAGCCAGTCACAAAAGGGAGTTCATCGGGCAGCGCGGCCTTGCCCAGCAAGGCTTTCGCAACCCCCGCCCCGAGCAGTTCAGCGACCTGGATAACCTCATCGGTGGCTCCCAAAGCGCCGGCGCCTACCAGGATAGCTACCTTGCTGCCTTTGTTGAGCACTTCGGCGGCCCGCTGCAGATCTTCCTGCCGGGGAATCACCTGGGGAATTGTATAGCCAACGCCGGAATGAACAGTGCCGTGGGCCCGGGGCGGTTTCTCAACCGCTTCCAGCTCCTGCACGTCATTGGGAAAGATAAGGCAGGTGACGGTGCGTTCGGCCTTGGCGATGCGGACCGCGCGATCAATTAAATGACGCGCCTGGATGGGAGAGGCGCACATATGCACGTATTCATGGGCCACATCCTTGAACAAGGAGATGAGATCCACTTCCTGTTGGTAATGCCCTCCTAGAGCGGCGCGGGATTGTTGACCGACAATGGCCACCACCGGTTGGTGATCCAGTTTGGCGTCATACAGGCCATTCAATAGATGGATGGCGCCGGGCCCTGAAGTGGCCAGGCAAACGCCCACCTCGCTGGTGAATTTAGCATGGGCGCAGGCCATAAAAGCCGCCATTTCCTCATGGCGGGTTTGAATAAACTCCATCCGATCTTGAATCCGGCCGAGGGCGCCGATAATTCCATTGATGCCATCACCAGGGTAACCATAAATTCGCCGGATACCCCACTCGCCTAATCGCTGTAGGAGAAAATCGCTGACTAATTGGCTCATGCTGCTCAACCTCCTGTGCTGAGGATTGTTGGTAATATCACCTGAACGGGTCTCACCTAGATGCCTGCAAAACCGGCGGGCGCTTGCCCTTATAAAAAAATTAGAACCCATAGCGCTAACATCAACCCTACCGCCAGGGCAAGCCGACGACGGGGGTGGGTGGTTACCCAAAGAGCAATGCTGCCGCGATGGGCTATCTTGTCAAAGCTGCCATGGGCGCCGAAATCACCTGCAACCGGATTCCACAGATTATGAGGGCGGTTGGGATCTTCGGGTTCTTCCCGCTGCTGGGATTGATAGCCCGTGCGGGCTAAATAATGATCTAGCAGGCCCGGCGCAATCTTATTAATGGCCACGATTAAAATCGTCGGTAGCCCCACTTTAAGTTCACGGTGGGGATGTTTGACGGCCCACAAGATGGCCCGGGCTGCAACCTCCGGTTGATAAACCGGCGGCACCGGTTGAGCCTTGCGGGGCAGCCTCGATTTAACCCAGTCAAACTGGGGCGTGTTGAGCGCGGGCATTTGCACCATGGTCACGCGGACCTGGGATTTTTCATAGAGCAGTTCGCACCGCAGGGAGTCGGTAAAGCCCCGAATGGCGTGCTTGGCGGCGCAATAGGATGATTGCAAGGGAATGGCCCGATAAGCCAATGCCGAACCCACCTGAATAATCACCCCTCGATTGCGGGATAACATACGTTTAAGGGCAGCCAAGGTTCCATTGACGCAGCCTAAATAAGTCACCTCGGTGACCCGCCGAAATTCCTCGGGAGTCATTGTCTTGACCGGCGAGAACACGCTAGTCATGGCATCGTTAACCCAGACATCAATGGGGCCAAAGGTTTTTTCAACGGCGGCCGCCGCAGCTTCTACTTGGTCCGCATCGGCCACATCCGTTGGCAGGATCAAAGCTTTTCCACCCTGGGATTCGACTTCCCGGCGCACGCCTTCCAGCCCTTCACGCCCTCGCGCCAGTAATCCAATGGAGGCGCCGTTTCTCGCGAACGCCTGGGCGGTTGCTCGGCCCACGCCTGCGGAGGCGCCCGTGATCACAACGACTTTAGGGGAAAAAGACATTTTTTATCGCCTAGACGTTGGTGGTTACTATTAAGCTTAGGAAAGACTTAACAAGCCACGCATGGACGGATGATTAACAACCCGTCCATGCTTATATTTTTTATCACTTATTCATTGGGCGAGGGGATGGTCAATTTCGTCCCTACCAGCAAATCCTTGGGATCTTTAATTTTGTCCTTGTTGGCGTTATAAATCAGGCGCCACTTACTGGCATCGCCGTAAGCATGGTGGGCAATGTCGGCAAGGGTATCGCCCTCTTGGACAGTGACTGTTCTGTTAGCTCCGTTTCCGTTGCCGCCCTGCTGGGATTGTGATCCTTTGCTGGTTGAGTCTTGGTCCGTAGAGGAGCTATCCGAGGATTGTTGCTGCCCTTGCAAGGAGCTGGTATCAGTCACTTGGGCGTTGGCGGGCCAATTATCCTTATTGAAGGAAGGCGCATTCTCTAACTCTTCTGGCGTGGCATCCAGGACTAAGGAATACTTCTTTCCATCGGAAGAAAACTGAATCAGATCCCAGGAAATAGCAGTTTTTTTTCCGCCCACGCCAAGGGTTTCGCCATGAGTTAAAACCGCATATTTTACTTGACCTGATTTATCAATAACCAGATCGCTAATTTCTCCTAATTTTTTATCTTGTTTATTTTTAACCGTTGTGCCAATCACGCCCGTGGCTTTGTAAATATTTGAATAAGAGCCCGTCACCCGGAATCCTTGATTGGATTCCTGGCTCTGATTAGAAGGTGGTTGGCCCTCGTCTGCGCCGGGTTGCTGCGACTGTTCATCTGCTAATAAGGCGGTGCTTAAAAGCAACGTTGACAGGATAGCGAGGAAGGAGAAAATTTTGTTTTTACCAGGTAATGAAATAAGGGAAATGAATTTGTTCATAATGATATTTTCCTCTTGTTCTAACAAAAAGTAGGCGATTACTAACTTAAGCCTATTTCGGGTTAAGGAATTTTCTATACGGGAAAACCCTTAGATATAGCGATTAAAAACGATGCGTCGCAAAGGCCCCGGCTTTTAATACCGAACGCACCAAAAATTAAAAGTAGATTTATTGTGATTGCCTGTCTTTAATTCTTAAATACGCCGCTCCTTAACGCGATCAAATATAAAAATGATTTTGCAAACTTACACCATTGTCGCGCTTATTGGACTGTCCGCCCTGGGAGTGTCGCTGCTGGCCGCCGCCTTCTGGCGTCCTCCCAGCGAATCGTTGTCAGCGCCCGATTCCTGGAAAAAATATCGTTTCGGTTTTACAACTTATGCGCTTATTTTTGTGGCCTTCGATATGGAGATGATTTTTATGTATCCCTGGGCGGTGGTATTCGCGGAGATTGGACTAAAAGCTTTTCTCGATATGCTGGTCTTTATCGCATTGCTGAGCGGCGGTATTGCCTATGCCTGGGGAATGGGTGGATTGAAATGGGAGTGATGATGAGCGTTCTGGCACCGTTGCTCGCCCTTTTGGCGGGGGCGTGGCTTACCGCCTGGCTGGAGCCTAACTGGCTTGGCGCTGGTAGCGAGCGGGGACCGGCAAGTCCGGTAAAAATTGCTGCCGATGTGCGGTTAACTCAATCCGATCCCTGGCTCTATTATGCCGGACCGGTCATTGCGTTTATGGGCGTGAGCTGGGCCATGGTCTGCATTCCCTTTAGCCCTTCCCTAGTAGGCAATGATGTCAATATCGGGCTTTTTTATTTCATTGTAGTGGTGGACTTTGTGGTGCTCGGCATCGCGCTGGGGGGATGGGGCGCCAATACGCCCGCTAGCGTGGAAGCCTGTTACCGGACTATCGCCCAATTGATTGCCTATGTAATCCCGCTCGGGTTGGCGATTATCGGGCCGATTATGATGGCCCGCTCCTTATCGACGGTGAATATTGTTGAGGCGCAGGCCAACGCTCAACTCTGGTACCTCATTCCCCAGCCCCTTGGTTTTGCCCTTTATGTGGCCACCGGCTTGATACAAACGTATCGGGCGCCTTTTCTGGAGCCTTTCGCCGAGCTCCTCAACCGGGGCGTGCTCGGGGTGTTTGGCGGCTGGAAAGGTTTGCTCTGGCGGCTGGCCCTGTCGGGGGTGCTGTTTGTGGTCGCCGCCATGGGGGCGGTTATTTTTCTGGGGGGCTATAGCGGCCCGCTTTTGCCGGGGCCGGTTTGGATGGTCATCAAGACCGTGGGGCTCATGGCCCTTATGGTTTGGTTGGGCCGTCAGGCGCGGCTGCTAAGCACGGCTGAGATACTCATGCTGTCATGGAAAATTCTTATCCCGGTGGGCTTGCTTAATGTGCTCATCGTGGGCGGATTAATCCTGCTAGGCGTCGGTCAAGAACCCTTTTCTCCAGGCGCAGACTACTAAATGGAAGTGAGTCCGGTTCTGCAATGGATTACGTTTGGGATCTTTGCTTTTATCAGCATCGCCGGAGCCTTGGGCATGGCCACCACCATGAGCATGTTTCGCAGCGGTATTTTTCTGATGGCCTCTTTCATAGGGGTGGCGGGCTTATTTATTTTGCTGCTTGCTGACTTGCTAGCCCTATTGCAAATCATGATGTACATCGGCGGTATGTTGGTGATGATTTTGTTCATGCTGCTGTTCAGCGGCGATCCCGGCGGCGCGATGATGAGCACTCACATGCGGCTTCGGGGCCCCGAGTGGTTCTTTAGCCTGGGCTTGGCCCGCTCCCCTCAATCCAAAGCGGATGGAAATAAGGATGATTCTTCCCCCGATAAGGGCAACCACGAGGAAGAAGGGGAGAAGGAAGGAAACCACGGCAATGATGATATGTCCATGTTTACCCCCGTTAAGCGCGCGGCCGCCCTGCTGTCCGTGGGCATCGGCGCTTTACTGATTGCGCTTTTACTATGGCGACCCCACTGGGCGGTAGTCAGGCAAATGCCGGACCAAGACTCGCCCCGGCGGATTGGTCACTTGCTCATGGATAAATACATGCTTGCCTTTGAAGGGGCGGGTTTATTAATTCTGCTGGGTATTTTTGGCGCTGTTATGCTGCAACGCCCTGGCAAGCATCCTGACCCGACCCAGAGGGAGGACCTCCAGGCTGCGGTAGACGCGCCTCCTGCTCCCATTAAAACTGATTCTCCCTTTGAGACGGCCGAACCCGACCAGGAGACGGAAAAATAAAATTTTTGTTGCGCTTATCCGTATGTATATGGGAGAAAAGATGACCCCATGATTGCGATTCCCTTAACTGCTTTTTTACTGGTAGCGGCGGTGCTGTTCGCCATTGGACTCTATGCCATCATCGCCCAGCGTACCGCGGTGATGGTGCTCATGGGAATTGAACTATTGCTGAATGCCACAGGATTAAATCTGGTGGCGTTTTGGCGTTTCACCGCTCCCCAGGATTACTCCGGCCAAATTTTCGTGATTATCATTGTGACCATTGGCGCCATTGAAATGGCCATCGGCTTGGCCATCATGATGTTGCTCTATCGCCGCCATCAAACCGTACAAGTGGATAAATATAAAGCGCTGAAAGGATGACGGCATTGTTGCTGCTAGCGCCCTTTGCTCCCCTATTCATGGCGGCGCTGATTGCCCTTGGCGGGCGCTGGCTGCCAGACCGGGGGGGCGGACTTGCGCTCGGGGGGATTTTTATCGCCGCCTTGGCGATGCTGCCCTTGTCCGGCACCGACACTGAGATGACACTGACCTGGTTCACGGTAGGCCGCTTTGCGCTGACGCTAAGCCTGGCGGCCGATAGCCTGGGCTGGTGGATGGCTACGCTAGTCGCCTGGATTGCGCTGCCCGTGGCCGTTTATTCCGTGTCCTACATGGCTGATGAAGGGGGCCGCCAACGATTTTTCGCCTGGCTGAGCTTTTTTGTAGGGATGATGCTGCTCCTGGTGCTGAGCCAGTCGTTGCTACTGCTATTTATCGCTTGGGAAGGGGTAGGGCTGGCCTCGTTTGCTTTAATTGGCCAGCGCCATGGCCAGACCAAGGCCCGGCAAGCGGCCATTAAGGCGCTGCTCATGACCCGGCTCGCGGATATGGGCCTGCTGCTCGGCTGGCTTTGGGTCCTGACAATCACCGGCACGACCCAATTGCCGCTTTTTTTTGCGCAGGTGGAAAATGGCGTTTTTACCACCGGGACGCTCAATGGGCTGGCCCTGCTGTTTTTCCTTGCAGCTATGGGAAAAAGCGCCCAATTGCCCTTGACCGCTTGGCTTCCGGAAGCGATGGCGGGGCCAACGCCGGTATCGGCCCTGATTCACTCAGCCACCATGGCCGCCGCGGGAGTATTTCTGGTGCTGCGGCTGTTTCCCTTGTTTGAACATACGCCCTTGGCCTTAGCAGTGGTGTTGGGGGTTGGCGCCTTCACCGCTTTGATCGCCGCCTTGGTGGCTACCGCCCAATACGATCTAAAGCGCCTTCTTGCTTGGTCCACCGTTTCCCAACTGGGGGAGATGATGCTCGCGCTAGGGCTGGGGGGGCCGCTGGCGGCGGCTTTTCATTTGACCGTCCACGCTACTTTTAAATCAGCGCTTTTTCTTAGCGCCGGCGCGCTGGAGCGGGCCACGGGCACCCGGGATCTGCGCCGGCTTGGCGGGCTGGGAAAGCGCTTGCCGTGGACGGCGGGCGCCTTCCTTGCCTCTGCCCTCGCGCTGGCGGGTTTTCCGCTGTTGTCGGGCTATTGGAGCGGGGAGCATCTATTAAGGCAGGCCATCTCCGTCCATGCCGCCTGGGGAATCATCATGCTGGTGTTGACTTTACTGGCTGGAATCTATATAGGCCGGGCTACCATGGCTACTTTTGGGGTTACGCCGCGGACGGCCACGCCGGCAAACTCGCGCGAATCCGTAGCGCTGGTTGGGCCTGCCCTGGGTTTGGCCCTGGCTGCCGCCGGGCTCGGGGCGCTGATTAAAACTCCCATCGAGGCCATGCTGCCTTTTGCGGCTAGTAGTGCGGCCTTAAGTGGTGCCTGGTCCCAGGGCGCTGTTCTGGCAAGCCTCATCGGCTTAGGACTAGGCGCGGGGCGGGTTTACCAGCGGGGGCCGGCGCCCGCCCTTGGCCGCTGGCCTAGCAGACTGGCTGTTATCATTTATGGCCTGGTCGCTGTGACAGCCCGCACTGCCATAGCAGGGGCGGTGACACTGGCTAGGTTGGAACGGCATGTTGATAGGTCAGGGCGGTTTTTTGCTACCGGGGCGTTGTTGCTAGCCAAGGGCGTTCTGCTTTACGAAAGCTTTTTCAATGGGGCTGCCCGCGCTAGCAGGGACACAGCTATGGCGGCTGGCGAGGCAGCGGCACGCTTTGAGTCAGCAATATGGGGTGCGGGTCATGACCGCTTGGCGGGCTTTTTTCAATGGGGTGGGCAGAAGCTGCGCTCCTCCCAGAGCGGCAAGCTTTATCTTTATACTTTGAGCGTGTTCGCTTTCATCTTTCTGATAGGCGTCGGGATTGTCGCGGTTGGGCTATTGCTGGCGGGGAATGACTAAGTGATGCACCGTCAGCTAAAGCAGACGGCTTCTTGTGGCACGCACGCGCTATTGCGCCACGTTAAGCTGCACAGGCTCCATCCGAGCCGGGCCACGGGCCAGGATATTACTGGCGGCGTTGACATCTCTTTGCAGGATCAGGCCGCACTCCAGGCACTGGTGCATGCGCACGGACAGCGCTTTGCGCACCATTGCGCCGCACCCGGAACACGCTTGCGACGTGCCCTGCGGAGGAACTTCAACCAACACCGACCCGGCGCTTTTAGCCTTGGCGCGGAGTATGTTCAGAAACTGGCGCCAGCCAGCATCCGAAATCGACCGACTCAACCGGCGATTTCTGACTATGTTTCTCACGGTCAGGCTTTCCGCCGCGATGAAGGCGTATCGACTCACCAAATCGCGGGCCACTTTGTGGTGGTCCCGCCTTTTGTTGGCTACGTGCGCATGTACAGCACGCAATCTGGCAACCGCTTTGCGTCGGTTCCGGCTGCCTTTTTTCTTGCGCGAAACAGCACGCCCAGCAACCCGCAACTGGCGCAACGCTTCTTTTTGATAACGCGGGTTATCAACGTGTTCGCCTTGATCGGTGGACAGGAAGTATTCCAATCCGACATCAATGCCGACAGCCGTCTCACTGGCTCGCGGCGGTGGCGCAGCGCCAACATCGCAACTGGCAACGACGAACCATTTCCCGGCTTCATTCTTGAGCTGCACGGTTTTGACCGTACCCTCTACAGGGCGATGCTGGCGCACCTTAACCACACCAAGGTGCTGAAGGCGCAGCTTGCCATTGAGCAACCATGCGCCGTCGCCGTGCGCTGGGTATGTCCAGCTATCGAAGCGGCCCCGGGCCTTGAAGCGCGGATAACCGGGCTTTCCACCGGCCTTAATGCGCCGGAAGAACGCTTGGAAGGCTTTATCCAGGCGTCTCATCGTGGCCTGGGCAGAGGAGAAATTAAGCAGAGCGTACCAATCGTTAGCGCCGCGAGCGGATTTAAACCAAGCCGATTGCTGCGTGTACTTCACGCTTTCTTGGGCGGTCTCAAAGCGCTCTTTTCGTTGAGCCAGGCATTCGTTATACAAACGTCGATGCGTTTCGAGCATGATTTCAAGCTCGCGCGCTTGATGGGCGTTTGGATAAAGACGGTATTTAAACGCCTTGATCATCTACTTGCCGACCTGGTTCTCAATATAACGGCGCACGGTCGCCTCGGACACGCGGCCTACCGTGCCCGCGTAGTAACTGCGGCTCCACAGGGTCGGCAAGCGGCTGCGCAAAACCGGAAATTCGGAACGCAAGACGCGGCTGCTTCGCCCTTTAAAACGATTAACTATCTCGGCAACGCACCAGCGTGGATCAGACTCAACGAACAGATGCACCTGATCTGGCATGATCTCCATCGCATGCACGGTCATTTCAAACTCACTTGCGACTTCTCGAATCAACTGGCCCAGCCGCTTGGCGACGCCATCAACCAATACACTGCGACGGTATTTGGGGCACCAAACCAGGTGATATTTGAGCGCAAACACTGCGCCGGCATTTTTGGCGTAACGAGTCATGCCGGTAATTATACATCCGGCAGACATATACTGCAAACAACCTTACGGAGGGCCGCGCTTCCTCTGCCGCCTAAAGTCGGTAGTCCCCGCGCGGCGTAATTTATGGCAAGGTATCTCAATTCATGTTGAGCTTGACTATTTTTTTGCCCTTAGCCACGGCCTTGGTGGTGTTAATCCTGCCCCGTTCACGCCCTTTTCTGATTCGGTGGGTCGCTTTGGCGGGCGCCTTGCTGGCCTTTACCGCCGCCTTAGGTTTATTGACCGGGTTCGATGCCGCCCGGCCGGGATTGCAGTGGCGCGCCACCTTGCCTTGGATTCCGCCTGTCAATGCGGCCTACGATGTGGGCGTCAATGGTTTTTCGCTGGCGCTGATTTTACTGACGGCGTGGTTGCTGGTTACGGTGATGGTCTATGTGCTGCGGAATGACGATCGCCCCAAGGGCCACGCCGCGCTCTTTCTGCTCATGGCCACCGGCCTGTTGGGGGTCTTCGCCGCTCAAGACTTACTGCTATTTTATCTTTTCTTTGAAGTGGGCTTGGTGCCCATGTATTTCATTATCGGCCTCTGGGGTCATGAGGATCGCCGCTACGCCGCCATGAAATTTTTTCTCTATACCCGGGCCGCTAGTCTGGCGATTTTGCTAAGCTTTCTGGCGCTATATCTGTTGATGGAGCCCCATACTTTTTCGTTGCCCACCATCATCGAGGCCCAGCCCCTGGCCCAAGGGAGCACGGCTGGCGGCTGGATCATGCTGGGAATGCTCCTTGGCTTTGGCGTGAAACTGCCTACCGTGCCCCTCCATAACTGGTTGCCCGATGCCCATGTGGAAGCGCCCACCGAAGGCAGCGTGATGCTCGCTGGCATTCAACTTAAGATGGGCGCGTATGGCCTGCTCGCCATTATGCTGCCCACTATGCCGCGGGTAATGTTGGAGTACGCTTGGCTGTTGCTGGCGCTGGCCTTGATTTCCCTTGTTTACGGGGCACTGGCCGCGCTGGCCCAGCAGGATCTAAAGCGCCTCATTGCCTACACCTCCATCAATCATATGGGGTATATCATGCTGGCAGCGGCGCTGGCCGTGTTGGCGCCCACTGCAAGCGTGCAGGCATTGGCCCTAAATGGCGGCATTTACCAGATCATTAGCCATGGCCTGCTGACGGGAGGGATGTTTTTCGCCGTTGGCGTGATTCAAGATCAAACGGGGACGCGGGAGATGGGCCGGCTGAGTGGCTTATCCCGCCAGGCAACGGTCTTTTCCTTGCTAACTGGGGTGCTGGTGTTCGGCTCGTTAGGGTTGCCTGGACTTTCGGGATTTATTGGGGAATTTCAACTACTGGGAGCGGCCGTTTCCTGGAATTTCGGGGTCGCCGGGGTGACCCTGGCGGCGTTAGTGATCACCACGGGTTTATATCTGCGTATCGTGATCTCGGTGCTCTGGGGCGAGCCCCACGCGCAGGCGGCGGCGATGCGGGAGCCGGAAGGACGAAAGCTGGCGATCCTGGGGAGCTTAACGATTTTATCCCTGCTGCTAGGGATATTGCCAAGTTGGCTGTTGGGCATCATTCGGGAAACCACGCGGGGCCTGGCGGCAGGATGAAACTGTGGGCGCTCATCCCCGAACTTATCCTGGGAGGCCTGTGTCTAGTACTGGTCCCCCTAGCGGGCTGGGTACGGGGTCAATGGCGGGTGCTGCCAGGGCTAATGGCCCTGCTGGGAATGCTTGCCTGCCTGGTGGCGACCGCCAGAATGCTTTCCTGGCAGCCGGTGATGGCTTTCCATGGCAGTTACGCCCTGGATGGTTTTGCCCATGTTTTTAAGCTAATTATTGAGCTAAGCAGCCTTATGACTGTGGCGTTGCTGATGATATATTTCCGCGGCCGCTCCCAACAGGCCCCGGCGGCGGTCGCGGTGATGTTCGCCACCCTGGGGGCCGTGGGGCTGGCTTCTAGCCGGGATCTGGGCCTAATCGTACTTTTCTTTCAGATGATGAGCATGGCCAGCTATGTGCTGGTCGCCCTTGAACGCTGCCACCGACCCGCTCTGGAAGCCGCTCTTAAATATTTTATTTACGCGGGGGTCGCTTTAGCCATTATGGCCTACGGGCTGACTTTCTTGTATGGTTTAACGGGTAGCCTGAATTTACAGACGATTGGCAGCGGCTTGCGGGACGCAGATGGGCTGTGGGTAACCCTGGCCCTGATCTTAATCCTGGTGGGCTATGGCTTCGAGATCACGCTGGCGCCCTTTCATGTGTGGGCGCCGGATGTATTTGCCGGAGCGACGGCGCCGGTGGCGGGTTTTCTCGCCGTGGTGCCCAAAGCGGCCGGCATGGCGGCCCTGCTGCGCTTTATGCTGGAAGGAATGCTCGGTGAAATGGCCGGATGGCCCCTCTGGCTCGCGATAGGCGCCGCCGTAACCATGACGCTGGGCAATCTGATCGCCCTGCGGCAAAACCATCTAAAGCGCTTGCTCGCCTGGTCGAGCATCGCCCACGCAGGTTATCTTCTCATGACGGTGGCCGTGGCCGAACGGGAAACGGGCGCCTTGGCGGCTATTGGTTATTACCTCGCTGGTTATTTATTTATGACCTTGGGCGCCTTTGCGGTGGGGGCTCATTTGGAACGGGCGACAGGCAGCGACTCCTACGAAGCGCTCCGGGGCTTAAGTCAGCATGCGCCGGGGACTGCTGGAGTTTTGGCTCTATGCCTATTGTCGCTGGCGGGCATCCCACCCCTGGCCGGGTTTGCCGGCAAAGTTTTTTTGCTAGCAGCAGTGCTTGAGGGGGAGATGATAGGGCTTGCCGTCATCGCGGTGATTAATATGACGCTGGCGCTGTATTATTATGTCAAGATTATCGCCGAGGTATACCTTTACTCTCCTGTTCAGGTGTATTCCATGCCGATGAAAAAAGATTACCTTGCGCTGTATAGTAGCTGTTTAGCAGGCATCCTCGGTTTAGGAATTTGGCCTGGACCGTTATTGGCATTGCTGGAGGTAATGGGATAAATAATCACTTGGGTGGGTGATAACCTTTGTTGATCCCATCGCTGAAATGGTCAACCCCCAAACACCGAAGACCTCCCTGTCCATCGGTCCGGTGAAGCACACTCCTTAATATTAGAGGGGAGGCGCTCGTCGCCCTAAAAGTAAGAAGACCACGAATAAAATAATTCCCACCACAAATAAAATCCATGCGATATGGGTAGCCACCCCCGCTAATCCTGTGAAGCCAAAGATAGCTGCTATGAGCGCAATAATTAAAAAAGTTACTGCCCAGCCAAACATTTTTTTCTCCTTATCTATTTCTATTTTACGGCATAAAAGTATATTTCAACCTACAAAGGAGGTCGTCGCCGCCCTAAAATTAAGAAGACGACAAATAAAATTATTCCCACCACAAATAAAATCCATGCGATCTCCGTGGCCATCCCCGCTATGCCCGTGAAACCCAGAAGAGCCGCCACGAGCGCAATAATCAAAAAAGTTACTGCCCAGCCAAACATTTTTTCACCTCTTGTATGTCATTATTACGAAATAAAAGTATAGTTCATGATTTTTAGAAGCGCATAAATTTTTAAAAATTATCCATCTCAATCCGACGCCTTTTTCCCCTAAGGCAAATTTACCGACTCTTCTAATATATCTTCTATATAAAGCATTTGTATCAGCACCAGTATTACAACGGCAAAGGGTGTGGCTAGCAATACGCCAAGGATGCCAAAAGCCATTCCCATGGCTAACTGTGCCGTCAAAATAAGCGCGGGCGGGAGCATAATGACTTGCCGCTGGATTAAGGGTGTGATCACATAGCTCTCAAGGGTTTGGATAATAGTATAGAGTAGGATTACATACAGCACGCTCATGGGCCCTTGCAGCCAGCCCACTAATGCGGCAGGCACCACTGACAGCAGCGGGCCAATGTTAGGCACAAACGATAAAACCGCTGCTAAAAAAGCCAAGGCGGCCGCGGAAGGAATATCCAATAATAGTAGTCCTCCCCAGGTCAAAATGCCTATCACCGTCATCGAGGCTATTCTTCCTACGAGCCACCAACGCAACACATGCCCTAGTTCGCTTAAAACTAAGCTAGCGCGTTTGCGTCTATGCTTGGGGAATAAATGCAGGACGCCATTTATATAAACCTGGGGCTCCACGCTAAAATAGAAACCATTAGCAAAGATAATGAGAAGTCCCACCACCAAGCCCATTAGGCTGGAGAAAACCCCCGCTATTCGAGAAAACATATTTTGGGCAAGGAGAGTCGCTTTATCCTGCTGAAGAAAGTTCTCCAATAACTGCTCGATGATATCGTGTCCTTTTAAAAACGTTTGGAGACGGGCCAAGGCTTGCGGAATAATTTGATTGAGTTCGCTGAAATTATTGGCGATCGTGGGTCCTAGCAGCAAACTGCCCATGATTGCCAAATAAAACACAAGGAAAATCACCAGCGTAAGCGACCAACCCACGGAAAGAGGCACATGATTGCTCAGCCAGTTTGCGACGCCACGCAAAAATACCCCTACCAAGATGCCCGCAAACACCAGCAGCAATAGATGAGCTAGATGCCCAAGCAAGAACAAAAGAATAAAGACGGCTACCCCGATCCCTACGGCGATTAATAGGCGGCGTATAAAAAAATTCACCGGAAAATTCGTTGGCTCCATAAGCCCTCTCCTTTAGGGCCACTAGCTATACTAGGTTTCGGCGATAGAAATGGCTTTACTGGCTAAACCCCAGAGAATCGGGGATGACTAACTGCCTAAAACTCTCGTCGGGAGAACGCCCATCATTCACGGCATTCCTCTTCCTAAGTTTTAAGTAATTAGTTTAGAACACCTGGTATGGAAAGGAACTATAGAGGTTGGTAAGCCAAAATTTTGATTAGAGCTTTGGAAAATTTCTCTTTGGGTATATAAGATTAATTTAAAGCTACAAGCTGAAGGGTAAAAAAAGATGAGTTCCTTCTTGTATGTATTTAAATATGCGCTCAAGCCAGCGATCATTTTTATAGTAGTGGCCGGTCGGCAGATATATAGGAGAAAGCCGTTATGAGACAATCCAATAGGATGCTCACTACGTTTATTCCTCTTATACTATTCGTTGCCAGCTGTACACCGCCGGCAGCTAACTTAAAGCCAGCCTCCACGGCGAATGAAGTGACGCGCTTAGAGGACGCTGCTGTTAGCCGGGTGAAAGGGGTTCAGGTAATCGTGCAAGCGGGCCCATGGCCCGGACCCCAACCCATTCAAAATGAAGTGACGCCGGTACGGGTACTCATCGATAACCAAAGCGAGACGGCACTGCGCTTGCGTTACAATGACTTCGCCCTCATCGCCGATGACGGCATGCGCTACGCTGCCTTGCCCCTGTATCAAATCGTGGGATCTATTCCGGAGCCTGTCGTCAACCCTGGCTACACGGCAATAACTGAACCCCATTTCGTATACCATGCTTTCACAGTTGCCCCGTTCTACGCCGAGATCTATCCTACTATGGCGGCTTATCGCGGCACATTTGCCTACGATCCATTCTACTATGATACTTACAATGCTTACTGGATAAATCTACCATTGCCAACTCAAGAAATGTTTAAGCGGGCACTACCAGAAGGCGTACTAGAGGCTGGCGGCCACATTGAAGGCTATCTTTATTTTGAACGCGTCTCGGATGACTTGTCACGGGTGACCTTCCGGGCCGATTTGAGCAGCGCCCAGAGCAATCAATTTTTTGGCGAAATCCGGATTCCATTCAGGGTGCAGTGATGCATCCTCTTAGAACCTTGATGAAAAGAGAACGACAGAGAGGGATAGATGGATTTAGTAAAAATAAAAAAGAAGTCCTACTTATTTGGAGAAATACAGGGAAATGCACTGTTCCTTTCCAAGGTTGTGAGGAACACCCCAAAGTTTTTTCGTGCTTGCCGTCCCTGGCGAACACGTTTAATAGACTAATAACCCTAGGGCGTATAACCTTCCCAATAGGGACGAGTTCCATAACGGCTATGGACATCGCTAGCCCACCGTTGATCAGCCATTGATGGCCAATTATCTTTATCAAATCCGGGGTCGTTCTCAAGGACTTCTTTATTAACTCTTAATACAAAACACTTTTCATTCGCGTCCAAGGTTAAGGCATTCCACGGTACGGCAAATAATTTATCTCCCATGCCGAGAATCCCCCCAAAGGATAAAACCGCATAGGCTATCCGGCCTTTAGGTACATCTATCATGATGTCCTTGATTTTACCTAACTCTTCTCCTTCCAGATTGTACACTTCATTATTTTCCAGAGAATTGGCGGTCATGAGATAGGGACCCGGTCCGCTAGTATTGTCTTCGCCTCCAATGACTCGGGGTTGTTCGCTGCCGGGGGGAGTAGTTATAGGTGTATTCATGGTTTCCTCCAAAGGTTAATGATTTATTTCATATCTATAGCGTGCCCTGATATTTGTAGCAAAAAATATACCGATAATATTAGGCCCTCGTCTAAGCAAAATAAAATGATGACTAGGGCCTATTTTTCTTGATTTAGCTCGCTTTTTTTATTTTAGTTAGCAAGCAACTACATTTTTATTTATGTAAAAATTTTCTTGGTGATGTAATAATTTCAAGTTATATGCACGCTCAGCATCCATAAGAAAACGATTCTATTTTTAAATATTATTTATGCTAGACAATTCTAGAAAACGTTCTATAGTTATGTGTTAAAAGATTTTGATAGAAAGAGTTCTGTTTTTAGTTACCTATGGTATAGAGAACATTTCCCAAACTAAATTTTATATGTTAAGTAAAGGAGATAAGTATGAAAAAGATTTTCTGGAAAGAAAGGATGGGCACTCTCCCAAAAATGACTATAGCCGCCATGGCTAGCGCTGCGCTTATGTCCCTGCCTGCCCTGGGTATAGCTCAGACAGCTGTCCCGCCTTCTCCAGGTGCCGACCAATCCTCTCGGATGGGTGGGCAGCAAGCAAGTGGCCAAGCCCAGACGGTAGAAGATGTGAAAAAGCTCCTGAAAAATATAGAACGTTACGATGGCCAGAAAGTTACCGTTTCCGGGGAAGTGGAAGAAAGGATTGATAAGAAAGCCTTTATCCTTGAAAGTGGCGGGATATTCAATGATGAAATAGTCGTAATAGTGCCGAAAGGCAATCTAAACGTTCAGGAAGACGATGAGGTTACGGTTACCGGAACAGTTCGTTCGGCCAAATTTGCTGACATTGAAAATGAATATCAGTGGGTAGTTAACGAAGAAATTAAAGATGAGATAGAAGATACAAAAGCATTTCTTATTGCAGACCATGTAGATATAACAGAACAGGACGATTAGTTACCTTGAAATAAAACCTCCTGGCGATCCCATCTAGGATCGCCAGGGTTGCGTTTCCTAATGCCTATAAGCTATTCATTATTTTTAAGTCTTTCTATAAAATCTTAATGATCATTGGTAGCGGCTATCCATAAATTTTTTATTTATAACGATTCTGATTTCCTATTATAAAGAGGTAAAAATGATGAAATTTTTACAGCAACTAAACATAGACACCGTCACAAAAACGTTTATAGCCGCCATGGCTAGCGCTGCGCTTATGTCTCTGCCTGCCCTGGGTAGCGCGCAGACAACTGTCCCGCCTTCTTCAGGTGCCGACCAATCCTCTCGGATGGATGGGCAGCAAGCAGGTGGCCAAGCCCAGACAGTAGAAGATGTAGAAAAACTGCTAGATAATATAGAACGTTACGATGGCCAGAAAGTTACCGTTTCCGGAGAAGTAGAAGAAAGGATTGATAAGAAAGCCTTTATCCTCGAAAGCGGCGGGCTTTTTAACGATGAGATAGTGGTTGTGATGCCAAAAGGCAATCTTAATGTTCAGGAAGACGACGAGGTTACCGTTACCGGAACGGTTCGCGCGGTGAAGTTTGTGGACGTTGAGCGTGAATACGATTGGGTTCTGGATGAAGAAATTAGAACCGAGATAGAAGACGTGGATGCGTTTCTTATTGCGGACCATGTTGATGTAACAGAACGGGACGATTAGTTGCCTTAAAAAAACCTCCTAGCGATCCTAACTAGGATCGCTAGGAATTATATTTTCTATTCTCTACCGCAAAAGACAATTACCCCGCCTTGAAAGCTTTTTGCGGCGGTCCTATGTGGGGCTGTCGTGGGGGGTTATTGTTAACCTCTTTTTTCGCTTTTGTAGGGATTCATTCAATTTCTAAAACCTTCTGTTCTGAGGCTTAACGTTTTTAAAAATTTCCTAGACTGTTTCTTATCGTTAGCTATTATTCAAATAATCATTAATATTTACTTAAGAACTATTTTAGAGGAACAGACATGGAAAGAAAAAGGTATTTTTTCAAAAGCTGGTGGATAGCAATCAGTATGGGTTTGGCGTTGGTTGGCGGTAGCGGAATTCTATTGGCGGATGAGCAAGCAACGAGCTATAAACCAGTTGCGATAAAAAAAACTTTTGATGAAGTGAAGCAACAGGATATTGCCGCTAAACCTAACGTCACGAAGCATCAGAAAACCCTTTTGGAGCAGCGTTATGAGCTTCAGGACCAGCCTTCCAAGACGATCACTATGTCGGCGGGGAAACCCGTGCAGGAGGGAGTTCGGGTAAAGCTGCCGGAGGGAACCACCTGGGAGCAGCTTGCTGCAATGACTGCCGAGGAAATTAAGCAGCGGGATCTATTCCCCCAAGGCTTTCGGCCCCTTCCTCATCCTAAACATAATATAGGCGGCCAAGTTTACCCCCCCAACCAAATCGAGGCTATCCAAAAAGCGGAGGGTCGGGATCTTTCTCGCTTCGATGTAGAGTTTGATCTACCAGAGCACTTCTTACCTGAGTTTCCTCCGCCTGTCTATTTAACGACTCATCCGGAACTAGGAGATGTTTCGCGGGGCGAGGTGCTCACCATCAAGAATTACTATCGGCTTCTGAATGGAATCATTACGCCTGTTCAAATGGAAGGCTTACGGTTACTACTCACTCCCTTTCCCCAGCAGGAGTTTAACCAGACTGAGGATAGAAAAGTTAAGGAGCCCACCTTAGGGGTTACCTGTCTCGATTGCCATGTCAATGGACACACCAATGCCGCTTTCCATCTCAACCCGGATACCCGTCCTCAAGAGAATAGGTTTCGGCTGGACACGGTAAGTCTACGAGGTATGTACAATCAGCAGATCCATGGCTCCAAGCGTTCCCTGCGCTCGGTGGAGGATTTTTCCCAATTCGAGCAGCGGACCGCCTACTTTGATGGCGATCATGTGATTGCAGCTAAAAAAGGGGTTCATCTGCCTAATCGTACCGAGCAAGTGGCAATGATGGCCCAGATGCAAAATATGTTTGATTTTCCGCCAGCGCCCAAATTAGACGCAACGGGTCGCTTGATACCCGCAACGGCGTCCGAGAAAGAGCAGCGCGGCGAGAAGCTCTTTTTTGGTAAAGGTAAGTGCAGCGTTTGTCATATACCGCCAGCCTTTTTAGATCATCAAATGCATGATCTCCACCTAGAGCGCTTCTATGAGCCAGAAAAAATCAACCATCAATATAATGTAGCTAATGGTCCGATTAAAACCTTTACCCTACGGGGCATCAAGGATTCTCCTCCTTATCTCGCCGATGGCCGACTCTTAACTTTAGCTGACACCGTAGAATTCTTTAATTTAGTTTTGCAGTTGGATCTGACTTCTCAGGAGAAAGAGGATTTATTATCCTATCTCTATGCTCTCTAAGCAGCCAACGCCCCCATAGAGGTTAAAAAGCCATTAGAATGCAGATCAGATAAATAGGACGGATAAAAAAAAGCCTGGCGAGTAGCCAGGCTGAAGAGAGGAGGTCAAAACACTAGTAGTATTAATTATTTTATGCTCTGTAAGAGAGCTGTTCTATAAGGACATACCCCTACATTAAACTGTTTTGGACTTTATTAAAATTCACCTTTTTTTGTGGTGGATGGATAAGAATAAGCATCTACACTCATGAGTAGTTCGTTCTCCGCCCCATCCTATCTAATTAGAAAGAGAATGGGGGAAAATAAGCGCAAGTAGTGATTACAAACGTTAACATTTTATTCCAATAATCTGCCTTTTTTAAATTAAGCGAATTCATGCTAAAAAAATTATGTGTCCTATTAGCCCTTATCATTGCAGTCCTGCTGTTAGTAATAATAGTGGCGATAATAGTGCTTGATGAGAATAGGGTTAAAAAATGGGCTTCCAGCTACGTAGAACAAGCGTATGGCAGAGAATTGGTGATAGCGGGTGATCTCAAGTTAGATTTATTGACATTGCAACCTAGCATTACAATAAAAGGAATAAGGCTAGAAAACGCGGAATGGGCGGATAAGCCCAATATGGCGACTATCAGTAAAGTTTTTTTCCAGTTTGAACTTTTGCCGTTAATACTGGGAAAAATCAACCTCCTAGATGGGGAAATCAGGGATGGTCAAGTGTTTTTGGCTGAGCAAAAGAACAAAACTAATTGGAATACTTTCTTACCGCAAGAGAAAAAGCCTCCGGGTTATTTTGCAGTAGAGAAGATCAGAAGTTTTAAGCTAAGTAATTTTACGGTGGCTTACCATAACAAAGCAAAAAAAGAAACCCATACCTTGCGGATGGAAAACATTCGGTTGCGAGATTTTTATTCCCCCCAAAGAAAAGTCTCCTTCCATGGGAGGATTGATACTATTCCAGTTAGTTTTCAAATTGATCAAAAAGCAAGCAATGAAAAAAAGGTAGATAAACTTCTCGTGCTGACAGGTCATATCGACACGATAGCACTTTATGCTACTGGCGATATTTCCGGCCATCCTAAGAGAGTAAAGGGTAAAGTGCGGGTAAAGGGGACCGGGGAAACATTATCGCGGTTAGCCAAGCTAGCCGGTTTAGAAACCAGAACTTTTCATGCTTATGACGGTTCTGGCACTATTGATGCAAATATAGAGGATAGATGGTTAAATCTGACTCAGCTGACGATTAATTATGGTCAGAGTCAAATGAGAGGGAAGTTGAAGATAGACTTAAATGAAAAACGAACGCTTGTTAGAGGAAATCTGCTATTCCCGGTGCTGGCAAGCCCAGATTTCAGGCCCGTGGCTAAAAAAGGCGCGGCCGAGTTAAAAGAAGAAGTCACGGATATTGATGTTAAGGCGCAAGAAAAGCAAAGCGAGAAGAAAAAGCTCTTCGATGATGATCCTATCGAGCCTTTTATCCCAGCAAGGCTTGAACTTTACCTACGTATAAAAGTGGATAAATATGTCGGCGGTGATTGGGATAGGCTTATTCAAGGAGGTAAACTTAATATTGCAATCAAGGAAAGGCAGCTTGCGCTGCATCCATTAAAAATAAGGATGCTAGGAGGAAAGGCTGTTCTGAAAGGGCTCATCGATCAATCTAGGAATAATTTAACAGGAGCCGACCTTAAACTAACCGCTAATCATTTTGGACTCAAGAAAATCTCTGAAGAGCTAGCCGATCTTGACAATAAGCTCAATATGGATGACATCATTGGAGGGAATTTTGATGCGGTGGCTAACTTGCATGCCAGTGGTAGTTCACCGCAAGGGGTGGCTTCCACCTTGAATGGGGATCTGAACTTCCTGGTTGAGGACGGCTATATCAGCAGTTTGCTGGTAGAAGCCCTGCAGCTCGATGTGACTGAAGCGCTCGTTTCTTGGCTGGCCGATAATCCAAAGCCGGAATTGAACTGTCTGGTGGGATTATTTGATATCAATTCCGGACGTATCGAAACCAAGTCCCTGCTGATCAATACTGATGACTCTAATGTAGTGGGTAATGGATTCGTGGATCTGGATAAGGAGTTAGTGAGGTACGTGTTGACTGCCAGGGAAAAAGATTTCTCTTTAACCGGGGCGCCCATTAAAATAGTGACAGAGGGCGATCTATTGAATCCCAGAATTGATATTGGTGGCAAAGATTCAGTGCTTGAGGTGGCTGCCGAGGTGTTTGCTACCCCTATCGCCAAAAGCTTTAAAAATATCTTTAGCGGTGGAAGAGAGAGTAAGAATAAAAAATTAACTAATTGTAAGAAGTTTATGGCCGATATTGCTCGTATTCAGCAAGAAAGCAGGCGTTATGAAAAAATCCGTTAATTTATGAAAAGAGTGTGTGGGTGGGGGAGACGCCGGTAAATCTGTAAAAATTGAGACTTGAATCTGACGGACCATTGGCCAGTGTGTGTCAGGTGGGCTATGCTGTCGGTATAGATATTATAATAAGTTGCTTTGTTTACATTTTTTGGAAGGATTTCTAGGAAATTCTACTTATTTTGTGGGGCGACGCTGCGCATACTTCACCTACTCTGAAATGAAGGAGAAAGGTATAAGCAGATCTAGGCCAAACAGCCCAATGCGGGTAGCATTAGGCTGTTTGCTCATCTATCTTCGTTCACTCTCTCAGCATAAAGCTGTGCAATGTTACGCTGGATGAGGGTTCTTAAATTTTTACTTTATCGATCGGTAGCATCTTCCATACGATCCCCAGCGTCTTCCATGCGATCACCCGCATCTTCCATTGTTTGGTCTATATTCTCACCCGCACGCTCAGCCGGGCCCTCCTGTTCACAACCGCTTAGCCAGGCGCTTCCTGCAAGAAGTAGAGCAATGATTACAAGCTTAATCTTCATCATTTTTATGATCCTCTTCATTTTATATGGGTTTAAAAATTAGTTGATGACTACGGACTTCTAAAAAATAATAGTCTATTTTTTAAATATTTCAAGTTAATTATAAATAAATTAGTCATACTTATAGCTTTCTCCCTCTTTGCAGCCTCCTTGTTACTTCGATGCAGGAATAGTTAACTTAGTCCCTACCAATAATTGATCAGGATTTTTGATCTTATCCTGATTTGCCTCGTAAATCACACGCCACTTATTCGCATCGCCGTAGACTCTCGCGGCAAGAGATGAAAGAGAATCACCCCGTTGAATAGTGACTGATTTTGAGTTAATTTCTTCTCCGCGCTGGTCCATCCCTGAAGGTTTGGGCTGCTCTGGTGGAGTGCTGGGTAGCCCAATGGATTTAGGACGCTCTGTCGAGGCTTCCTCTCCCTTTTGCCCTATTCCCGAAGGTTCGGGTTGTTCCGTTTGAAGGGGAGAAGATTCGCTAGATTGAGAGCGGAAAGATTCCGTGTTCTCTAGCTCTTCCGCTGTCGGGACTTTCCCTCTCTCATAGGGTTTCTTGGGGGCTGGTTCAAATGAGTTTTCCTCGTGCGAGGTGGGTTCGGTCTGTTTAGGGACTGTTTGGGCAGGCATCTTATCCCGCGCTAGCTGTGGAGAAGACTCTCCGGGTTTTTCAGATTCAGCCTTCTCTTCCTCCCTATTTAATTCCTCTAAAATCGCGGCAAAGTCATCCTTTTCCTCTTTTAGCGTAGCTTCCTGTTCGTTAGTAGCTAATGTATATTTTTTATCATTAGCAGCTAGCTCATCAGTAGATTCGGGTTCCGCGGATTTAGTTGCGCTTGCCTGGGGAGCGAGTGCTTTATTTTCCTGGTTGGTTACCTTTACTTCTTCACCCTGGCGGCCAAGGTATGTCCATACTGCACCTGCTGCTAATATTACAATCAATAAGAGTACAATGACTACGGACAAAATCCCACCATAACTTCTCGTGGGACCGCACCCAAAAGGCTTATGGTTAGCTCGGCGGTAGTAATTATGAACGTTGGACCTGGAATGATCCATCATTACTCCAACAGTAGTATTTTTTAAGCCAGTTAAAGTCGAAATAAGGGATAAATAGGCTTTCATTTTTATCCTTCCTTTTTTTATAGTTTACCGAGGCGTACTAAACTTATAGTACAACTAAACTACTTTTACAGTTAAGATTTTTTTGGTATGAGGCGCAGGCCCTTAGTAGTGAGCAGTTTTTGAACCTGATGGATGCGTTGGTTGATAGCTTTACCGCAAAAATCAAGCGAACTGAAAGCATTAGATGGATTTGGCTTGTTGGATATGGAACCAGTAATAAATAATAAAACTTGAATGTATAGAAGTAACTCTCTAATATCATTCTTCGCATTAAAGAAGGGCGTCATGCTTGTTCATTCGTTAGCTTCACTGACCGTTCCTTAAATTCCCTGATTGTTTATCAGTAGACATGCTCCCCGTCCTTGCTGATTTCAACAAGCTTACGATTATTACTCTGGTATCTGAAACCATTTAATTTCTACTGGCTTCTGATGATGCCAGCAGGCATTTTTAAGCCTGGAAACTCTGTTTGCTTTATCTGTTTTTATACTAATGAATCATACAACCAATAAGCGTAAATGTTTTGCTATGAAACAAAAAATAGGTTATTTTTTAATATTATTTCTTTTCCTAGCCCCAGGGATGGCTAAGGCGGAGCCGAATTTAATACCCGCTCAACAAACGGATACCCCCTCTACTAAGCCTTTTGATTTTTCCATAGTGGAGAAAATAGCGCGCCAGCAGGCAACACAGCCCTATAGCGAAAACTCGGAAGCAGGCGTACTACCTGAATCGTTGGCTGGCCTTGACAATGACCAATACCATAATATCCGTTATAACCCAAAACAGACTCTTTGGCGGGGGCAAGATCTGCCCTTTCAATTGCAGTTTTTCCCTCGTGGGTTTTTGTTCAAGGACCAGGTTACGATTCATATTATTGAAAAAGGTATCCCCCACACGGTTACCTACTCGAACAGTCTATTTGATTTTGGAAATCATTCATTCTCTGAACCACTTCCCCCCGATCTTGGCTTTGCTGGTTTTCGGATATTTTACCCCCTTCGTAAGGATAAGGAGCTGAACGAAATAGCTGCTTTCTTGGGGGCTAGCTACTTCCGTGCCATTGGTTTAGGGCAAGTGTATGGCCTTTCCGCTAGAGGCTTAGCGGTAGATACGGGCCTAACAAAAACGGAAGAATTCCCACTATTTAAAGAATTTTGGATCCAAAAGCCCAACAAGCAAAGTAGCGAGCTTACCGTCTATGCTCTGTTGGATAGTCCAGGTATGACTGGGGCCTATCAATTTATTATTCGGCCAGGCATAACCACCACGCTAGAAGTTACCTCCCATTTATTTTTCCGACATGGAGTTGAGCGTCTGGGTATGGCCCCCCTCACGAGCATGTTTTTTCATGGGGAAAATACGGATTATTTTGTGGATGATGTCCGCCCTGAAGTCCATGATTCGGATGGTCTGCTCATTGGTAAGGGTAATGGCGAGTGGGTCTGGCGGCCGCTCACTAACCCTCGCCGCCTGCAGGTAAGCGTTTTTAGTGATACCGATCCTATTGGTTTTGGCCTGATGCAGCGCGATCGACATTTTGGCCACTATCAAGATCTGGAGAATAAATACCAGTTACGGCCAAGCGCCTGGGTAGAAAGCGTGGGGCAGTGGGGGGAAGGCGCTATTTACCTTATCGAGATTCCAAGCGATGCGGAACAAAATGATAATATCGCTGCTTTTTGGGTTCCTCAGCAACCGATCAGGGAAGCGGAAGACTGGGTTTTTAAGTATCGCTTGCACTTCTTGGCTAATAACTCGCCCGAGCCTGCTGGAGGAGGTAAGGCACTCACTACCCGGATTGGTAGTGGCGGAGCAGAGGTATTGAACGGTAAGCGGCGTAAATTCGTAGTGGATTTTGCCAGCGAGACTCTTCGACTTATCAGTAAGCACGCCCCTGTAGAGGCTGATATTAGTACTTCTCAGGGGCGTATTATGCATCCTGTGGTACATAAGAATCCCTTTACTAACCACTGGCGCCTGAGTTTTGAACTAGAATCGGAAGCGAGTGAAAAACCTATAGATTTGCGGGCTTATCTTAAAGTCGGTGAAGAGACGCTAAGTGAAACCTGGATCTATCAATGGAGCAAACCATGACTTTTCCGGCTATCTCTAAATATAAACGTATCCTTAGGCGACAAATTTATTATGGCTTGGTTCTTATCACCACTTTCGGCGCGCTCTTTTTGCTCACGGGAGTTTTTCAAAAAGGCGGTATCACGCTGTTGGAAGGCTTGCTCCTTCTCTTATATATGCTTCTAATTCTATGGATCAGCGCTTCTTTTTGGACTGCGATCCTCGGCTTCTGGAGTTTGCTCCGGCAAGGCGATGATCCGCTCTCAATTTCTGCCTGGACTTTAAAGAAAAAACCTACTACTACCCCAAGCCCGCTTGCTAAAACGGCTCTGGTCATGCCGATTTATAATGAGGAACCGCAAAGAGTATTCGCGGGGCTGCGAGCAATTTATCAATCCTTGCTCAAAACGGGCCAAGCGGAAACATTCGATATTTTCATCCTTAGCGATACCCAAGACCCGGATCTCTGGGTGGAGGAGGAGTGGCATTGGCATCGAATGTGCCAAGAGCTAAACGCTCATGGGCGTATTTTCTATCGTAATCGGGAACAAAATAGTGGCCGCAAGAGTGGCAATATTGCTGATTTTTGCAAACGGTGGGGAGATGCTTACCGTTATATGATTGTTCTTGATGCGGATAGCCTTATGGGAGGCCGCACTTTGGTGCAAATGGTTGAGCTGATGGAAGCGCATCCTTCGACCGCTTTAATCCAGGCGCCCCCCCGCCCCGTTAATCGCGAATCTTTGTTTGCCCGTATCCTGCAATTCGGGGCTAGCCTTTATGGTCCCTTGTTTAACGCGGGCATTGCTTTTTGGCAATTAGGGCAGAGCAATTATTGGGGTCACAATGCCATCATCCGTATTCAGCCGTTTGTTCAGCATTGCGATTTGCCGAAGCTCTCTGGCCGCGAACCCTTTGGTGGCGAAATCCTCAGTCATGATTTTGTTGAAGCGGCTCTACTCCACAAGGCCGGTTGGGAGGTTTGGCTTGCGCCTGATCTCAGGGAAAGTTATGAGGAACTTCCCTCCACCCTGATTGATTACGCCAAACGGGATCGCCGCTGGTGTCAAGGTAACTTGCAACATCTTTGCCTCCTCTTTTCCCCTGGCTGGCGATCTATTAGCCGCCTTCATCTTCTTATGGGAATTATGTCTTACTTGGCTTCACCACTTTGGCTGCTATTCCTAATAGTGGCCGCGATTGAGGCTTATATACAAAGCCACAAGGAAATCGACTATTTTTTAAGCAATAGTCTCTTTCCCGTATGGCCTGAATCCTACGCTATTGAGATGACCACGGTGCTGATAGTGACCCTTTCCATGCTCTTTGTCCCTAAGCTTTTAAGCCTTGTTCTCTTGTTTTTGAATAAGCAAGAACAGGTATTCCATGGCGGCATGGGAAAAGCGAGCCTTAGCGTAGTACTAGAAACCTTATTCTCAGCGCTTATTGCCCCCATACTCATGCTGTACCAAAGCAGATTCGTAACGGCAATCTTGTTACGCCAGAACATCGGCTGGCCCTCCCAACGCCGGGATGAGCATAAGCTTGGCTTAAAGGAAGCATGGGTTGCCCACCGGGGACAGACGTTATTGGGTCTTACAGCAGGCTTAATAAGCTATTTTTATATTCCAGTTTTTTTCTGGTGGCTCACGCCCGTATTAATAGGGCTAGTACTATCTATCCCTCTTTCCATGTATTCAAGCAGCATTTACTTAGGCCAGCGCGCCCGAGAAAAAGGATTGTTCCTGATCCCGGAAGAAACCTGGCCACCGCAGGTACTTATCTTGCTGCATGAAAACCTTGCCAGCCTATCCACGCAATCTAGCCTTGACGGCCAAGGAGCAAAGCGGCTATTCGGAGATTCGGAAGTCCGCGCTATCCATCTACATCTCCTACCTGAACGCACTTTAAGCAAGAGAGAAAGGTACTATCTCAAGGCATTAAATTATAAATTAATAGAACAAGGGTTTGACAGCCTATCCGCTCGGGAGAAGCGTTACTTACTCTCCGATCCAAAGTCCCTAAAAGGTCTATCCATTGAGCTATCCAATACCGGATAGACAATAAAAGACTAAGCTATATTAAAGATAGAAGTCTGTCTACAAGCTATTAAGCCATGTTTTAATCCTTTAACGCTATTTTTGAGATAGATAAAAAGATATGACCCAACTAGATGATGAAGCGCAAAATCGTTACCGAAAAATCTTTATTATGTTACTGCTGATCTCTATTCTAGCAGTCTTTTTAGTGATGATTCATGAGTATATTATTGCTGTTCTTTTAGCGATTATTTTCACTGCCATGCTGTATCCTGTGTATGCTTGGATTTTAAAGAAATTTCATGGCAAGCAGGTGCTATCGTCAATGACTACGCTCCTGTTGGCTATTCTAATGATTGGTCTGCCGTTGCTAGGTTTGCTTGGCGCCGTGGCTGCTGAAGCGATTCAAGTCAGCGATACTATTGGCCCCTGGATAGAGAAAAAAATCCCTGATCAAAACGTCTCCTCCCTTCACGAATTTCCACAGTGGCTACCGTTCGCTGATCAGCTTGAGCCTTATAGAACGCGTATTTTAGCTAAAGTAGGGGAGTTTGCCGGTAATGCAGGTGCATTTATCGCAAGTGGAATTTCTAAGGCCACCCAAGGCACGATCGGTTTCATCGTAAAATTTTTCATTATGTTATATGCCATGTTTTTCTTTTTTATATGGGGGCCGGATTCGCTTATTAACTTAATACGTTACCTTCCCCTTACTGAAAAAGATCGTTCCCATATTCTTGAAAAAGGGCTTTCAGTCACAAAGGCGACCTTAAAGGGTATTCTTATTATTGGGGTATTACAGGGAACGCTAGTAGGGCTCGCCTTCTGGATAGCTGGCATTAAAGGGGCTATTTTTTGGGGTACCATCACGGTCGTGTTATCCGCGATTCCGGGGCTCGGTGCCCCCGTTGTTTGGATTCCGGCGGTAATTTATTTGCTAGCTACGAATCAGATAGGCTGGGCCATTGGGATGACGTTATGGGGGATAATTATCGTAGGCTCGGTTGACAACATCCTGCGTCCGCGAATTGTGGGCAGCGAGACCAAAATGCCCGATTTACTGATTTTGTTAGCTACTTTGGGTGGTATTCTTATGTTTGGAATGGTGGGTGTTATTGTTGGCCCCATTATCGCCGCCTTGTTAATCACTGTACTCGATATTTATGGAAAAGTATTTACTAATCTTTATTCCCAGGTGGAATGACTTAACCATAGGAGTTACTTTCTTTCATTAAGTTACTCCTATGATGTCTGATTGTATTAGACCTCTTACTAAGGGTTTACCTGTATAGAATTATCCTTCTAGAGTGACTATTCTTAAAAAAGATGCTCGTGACTGAGTTCAACCGCCCTGAGTCCAAGAAAAAAGGAGGCATTTGAAAACCGAGTAGTAAAGTTTAGAATTTTTAAGGGAATTACGATCCCTTAATTCCAACTACTGAAAGCTATGTAGGGCATATTTCTAACTGATGAAAATAAGGAGTCAACTCATGAAAAAGAGAAATTTACTTTTAATTTCCGCCGCTGCTTTATCCCTTATGCTAGCAAGCGCGACACTATCCGCGGAGCAGCATCAAGGTATGGACAAGGGCCAACATAAGGGCATGGAAGGCATGGACAAGGGCCAACATAAGGGCATGGAAGGCATGGACAAGGGCCAACATAAGGGCATGGAAGGCATGGACAAGGGCCAACATAAGGGCATGGAAGGCATGGACAAGGGCCAACATAAGGGCATGGAAGGAGGAAGTTCCACGCAACGTCCAGGACAATCAGGCTCTGGTAGCGGGGGAGGTTACTAATTGTTCGGGTTAATAACATTCCTTATTTAATGACGATGGGTATAATCGTATAACTATAGAGCGCCCGTTTGCATAGCAAGTGGGCGCTCTATTTCATGGATTAAGGTATGAACATTGTTTAAAGATCTGTTGGTCCCTGACTACGACTCTATCCGATTTCTCAGCAGATATAGAAATCATCCATTCTCGCCGCTAGACCATTAGACTATAGCGATATATAGAAGGACTTATAATATAGTACTGCAAAAACATAAGTTTTTTCTTTATTCAAAGGTGGATTTATAAAGTAAAGTTGCTTCTTCAAAAGAATGATTCGTTATTTTTCCCTATTAGTCATATTAATTTTTATTCCTACCCTGCTCATTGCTTCTACTAAAACTTTTCCCCCTGACTTTTATCGTCAGGTAAATTATCTTCTCACCAGCAAGCAAAATATGAGCGAACCCTTGGTTCTAAAAGCTCATCAAATTGTGCAACACATTGTCAAAACTACTGAAGACAGGGAAGGTTTCGTGCAGAAAGTAAAGGAATTAAAAGCTTATCTCCGAATCATATGCGACTTATCTCAGTTGCAAGCGCTTCAACGGGCGCTTCTCCTTGAAGAAGAAATTAATTCCCGCATTGAATCTTGGAATAAAGAAACCAAGCGCAGGCGCGGTACAATTTCCTGGACAGCAATCGCACTGGGCGCCCTTCTTGGCCTGCTCATTGTTGTCTTTAGAGCCATTCGAGAAGATAGACTAGAGTTAGAGCAGCTTCGGAAAATGGGTATTGATATACTCATTTGGGCGCCTCTTACCATTGGTGGCGGGCTCAGCGTGGGGAATGTGATTGCTGCAAAGGAGGTAGAACATAACCCTATGCTTTTGGTACATCCGGCTGAACTGATGAGGGCTCATGCTGGGGATGTAGCTACCTATGAGATTGAATCTCAATTGAAAGCATTTTTAGCAGCAAAAGATAAATCGTCCCGCTCCCAAGTAATACAAAAAAAAATTCAAGCCTTGCATTCCAAGGCTCCTGAACGAGTAAGCTCAAGAATACGTTATATGAACAAGGTAATAAAATATGCGCCCCAAGAAGTATTGGAAATCCCCAAAGAAGAACAGCAGGAACGACTGGAAATCCTGCAAAAAAGCCTTTCTACAGAGTTTTCCTCAACGTCGATGACAACTACTTGGTGGGACGAGTTACGCTATTTTCTTAGCGATTATACTTATAAGATTGCAATAGTTGGCGCCATCTTGGGAGCCATTATTTTTCTTCTCCCCTTATGCTTCAGTAACGGATGGTCCTGGCCATACGCGGCCCTGCTGCTTGTGATTGGCCTCAGCGTAGGTTTATCCCTGGGCCAGATGGGAGGAGAACTTATAAAAAAAGAAACGCCCCAGGAAATCCTTTACCATGAAGCCGCCTTCTGAAGAAAGCTCGAGAGAAATTATTAAATTAAATGATTGGCGACTCCAGCTAGGTACGGGATCTTATTTTAACGCTCTGAAACCGCCGATAATCGTCAATTTTCAGAACGAGATCAGCCCGCCCTGGCATTTCATCTAACAGGTATTCCGTCAGCCGTTGAAAGTGCATAATAAAATGCCGCAGTTCTGATGGGCTCATGGTGCGCCGATCTTCCTTACTGCCCTGCCTTTGTTGCAATAGTTGGGCAAGTTGTTGTTCCTGTTCCAGCCGCTGCCTATAAACCACCTCGAAGGTGGGTATTTCCAGGAAGAGCAGGGCATTCAATAAACCAAACAACTGTGCATACTCATTCTCCAGCATCCGATTGACATAATGGCGCCACGTTCCTTCCCGGTCTTCCTCCGCCTCAAGAGTATTCATAGGCTTAACCAGACGCGGTTCAGGTTCTGGCCTGGCCCCCACACACCATCCTTCAAATAAAATGATAGCCGGTTTTCCTTGAAAGGCGATCCATTTCTCCCGCGGTAAAGGATTATCTGTTGCCTTATCAAAAACCGGCAGTGAAGTCACGGTGCTTTGGTTTACCTCTTTCAGGGATGTCAATATTTCCATGGCCAGCGATATATCGTGCGTGCCTGGCACCCCCCGGGTCCGGAAAAGAGGATGGACCTGATCCGCCAGACGGCGGCGCTCAGTCTGGCTAAGGTAAAAATCATCGATGGATAAAATAGCCGTCCGTTGGTCAAAACCGGCCTCAAGAATAATCTGGAGCAGGCCACAAAGGGTAGATTTGCCCGATCCTTGAGCTCCGCTTACCCCAAGGACAAATGTCTCCTTGGGATTTTTTTCTCTCTGCATCACTAGCCACTGGGCTAGCGGGAGATAAATCCGCCAAAGCGTTGCTAGTGGCGGAGGATTTAACCGCAACTGCCGGCATCTAGCCTTGAAGGCAGGATAAATTAAGGGTAGCAGGTGGCATTTAGTCGTTAGCAGCTGCTGGGTATAGGTTGCTGCTGTCTCCGAGGCGCCCCAGAATTGGCCTGTCTTCCTTTCTAATTGCTTTAGGAGCAAACGGGCGCGGGCATCGAGATCACCAAATTTCGCCCCTTTTCCTAGCCTACGGAGAACATGAGCGACTTCATCCGCTTCCATCAATTCGGAACTCTTCAATTCTGTTTTCCCTCCAAGAAGACTGTAAAATGTTATGATTTATCATTGAACATACAATTGTCCTAGAGGAGTTGACCCCTTGTCGTCGCCAACTCATGAGATCTTCGGCCGTTCCATCCCTAAGCGTAAACTCGTTAAAGCATTCAGTACATTCCTTTCCCCAGAAGCTATTCTTTTTGAAGAGGAAGATCTGCGCCCTTATGAGTGTGATGGACTTTCCGCCTATCGCGCCCTCCCCGGAATAGTAGTCTTACCGGAAACAGTGGCGCAGGTTCAAAAAATCCTGCGCCTTTGCCATAGTCGGGATATTCCGGTGGTGGCGCGAGGGGCGGGCACCGGCCTTTCCGGAGGAGCCTTACCCCTGAAAAACGGTGTACTGCTTAGTCTTGCGAAATTTAACCGTATCCTTGCTATTGACCCTGTTAGCCGCACAGCCCGGGTGCAGCCAGGCGTACGTAATCTGGCTATCTCTCAAGCAGCTGCTCCCGCCGGGCTTTATTACGCTCCTGATCCTTCCTCGCAAATTGCCTGTACCATTGGCGGCAATGTGGCAGAAAACTCTGGCGGCGTCCACTGCCTTAAATATGGTCTCACGGTGCATAATATCCTTGGATTAAAGATACTGACCATGACGGGGGAGCAAATTGTCCTGGGGAGTGAAACCCTTGATTCCCCTGGCTATGATCTGCTAGCCCTCATGACGGGATCGGAAGGGCTGCTTGGAGTTATCATTGAAGTTACGGTCAGGCTTTTGCCCCTCCCCGAGCGGGCACAGGTAATTTTGGCGGCCTTCGATAACGTGGCCAAGGCGGGCGCCGCGGTAGGGGGAATTATCAGCGCGGGCATCATTCCCGCGGGTTTGGAGATGATGGATAATCTGGCGATCCGGGCCGCCGAGGATTTTGTTCATGCGGGCTATCCTCAGGAAGCCGCCGCCATTTTGCTATGTGAGCTAGACGGCACCCAGGCGGAAGTTTCTCATCAGATTCGCAAAGTCCGGGAATTGCTGCTGAGCCATGGCGCCGTCGATATTCGTACGGCCCTGGATGAGCAAGAACGGGCAAAATTATGGCAGGGGCGCAAAGCGGCTTTCCCGGCCGTTGGCCGCCTAGCGCCCGACTATTACTGCATGGATGGGACCATTCCCCGTAACCGTTTGCCCCAGGTCCTGGAGCGGATTAACGAATTTTCCCAGGAGTTTGGCCTGCCCGTGGCTAACGTTTTCCACGCGGGAGACGGAAACCTGCACCCTCTCATCCTCTATGATGCTAATCGCCCTGGCGAGCTGGAGCGGGCTGAACAACTCGGAGCTAATATCTTGGAGCTTTGTGTTGCCGTTGGTGGTACTATCACCGGCGAACATGGGGTAGGAGTAGAAAAAATTAACCAGATGTGTATCCAATTTGGCACCGCTGAACTACAACAATTCCACGCCCTCAAAGCTGCCTTTGATCCCAAGGGCCTGCTTAATCCGGGGAAAGCCGTTCCTACTTTGCATCGCTGTGCCGAATTCGGGGCCATGCATGTTCATCACGGTAAACTTCCTTTTCCAGAACTGGACAGATTTTAATCAATATTCGATTAACAAAAGCCCCGCCGAAAACTTTAGCATAGCCTAGTTGCCGCCACCATAGGGCCGGGTGATAATTTCGAGAAGGTGCCCATTAGGGTCCTCAAAGTATAGGCCGCGACCACCATCGTTGTGGTTGATTTTATCTGCTTGGGTTTGGCCTGGATCAGCCCAATAGCGAATATTACGTTCGCGAAGTCGGGCGAAGATTTCATCAAATTCCGTTTCTGTAATGAGGAAAGCGTAGTGTTGCGAGGTGATGTCGCCATCGGTTTCATAGAAATCCAGATTTACCTTGTTGTCCATTTCAACCACCAGGAACGGACCGAATCGTTTAGCGTCAGGTAGTCCAAGTATCTCAGTCAGAAATTTTGCCGACTCTTCCTGATTACGTGACATCACAATAGTATGATTAAGTTGCACAGCCATAGCGCCCTCCTTTATTTGTAAACGCAAATCTATTGCTTGGATGCTTATTTTAACAGGGTATCCTTTTAATCTTAAAAGATGCGCGGAGTTTTTCCTCTGGGCAGCGTAAGTATTAGCGAGTTAAAAACCTTTTGAAATACTTGAAGTACCCAGAATAAGAAGGCAGGCGTTAATATGGCGGTCTATTCCAAGAAACGTCCGCAACCTCGATATGTTTTATCCGCCAATTTGAGAATCACTTGGGCTTCGAACTGCTCACCGCTCATGCTGTCCATGCAGGCTTCTGGTGCGATTACGATCCGTAGTCTATGAGACCCTGTTTTTGTCTCGTAGATGGTGCTTTCACCACTTGTTTTTGGATTTATCCAAGGTAGGGAAACCCTGGACTTACCATAATCCATCAGCAGATTGACCCTGTGTCCCTTAACAATTTCTATTATCCAGCCAGGCTCATTGCCAGTGGCATGGAAGTCCACAGGCCAGAACGTACTTGGAATGCGCGCCTCGCGTTCTTGGTTGCGGTGGCAATTCTGATAGCGTTTACCGCCGATCTCGAGTATGGCGCTATTACCCTTATTCCAAAAAAGTATCTCCTTTCCTTCGTATTTGGCGCCGGATGCGGCGCGTACTCGAGCTAATGTCTCGTTGCGGCCTTGGGGAAGATAGAGAGTAATTTTGTCGGGACTGCTAACTGCGCTAAAGGCAAGATCGTGGCACTCAAATACCCACGGGCGAGCAGGCTTTTTCTTTGAATTTGGTAGCTGTCCTTGTTGGAAAGCGGCGCGATGCAGCGTTAACGTAATGGATGGAGGGGGATCGTTAGGATTCACCTCCTTACGCACTGTCGTTGTCCATAGTAATTGGCCATCTGCTTTGAGGATTTGCGCCTGTAGCGAAAATTTATGATCACTCTCCAATGGAACCGGCTTGTATTCTAAGCGGAAAGGGATAGGTACCGAGTGACTGGGCTCAACAACCTGCTCTGCTATTTGTTGGCTAGTTCCACTAGCCTGGTTAATCTTTTCCAGAACAACCCGTACCGTGGTGTTTGGTGGAAGTGCCATGCGTTCCCGGTAGCTTACCATTCCAGAGATGGTTTTTTTCTGTAAATCATGATGGGAGTCGTTACTTACTGGTTGGTCGTCGGAATTACTACAGGCGGTTAGAATTGCGAGCCCCATAACCGCCAACAAGCACTTTGTTTTAGACATAATAGAATTAATATTAACATAGCGTTATAAAATAAAATCTGATTTCTTTACCTTTCCTTACAAAATATATATTTATATATCTCAGAATAATTAAATTGCCAGAAGCTTACCAGTATGGGCACCGACTCCAGCTATTTCCCTATTAAGTCAGTTACCCAGAGCGCATAAATTTATAAAGCAAAATCTGGCAACCTCCCATCGCAAACCAGAAATTTTATAGCGCCTCTAGAAATTGGCGGGGCCAATGCAGCAGCAATATTTGTCTTAGAGGTAATACCAATAGATGGTTAAATTTTGCTGGTAAAAAGACGAAGCTACTAGAGGCAGTCTGCCGTTTTAAGAATGCGATTGATGATTTCCAATCAATAGGTCAGTTTGTTGATCAAATGACTATAAAGTAATGTTTGAAGATAAGGCTAGGTTTGGGTCTTTGTTATTCTGAATCATGGGAAAGAGAAATTTATGCATAAAGTTGTGTTTGTTCTCATATTGCTATTTATTTTGATTATTGGGTGCACTATTATAGTAGTTCTCCTTAATAAGATTACATGCTATGTTTACGGATGACGTATTCAATAGACCTCAGAGAAGCCGTAATCTCGTTTGTAAATAATGGCGGCAGCGGGACAGAGGCGGCGCATATTTTTGTGTTGCACGTTCTACCCTTTACAGGAGGCTTGGCATGGATAATCGGCAGCCCAAGGTGCATGGTTTTAGGCGTGGTAAGATCGATAAAATAGTTCTCAAGGCACATGCTCAGGAATGCCCTGGTCTGTATCTTCATGAACGGGCTGCTATCTTTGATGTTCACACCAGCTCAATGGGGCGGATGTTGAAAAAGCTGGGGATCGTAAAAAAAAAAGAACGCCAGTATAAAGAGCGTTGCATGATGAAAAGGCAAGAGTTTTGTGAGAAACTCAAAGCCGAGCATCGAATGTTTGGATTCAAGAACCTGATTTACGTTGATGAGACTGGCTTTGATACCCCTACACACAGGCCATCTGGCTGGACGGTGAAGGGCTGTAAAACCTTTGACGAAATCAAGAGCTGATGCTGTTTCAAGGATCGTGCAATGCACAGCTTTTTGAAATGTGGGTTGAACAATGCCTGATGAAAGAGCTGCATGAACCCACCATCGTGGTCATGGACAATGCGTCATTTCACAACCATAAACGCGTTCAAGATATTCTGGCCAAGAACTATCACTATGTGATCTCGCTACCGCCATACTCACCCGATTTAAATCCCATCGAAAAACATTCGGGGCCATGAAACGAAGGCAAGATATGCCGCAAGAGACAACAACCGATCAACTCATATTGTCCTATTTATTAATGCGAACTACTATAGTATCGTTAGTGAAAGTAAAAGGAGATTGACATGGGCATTAACGGAAAAGTCGCCCTAATCACAGGCGCAGGACAGGGCATCGGACGGGCGATTGCATTACGTCTGGCCAACGACGGCGCGGACATCGCCATCGTAGATCTTAACGAAGAGAAAATGGGAGCCGTCGCCGACGAAGTGCGGGCGGTGGGTCGCAAGGCCACCACATTCAAAGCCGACGTATCAAAGCGGGATGAGGTTTACGCCGCCGTTGACCACGCCGAAAAGGAACTCGGCGGTTTCGACATCATCGTCAACAATGCGGGCATCGCTACTATCCAATCCATCGCCGAAGTCACGCCCGAAGAAGTCGATAAAATCTTCAAGGTCAATATTGAAGGCGTTCTGTGGGGCATTCAGGCCGCAGGCGCGAAGTTCAAGGAGCGCGAGCAGAAAGGTAAAATCATCAGCGCGTCTTCCATCGCGGGTCACGAAGGCATTCCTCTGCTGAGCGTCTATTCAGCGACTAAGTTCGCCGTCCGTGCCTTGACGCAGGCGGCGGCCAAAGAGTTTGCGAGCGATGGAATCACAGTCAATGCTTACTGTCCTGGTGTTGTCGGCACCGATATGTGGGTCGAAATTGACCGGCGCATGGCCGAAATCACGGGAGCCAAAATCGGCGATACCTACGAAAAATTCGTCGGCGACATCGCTCTTGGGCGGGCGCAGACACCCGAAGACGTGGCATCTTTCGTTTCCTATCTAGCGGGGCCGGATTCGGATTACATGACCGGACAAGCTCCCCTGATTGACGGTGGCCTTGTTTATCGTTGAGCTTGGATGCCGCGTTCTCCAAAGCGAGAACGTTCGTCGAACCTAAAATGAAAACTTTTTAACGAGAAAATTAACATGATTAAAATTGCAGTTATTATTGGTAGCACCCGTCCGGAGCGTGTGGGCGAATCCGTCGCGCGCTGGGTTTATGACATCGCCGAGCAGCGTAGCGATGCCGAGTTCGAGCTGGTTGATCTCAAAGAGCTCGACCTGCCGCTGCTCGATGAGCCAGCGCCACCTTCGATGGGGCAGTACTCCCAGCCGCACACTAAAGCGTGGGCGGCCAAAGTCGCGTCCTTCGATGCCTATGTTTTCGTGACGCCCGAATACAATCACGGTACACCGGGTGCACTCAAAAACGCGCTTGATTTTGTCTATGCCGAGTGGAACAACAAAGCAGCAGGTTTCGTGAGTTACGGCAGCGCCGGGGGTGCGCGAGCAGTGGAACAACTCAGGCTGGTAGCAAGCGAATTGCAAATGGCTCACGTCCGCAATCAAGTGATGTTCTCGCTTTTCACCGACTTCCAAAACATGAGCGAGTTCACGCCGCACGAGCGCCATCAAAAATCGGTTGATGATATGCTGGATCAACTCATTGCTTGGGGCTGTGCGTTGAAAACCCTCCGTGAAAACGCAAAGGCTAAGTGATGATTTCTCATAATTCCGACTAACTAAAGTCCCGGCCCGATTGACACTGGGATGAAAATTGGTCACGCGCATTTAAAGGTCGTCACTTTGCAACGCGCGCTGGATTTCTACTGCGGAGTACTTGGCTTAGAGTTGACTCAACGTTTCGGATCACAAGCAGCATTTGTTTCGGCGGGCGGCTATAGACATTTGCGTTAAGAATTAAGAGAATATAAGCTGATTGATTGTCGTGCCTATTGGCATAGACTGTCTTCTTCGTTTCATGCTTCCGAATGTTTTTTCGATGGAATTTAAATCGGGTGAATATGGTGGTAGCGAGATCACATAGTGATAGTTCTTGGCCAGAATATCTTGAACGCGTTTATGGTTGTGAAATGACGCATTGTCCATGACCACGATGGTGGGTTCATGCAGCTCTTTCATCAGGCATTGTTCAACCCACATTTCAAAAAGCTGTGCATTGCACGATCCTTGAAACAGCATCGGTGCCAGCCATTCTTTTTTGCGTCCTGGTACCATTGTGACGCTGCGCCATGATGAGGTTGGTACGGTGTTTACGTTTACCGGAACAAAGACCGAGGATCTTCTGCCCTTTTCGCACCCATTCCGCATCACGGTAACAAGGGGCATCAAAGCCTGTCTCATCCATGTCAATCAAGTTTTTAAAGCCCATCATGCGATGTTCGGCGCTGAGCTTTTCGCAGAACGCCTGCCTTTTTATAGTACAGCGCTCGCTCTATACCCGCGCTCTTTTTTTTACGATGCGCATCGCCTTTAAAGCGCGGCTCATGGAACTTGTATCAACACTAAAAATATCAGCACGTTCATGCAAAAACATATCAGGATAAACACAAACATGCTTCTTTAGAGCAGATTTATTGATCTTACCACGCCTAAAACCATGCACCTTGGGCTGCGGATTATCCATGCCAAGCCTCCTGTAAAGGGTAGAACGTGCAACACAAAAATATGCGCCGCCTCTGTCCCGCTGCCGCCATTATTTACAAACGAGATTACGGCTTCTCTCATATCCAACGAATAAGTCATTTCACAACATAACGCGTCCTATTATTAATACAAATCACTATACCAAGGAAATAGAGGTGTCTCGTAACCGAGATCGGCTTAATGGACTCCATACTGGGATGGCGCAAGAGGAAGTGTTGCAGCACATGGGAAAACCATGGAGAACAGATTCTTTTCTGGAGAACGAACAAACTTATCTCGTACTTTACTATGTTACGCAGCGAATTCCTGATGGAACAACTACTGATGAGGAAATGACGCCCGTTATGATCAGGGAGGGTATTCTTGTTGGGTGGGGAAGGCAGTTTTTCTCCGATTTAAGGGTTGAAGTGAAATAATTAGAAGGCAAGTTTTCCGCATTTCAGTAGGCGCTAAAGTCATTTTACCCGTGGCCGATAAAGGAATCAGGGTGAGCAAAAAGGATGGCCCGTGAAGAATAATTATATATTAATTGATTATGAGAATGTTCAGCCAAAGAGTTTGTCTGTTCTCAAGGACCATCCATGTAGAGTACTGGTTTTCATAGGCGCTAATCAAACCAAGGTGCCATTTGATTTTGCCTTATCGCTACAATCCTTAGGTGGCAATGCCGAGTACGTAAAAATTGCTGGAAATGGTTCCAATGCCCTGGATTTTCATATTGCATTCTATGTGGGACAATTAGCGGAGCGGGACCCGAAGGGCTACTTTCACATCATCTCGAAAGATACCGGCTTCGATCCTCTTATCCGGCATTTGAAAGAAAAAAAGATATACGCTCAACGAGAAAAGGCGATATCCGAGATACCTTTTCTAGGTGTTTCAAACGCTACTTCATCCGAAGAGAAAATAACTGCTATTGTAAAAAGCCTTTCCTCGCGTGGTCATTCCCGGCCCCGCAAGGTTAAAACTTTAGCAAATACGATCAACGCATTGTTCATGAAAAAGCTTGCAGAAGCTGAATTAATGGGTTTGGTTGAACAATTACGCCAGCAAAAATATATTGTGATAGAGGCTGAAAACGTTAGCTATAAACCACCTATTAGTCATCCTTAATAAAGCCATGAGACGATTGCCTCTACTGTTAATTAACTTACAAAACCCTAGTCATTAAGGGGTGTGTGTTCATAATTTATAACCGCAAGAACCAAAATGGGCGCTTCTATTCTTTTAAGTTCCTTCATATAACAAGTATGGCTGTTAATATTTGTTTTTGGTAGCGGAAAAGCCTTTCTTGTTAAATCCTGGCCAGCATAGATCATCTCATCCCTATAGGGTTTAGTCTTGTAGTTTGTTTGTTTTTATTCTTATGGTAGGGTTGGATTCATGGTTCGGCCTTTACGTATTGAATTTCCCTGACACCTTTTATTATGTGGCTTTCTGCGGCCCGCAGCAAAATCCCTAAAGTTCTTTCCAAAAGGCACTGTGATCAAGGTGAGGCCATTGCGCGGGCCTATGCTGGTGGTGGGTACACTATGAAGGAAATAGGCGCTCGCTTTGATCTTCGTTATTCCCGTGTCAGCCAAATTATTAGGGCCGCGGGGGAAACTAAGAGATAAAGAACCAATGATGAGTACTTCTTTTATTCGCGATTCAGGCGGTAAAATCTAAAATAGAAATTTAATCGTGCAAGGGCGGGAACCATCGAAATCTTCCATGGGTTCTATGGTTTACGCCCTTATTTAATATCCTTGAGGAGGAGTGTGTCATGGGAAAACATACGGCGATATTCGATCTGCACCGCTCGGCGGGAGCCCGGTTAGTGGACTTTGCCGGTTGGGATATGCCTTTGCATTACGGTTCCCAAGTGGCGGAGCATCAGGCAGTGCGCCAGGGGGTGGGGATATTTGATGTTTCCCATATGACTGTGGTGGATCTTAAGGGCGAGAAGGTGCGTCCTTTTTTGCGCCAGTTGCTCGCTAACAACGTGGATCGGCTGAGCGATCCTGGAACGGCGTTGTATAGCTGTATGCTTAATGAGCAGGGTGGGGTTATTGATGACCTCATTGTTTACCTGATGGCGGAGCAAGAATTTCGTTTGATCTCTAATGCGGGAACCCGGGATAAGGTTTTGTCCTGGGTTGAATCTCACGCCGCTCCCTTTAAGGTTCAAGTGGAAGAGCGTCCTGAGTTAGCGATGATTGCCGTTCAAGGACCTAAAGCCCGCGCCCAGGTCCACGGCCAGTTATCCGAATCTTTAAAGGAAAAAGTTGCCAACCTTAAGCGCTTTCAGGCTACCTGGGAGGAGGGGCTTTTTGTTGCCCGTACCGGCTATACGGGGGAGGATGGTTATGAATTATTGTTATCAGGCCCACAAGCCCAGGACTGGTGGCGGCGCTTGCAGGCAGGCGGGGCGAAGCCCTGTGGCCTTGGAGCGCGGGATACGTTAAGGCTAGAAGCGGGTATGTGTCTGTATGGGGCAGATATGGATGAGGCCACAACTCCCCTGGAAGCAGGTCTTGGATGGACGGTCGCCTGGAAACCCCCGGAGCGGGATTTTATAGGTCGTGCGGTTTTAGAAGCCCAACAAGCCGCGGGTTGCCCCCATCAGCAAGTGGGCTTGCTGCTCCAGGGCAAGGGGCTCATGCGCAATGGGCAGGCCATCACCACTAACTTGGGGGAAGGCGTAGTGACCAGCGGTGGGTTTTCTCCCACTTTGGAGCGATCCATTGCCCTCGCCCGCGTGCCAGTGGGCGCTGATAGCTCCTGTGAAGTCCAGATCCGGGGGCGGGCGGTGCCGGCTGCCATGGTTAAACCGCCCTTCGTTCGCAATGGCCGGGCCTGTGTTCCAGCAGATCTCATGGAGTCCATCGAGGCAAGTTAGGCGCCAGGGGGCTTAGTTTCTTTCGCCCTCGTTGGATGGCCGCGCGCACCTGGGCGGGGGCGGTACCCCCTAAGTGATTTCTTGCCGCCACTGAGCCTTCTAGAGTTAGGACATCGAAGACATCTTCCTCTATAACAGGAGAAAAGCTTTGGAGGGTAGCCAGCTTGAGCGCGGCCAGATCTTTATTTTGTTCGATAGCAAGGGCCACGGCTTTGCCCACGATTTCGTGGGCATCCCGGAATGAAACGCCTTTGCGTACCAGATAGTCAGCAAGATCCGTTGCGGTCGCATAGCCTTTAGTTGCTGCTTCCCGCATTTTATCGGGATTGGTTGTGATTGCCGGGATCATAGCCGCAAAGGCCCGCAGGCATCCCAAGAGAGTATCCACGGTGTCAAAGAGCGGTTCCTTGTCTTCCTGGTTATCCTTGTTATAAGCCAGCGGTTGGCCTTTCATCAGGGTGAGAAGGCCCACTAAATGACCGTTGACCCGCCCTGTTTTTCCCCGTACCAATTCTGGTACATCCGGATTTTTTTTCTGGGGCATAATGGAAGAGCCCGTGCAGAATCGATCAGGCAAAGTGATAAAGTCAAATTGGGCCGAGGACCAGAGCACCAATTCCTCGGCAAAGCGGGACAAGTGGGTCATGAGAAGGGCGCCAGCGGCGGTAAATTCAATGGCGAAATCCCGATCAGAGACGGCGTCCAGTGAGTTTTCCGCTATGCCATCAAAGCCTAGCAGCTCGGCTGTATAGGCTTGATCGATGGGGAAGGTGGTTCCCGCTAGCGCTGCTGCTCCCAAGGGCAGGATATTAACCCGCTGGCGGCAGTTAATGAGGCGCTCGGTATCTCTGATTAGCATCTCAAACCAGGCCATTAAATGATGGCCAAAAGTGACCGGTTGCGCCGTTTGTAGGTGAGTAAACCCTGGCATGATGGTGGCTGCTTCCCGCTCGGCTATCGCTAGCAATCCTTCTTGCAAGCGCTGTAGCTGGGCGGTGATAAGATCAATGGCATCTCGTAGATAGAGTCGGATATCGGTGGCGATCTGATCATTGCGGGAGCGGCCGGTATGGAGCTTTTTTCCGACGGGGCCAATCCTCTCAGTAAGGGCGGCTTCAATGTTCATATGCACATCTTCAAGGGCCACAGACCAGGAAAACTGCCCTCGGCTGATATCTTGGGCAATAGTTTCTAGGCCCTGGATGATGGCCTCGCATTCTTCGCTGGAAAGTACGCCTACCTTGGCTAGCATACGAGCGTGGGCGATGGAGCCGTGGATATCTTGCCGGTAAAGCCGGTGGTCAAAGCCGATAGAAGCAGTAAACTCTTCGACAAAGGTATCGGTAGGTTCGTGGAAACGGCCGGACCAGGGTTTGCCATGAGTGATGTTGTTATGACTCATATAAAGAGACATTCTCCGGATGCTGAAAGTGGAAAAGTTTTTATTATCAAGGTATCTTGCACTAATTTTACGCTAAATATCTGTGGAAAAGCTGCCATAGCCGGTCAGGTTAATAAAATATTTGCCTTGATTTTAGCTCGGATCAATGCCCCGCTCGGCGAAGTATTTACTCAAGTTTTGCAATTCCAGCACCGGTTTCATTTCTTCTTTAACCAGCTTTAATTTATCAAATCAATGTAAAATGGTATTTATTATGAGTGCAAAGACCTGTCTTCGCATTGCCACCCGTAAGAGTCTTCTCGCTTTGTGGCAAGCTGAATATGTTGCTAATACCTTGCGTCATCACTATCCTGATTTGAGTGTAGAGCTGGTTCGCATGAGTACCCAAGGCGATAAGATTCTGGATACGCCCCTGGCCAAGATAGGTGGCAAAGGGCTATTCATTAAGGAGCTAGAACAGGGCCTCTTTAGTGGGGAGGCTGATATTGCCGTTCACTCCATGAAAGATGTGCCGGTAGATTTGCCTGAAAATCTCCATATAGCGGTTATTTGCCAGCGCGGCGACCCACGAGATGCTTTTGTCTCCAATCATTGGCAGGATTTAGATAGTTTGCCGGAGGGTGCGCGGCTGGGAACTTCAAGTTTGCGCCGGCAAAGCCAAGTGCGGGAACGTCGCCCTGACTTTCAGGTTTTGGATCTGCGCGGTAATGTGAATACCCGCCTAGCCAAATTAGATAATAACGAATTTGATGGTATTATTTTGGCCACTGCGGGCTTAAAACGTTTAGAGTTAACCCACCGAATAAGGGAATCGCTAGCTCCCGAAGTCAGCCTTCCTGCTATTGGTCAAGGGGCTATCGGCATTGAATGCCGAAAAGGGGATACCGCTACCGAGGAACTTATTAAAGTGCTCGAACATCCCCCAACGCGGATTACCCTTCAGGCGGAGCGAGCATTAAACGCACGGCTTGCCGGTGGCTGCCAGGTGCCTATTGCTGGCTATGCTGAGCTAGAAGATGAACGACTGAGGCTGCGTGCCCTGGTGGGGCAGCCCGATGGCGGCCGGGTTATTCGAGGAGAAACATGGGGAATGCCTGGGGATGCAGAGAGTTTAGGCGCATCGTTGGGTGAGGATTTGCTTCGACGGGGGGCAGATAAGATCCTGGCAGAGGTTTACAGTGGCTGAAAGCGGGATCATCTCCCAGCAGCGGCTTGCGGGTCGACGGGTGTTGGTTACCCGACCGGCAGAGCAGGCCGAAAAATTATCTCTAGCGATTGAACTTGAAGGCGGGCAAGCCGTACGTTTTCCGACGGTAGAAATCGGCGATTCGGAAGTACCTGCCGTAGTAGAGGAAATTATTGGCCGTTTGGATGATTTTCACTGGGCTGTGTTCGTCAGCGCTAATGCGGTGCAGCGCGGAGTACCTTGGGTGCTTTGTCGCCGCGAGATGCCTGCAAATCTCAAAATCGCGGTAGTAGGGCGAGCCACGGCGCAAGCGTTAGAAGACTTTGGGCTGCCTCCTCATCTTTGCCCTAGTTCCGGCTATAACAGCGAGGCGTTGTTGGCCATGGATGAATTGCAAGCTATGAAGGGGCAGCAGGTCGTCCTTTTTCGGGCTAGTGGAGGAAGGGAATTGCTAGCAAAGACGTTGGCCAAGCGTGGAGCTCAAGTCGAATATGCTGAAGTATACCGCCGCTGTCTTCCTTCCCCTTCCGTGGCCGCTAATCTTCGGCAAGCCCTGACCAATGTTCCGGTAGACGTGGTGATCACCACCAGTAAAGCTATTTTGGAAAATCTCTGCCACCTTGCCGGGGAGACTCTGCTAAAAGAACTTCGTAGAATCCCGCTGGTGGTCATCGGTTCCCGGCAAGCCCAGCAAGCAAGAGAGCTTGGATTTACCCAGATATGGGTGGCGCAGGAGCCTAGCGATGCCGCTCTCGTCCAGACCATTATTGAACATGAGGATAAATTATGAGCGATAAAAAAGAGAACTTGCCGGGAAGGAAAGAAAAGAAAGCCAGATTATCGGAAAAAGCAGATTTTAAGAGGGCTAGTGGGGAGGTTGACTCCAAAGCTCCGGGACTGGAAAAGCCAGAGTCCAAGGCTTCTATTGCTGCACCCAGAGTAGAAGCAACGGAGCAAGCTTCCAAGGAGAGCAGTGCTTCTTCTTCGAAATCTGAAAGTAATAAATCAGCTTTTAAAACGCCAACAGGAACTCCTCCTCTAGAGCGTTCCTCGGGAAAATCTTCCGAAGATGCTGCCTTACCAGGAACAAAGGCAGCCAGGTTAACTTCGAAAGCCCCGGAGCCAGAAAATCCGAAGGCTGAGGCAAGAACAGCAGCTTCAGAATCGACTCCAAAAGAGAAAAGCGTCTCTTTTTCGGAGAATCCCCAAGCAGCCGGAGACGCGGCTAAGCCGCCCAAAAAGGAAGAACCTCCTGCAGGAGATAGCCCGAAAGCGCGTCCTATTCGTCGTACTCATCCCTACCAAGTAGAGAAGGCAAGCGATGGATCGGGTCGAGGTAAAAGTTTGGCAGGGTTTGTGATACTGGCCATTGCTCTAATTTTAGTAGCACTAGGTAGCCTTTATTATACGCACTTCTTGGTTGAGAAAGAGCGTCAAGCGCGGGAGTCTTTGTCCGAGCAATTGGCTGAGCGGTTAGAGACCCAGTCTCCCCAGATGGATGCCCGCATAGCCGCGCAAGTAGATGAGCAACTTGCCGGAAGAGTCGCCTCTGAGATGGATGAACGGCTTGCTGGACAAGAAGAATCGCTTCAGCAGGAAGTTACTAACCTAAAGAAAGAAATTGCGGAGAATAAAGGCGAGCTCAAGAAGTTTCAGCAGGGAATGGGGACCTTAGAGTCTACTCTGAGTCTTCTTCGTTCCGAAGTAGAAAGGGGTCCGCAGCCGGGGAATTGGGATATCGCCGAAGCGGCTTATCTCATGCGCATTGCCAATGAACGCTTGCAATTGGGACAAAATGTAAGCGTAGCCCTGGTTGCTTTGCAAACGGCTGATAGGATCCTTCGCGATATGGCTAATCCTGCGTTCACGCCGGTACGTGCTAAATTAGCGGAAGAAATTAATTCTCTAAAAGCAGTTCCCGAGCCCGATATTGATGGTATGGCCCTCTCTCTCACTAATATTATTGAGCGAGTAAAAACATTAGAACTCAAAGAAACGGTTTTGGCAGAGTCAGAAACAGCTTCAAAGACTAAAGAGCAAGCCCCTGAGTCGACTCCGGAACCGGAAGGCAATACTTATATTGCGAAAACCAAGGAATTTTTGCAGGTTATCTGGAACGACCTCAAGGGCATGGTCGTGGTCAAGCACCGACATGAAGCAGAAGGCGGCGGTATCCCTACCTTACTACCGGAAGAGCGTTATTTCCTCTATCAAAATCTGCGGCTTGAATTAGAGACAGCCCGGCTAAATCTTTTACTAAAAAACGAAGCTGCTTTTCGACAAAGCCTTGAGTTAGCGCAAAGTTGGTTGCAGACTTATTTTCAAGGTTCTGAGGCTGAAGTGATAAAGGATACGCTCGCTAAGCTAGAACAGACGACTATAGAATCTTCCTTGCCGGATATTGCTGGATCGTTGAAGACGTTGAGTCAAGTATTAAGGCACATAAAGCCACAAGCCGCCAGAGGCGGTGAAGGAGACGGGACATGAAAGCTGTTATCTTTGGCTTAATTGTTTTGATCCTGGCGGCTGGTCTGGAGCTGCTTACCCACGATGATTCCGGCTATCTCGTTATTGGATACGGTCAATGGATGATAGAAACGACGCTGACATTAGCAGTGATCGTCTTAGGATTGGCCTTTATCGGTGGATATTTAGCACTGCGCTTCATCTCCCATATAGGGAAAACCCCCCGGCGATTGGGAAAAACCCGGCAGCGGCGGCGTAGCTCCCGTGCTAGCAAAATGCTGATTGAAGGTTTAATCGACATAGAAGAAGGCAATTGGGACCGGGCCGAACGGGCTCTGGTTAAGGATATTGCCTATAGTAATACTCCCTTGCTCAATTATATTGCCGCTGCCCGATCTGCCCAAAATCAAGGTGCTTACGAGCGGCGTGATCACTACTTGCGTTTGGCTCGGGAGGCCGTGCCCGCCGCTACTTTTGCCGTTGAGTTGACTCAGGCGGAACTGCAAGTAAACAGTGGGCAGTTTGAGCAGGCATTGGCAATTCTGAACCATCTGCGAACCCTGGACCCTAGGCATTCTCAACCGCTTAGGCTGCTAAAATCCCTTTACTTACAACAAAGAGATTGGAATCAGCTGCTTGGTTTGCTTCCTCAGTTATGCAAGCGGCGTTTGGTGAATAAGGAAGAAGCCCATTCATTAGAGGTTATGGCCCATGTGGAACTTTTGCAGGAAGCAGCTCAAAATGAAAGCGATGCCGCTTTAATCGATAGGTGGAAGGCGGTGCCCAACCGTTTCCGGAAACATCCAAAAATCGTGGCGGCCTATGTTTATGCGCTCATTGATCGGAATGAACAAGATTTAGCGGAGCAACTCCTCCAGGATACCCTGAAAGGGAACTGGAGCGATGAGTTGATCTATCTTTATGGATTGGTTCAGTCCTCAGATCTGGTGGCGCAGCTAGCGCGGGCGGAGGCCTGGCTTTCTCAGCAGGGAAATAATCCTTGGTTGCTGCTAACTTTGGGAAGACTAGCCCAACATAATGGTTTATGGGGCAAGGCTCGGCAATACTTGGAAACCAGTATTGCTTATGCACCAAGGTCAGAGGCTTACCGTGAACTTGGGAAAGTACTCGAGGAGATAGGCGATTCGGAGGCGGCGCTTGAGTGCTATAGTAAAGGGTTGTCCATGGCTACCAGTGGTGCGGTGGAGGAAAGCACTAAATTTAGCTTACCAGAAAAGGCAAATGCCCGGGAGATTTCCCTATCAGACGCTGATTCTTCCGCGCCACAATTGACGGGACCTGCTTCCTAGAGATCCAGGAGACTTTTTAAATGTTAGAGCATTTTAGCCGTGGTTACCTCTATAAGAAGGGTTGGTAGGGCCGTGGCAAGATCTCGCTCCTGGAGTTACTAGCCTCAAGAGCGAAATCTATGATGTTGCTTCACCGCTAACTAAATAATATAGCTGCCATTGAGCCCTTCAAAAAGCGGCTCTTCCCCTAGTTGAAGAATTATTGCTTAGAAGAATGACGGGCTTCGGGCAACAGAGGGGAGGCATCGGGCAGTTGAATATTCAAGGCAAGCACATCCATATCGCCTTCTTGCTCCATCTGAATTTTGACCTGGTCTTCATCAATTTCTATATATTTGCGAATAACTTCAATGATATCCCCCCGCAACCTGGGGAGGTAAGAGGGGCCAGAGCGATCTATTCGCTCATGAGCAATCACGATCTGCAATCGTTCTTTGGCAGTGCGAGCTGAATTTCCCCTTGTTGCTCTGAAGTAATTGAACCAACTCATCTTTATATTACCCAAAAAGCCGTTTGAAGAAAGGCTTGCGCTGATGGATGAACCGATGTGGAACATCATCGCCCAAAAAGCGACATACCGAATCCCAATAGGCGTGACCGGCATCAGTGGTTTCATCCAGGATAACCGGCATTCCCGCATTAGAGGACAATAGAACTGCTTTGGATTCGGGAATAACGCCCAGTAGGGGAATTGCCAAAATTTCGAGAATATCATCCACGCTCAACATCTCTCCCCGCTTGACTTGCATGGGATTATAGCGACTGATGAGCAAATGTTCCTTGATGGGCTCCTGCTCTCGTTCGGCACGCTGGGATTGGCTTTGTATGATGCCAAGAATTCGATCAGAATCCCGGACTGCGGCAATCTCGGGATTAGTGACTATCAAGGCTTCGTCCGCAAAGTAAAGGGCCATAAGCGCGCCATGTTCTATTCCCGCCGGTGAGTCGCAAACGATATATTCAAACTCTAGTTCTCGCAATTCCTCTAAAACCCGTGCTACTCCTTCCTTAGTGAGTGCCTCTTTGTTACGGGTTTGGGAAGCGGGAAGTATATATAAGTCTTCAAGACGTTTATCCTTGATAAGCGCTTGGTTAAGTCGCGCCTCTTGATTGATGACGTTAACAAAATCATAGACGACCCGCCGTTCACATCCCATAATAAGGTCTAGGTTGCGTAGGCCCACATCAAAATCAATGACCGCAGTTTTATAGCCCTGCATAGCAAGGCCCGTGGAAAACGCGGCACTCGTCGTTGTTTTGCCCACGCCACCCTTACCGGATGTGACGACAATTATCTTGGTCACGTGTTCGATCCTCCCTAGCCTGTGGATCTGGTTTTTTGATTATAATGGTGAAATCATTAAGTGCTCTTCCCGCAGATAGATCTGGGCAGGATGGCCCTTGAGCGAATCTTCTGTATCGTCGATCAGTTTGTAATTTCCTGCAATGGCAATCAATTCCGCTTCCAAGCTTTGGCAAAATATCCGTGCCGTTATATCTCCACGGATTCCTGCTAGCGCGCGCCCTCGCAGTGAGCCGTAAACATGAATATTACCGTCTGCTAGCAGTTCCGAGCCAGGGCTAGCCTGGGCCAATACGATAAGATCGCATTCCCGTGCGTAGACCTGTTGCCCTGAACGGACAGGCCGCGTGATCATCAGACTTTTGCGAAGAGGAGGCGCTTCAGAACTCCATTGGTGGCGCTGGCGCCTGGAACCCTCCGTGTTTGCAGCCGGAAGATGCCCGGCGGGATTATTTCTAAGTAAGGCAAAACCGGCTTGGGTCGCTGCTTCTTGCGCCTTCATTTGGGCATTGCGCACGCCTATGGGCACAAGGCCATGTTTGATGAGTACGATCTTAAGTGCCGCGAAGTCGAGCAAGCGTTCACCGTCACCTAGTTCCTTAAGGTCAATGACAATCGGCGTATTAGAAAAGAATCCAGGAGCGATTTTGACTTTAGCCGCAAGCTCGCGGGCTATTCGTCCCATATCGGTATCTTGCAGCCGCAATACGCTTAGGGCGGATAGCTCGCCTTTAAGTTCAAAAGCGCGTTTTGGGGCAAAGGCCGTGGATGACATAAAGCGGTAATACGGATGAGATAGGAGCGGCTAGTTTTGCTTGGGCTATACTTACTGTATCTTTCATTTCATACGGGGTAAGTTTCCTTTTATACAGGTATGAGTGCTGAAAGACAAGGAGGGGAAAATAAAATCCCCTATCCTTTAATCGCTTAATGCCGCCAACTGATCAGCTTGGTATTCTGCCACCAATAGATCGATAATCGCATCGAGGTTGCCTTGGAGAATTTCATCAAGTTTATAAAGCGTTAGATTAATTCGATGGTCGGTCACCCGGCCTTGGGGAAAATTATAAGTGCGAATTCGCTCTGAGCGGTCTCCACTACCGATAAGGCTACGCCGGGTTGCGGTTTCTTCAGCTACTAGTTTTTCTTCTTCCTCCAATTTTAGCTTGGTCCGCAGCAGGGACATGGCCCGAGCCCGATTCTTATGCTGAGAGCGTTCATCTTGGCACTCCACCACGATCCCGCTAGGAAGATGGGTTATCCGAATGGCTGAGTCAGTTTTATTGACGTGCTGGCCGCCTGCTCCGGAAGCACGAAAAGTATCCACGCGCAGATCCGCTGGATTAATGTCAATCTCATCGATTTCCTCGGCTTCTGGCATGATAGCAACCGTGCAAGCGGAGGTATGAATACGGCCTTGGGATTCGGTTTGAGGAACCCGTTGGACCCGGTGGCCGCCTGATTCGAATTTTAAACGTGAATAGGCGCCCGCACCCACGATTCGCACGATGATTTCTTTATGGCCACCATGCTCTCCCGGACTATCCCCCATGATTTCTGTTCGCCAGCCCCGTTGTTCAACATACCGTAAATACATGCGCAGGAGATCGCTAGCGAATAAGGCTGCTTCATCCCCCCCTGTGCCGGCACGAATCTCTAAAAAGATATTACGTTTATCATTAGGGTCGGTAGGCAGGAGTAGCGTATGCAACTCCCGGTCGAGCCGTTCGAGCTTTTTTTCCGTAGCGGCAATTTCTTCCTGGGCCAGGACCCGAAGTTCTGGATCTTGATCTTGGAGAAGCGCCTTACTTTCATCAAGAACGTTTTGGGCTTGTTCAAAATCCCGAAAACAGCTAATAACGGGTTCAAGTTGGGCATATTCCTGGGATAGTTCACGAAATTGTTTTTGCGCGCTTGCTATCTCCGGTTCGGCCAATAGGGCAGTGAGTTCTTGTTGTCGTTCGGCTAGGGTTTCTAGCTTGCTGCGAATAGAGTCCTTCATGGACAGATCTCTTTAAGCTTTGAAGTGGTCAACATCGAAAATTTTAAGGGCTGCTTGTAAAGCAAGCTCATCTCCTGTAGCACCTAGGCTCCGTAGTTGTCTTGTGGGCACATGCATGAGTTTATTAGTTAAATTATGGGCCAGCATTGTCAAAACTTCATTCGGGTCATGGCCCTGGGCCAAGCGGCGGCGGGCTTTTTCCAAGGCTTCCTTGCGTAGCTGATCAGCTTCTTGACGGACAGCGCAGATGACTGGTACGGCATCTTGAGTGCGCACCCAGTCCATGAAATACTCCACCTGAGTATCAATAATTTCCTCGGCTTGCAAAGCTGCCGCCTGACGGGAGCGGAGGTTCTCCTGGACGACCTCCTGCAAATCATCCACATTATAAAGATAGATATCCTGTAGTTCCCCTACCTCGGGTTCGATATCCCGGGGAACGGCAATATCTACCATGAAGATGGGGCGATGTTTACGAATCCGCAAGGCCCGTTCAACCGTGCCTTTACCGAGGATGGGCAGTTGGCTCCCGGTGGAGGAGATCACAATATCCGCTTCCGCTAGGTGTTTTGGCATCTCCGTGAGAGGGATGGCATAGCCATTGAATTGGTTCGCTAGTTGATAAGCTTTATCGAGATTGCGATTAGCAACAATAATGTGCCCAACCCCGTTGGTAAATAAATGGCGCGCCGCCAGCTCGATGGTTTCACCCGCACCGATGAGAAAAGCCGTGGTGGGTTCCAGATCGCCAAAAATCTGTTTTGCTAGACTAACTGCGGCGAAGGCTACCGATACAGGACTAGTACCAATCGCTGTATCGGTGCGGACCTGTTTGGCCACATAGAAGGTGTGTTGGAATAAGCGTCCCAATACCCGGCCAATAGTTCCTGCCTCCAGTCCATAGCTATAAGCAGCTTTGATTTGACCCAGAATCTGAGGTTCACCAAGGACCATGGAATCCAGTCCGCTTGCCACCCGAAGCAGATGCCGTACTGCGGAATGATCTGGATGAGTGTAGAGGCAAGTCTCAAGAATTTTGGGCTCCATGCAGTGATATTGGCGCAGCCATTCGATCACGGCTTCTTGTTGCCCCGGTGCGCAACCGCAATAAAGTTCGGTCCGGTTACAGGTGGATAGAATGGCTGCTTCCTTGGCGCCGCTGCGATTCACAAGCTCCGTCAACGCGGAGGGGAGACGTTCCGGGGTAAACGTGATTTGTTCTCGGATAGCAACCGAGGCGGTTTTATGGTTGACACCAAAGGCAAGCAGTTGCATAGGAGTAAATAAAGAGCCGTACTAGCTTATAATTATGGGGTTACTCTTAAAATACAGAGCAAATTTTATCATCTAGGCTGTTCAAAATAGTCCCTTAATCTGGAACCCAGCATCTTTGCTCTGACTCTCAAACCAAACTAAATTTAATGGTATTTAGCATTTTTATAAGGGACCTTAAGCTTAAATATGCGAAAATATCGCCTAAGGCGAATTTATATATTACCAATTATTCGTAATTTACGGGAACAAGTCACTAGGAGTGATGAGATATAGATGAAACAAGCTCCTTTCCGATTGACCGCTGGGTTAGTAGTGTTGCTGCTAGCAGGTTGTGCTACGCAGGAAATGCGTCCGGCGGCTGCCGCCAAGGCTGAAGAGAATACCACGGGACCAGCAGTAGCGACGACACCGGAGACAAGCTATCCAGATGTCGAACTAACCCCCGCCCTGCTGTATCAACTGCTTTCCGCTGACATTGCGGGCCAGCGCGGTCAAGTTGACTATGCGATGAAGGTTTACTTGCAGCTAGCGGGAGAGACTCGCGATCCGCGCCTTGCGGAGCGGGCAACCCGTATCGCCCTTTTTGCCCGGGATATCAGTGCAGCTACCCAGGCGGCCAGGTTATGGGTGAGAGCGGACCCGAACAACGAGGATGCGCGCCAAGCTTTAGTCTCTTTGCTCCTGGGGCAACAGCAATACAATGAAGTTGAAACTCACCTAGAGCATTTGGTTGCCCTAAGCCCGGAAAGTAGTGAACGTACTTTTTTAAAGATTGCCACCATGTTGGCTGGGAGCGCAGATCCAGAAACGGCATTGGCGTTAATGGGTAATCTATCCGCCTTTCAAGCTAACGATCCAGATGCTCTCTATGGGTACGCTTACCTTGCCTTACAGTTAAAGCGGTTGGATCTTGCTCTGAGCACGATAGAGCGGGTAATTATCCAACGTCCCGAAGCGGATAGGCCCCTGATCATGCGGGCCCGAATTCTCCAGCAGCAAGGACGGGAGGATGCCGCTCTCCAATCGCTGGAAACAGTGATTGAAAAGGGAGAGGCGAGTATTCCTTTACGTTTAGTCTATGGGCAAATGCTGATGGAAGCCGGTCAAGTAGCCAAAGCCGAACTTCTGTTCGAGCAGCTAGAGCAAGCGCAACCCGAGAATCCAGATGTCCTGTTGGCGCAAGGTCTGTTAGCTATGGAACGATTGGAGTATGAGCAGGCGGAAGACTATTTTCAGCGTTTACTAACATTGGGTCAGAATGTAGATCAAGCCCGTTTTTATCTAGGACGGCTAGCCGAATTGCAAAATAACGCTGCTAAGGCCATTAATTGGTATGCTTCGATTACTGGCGGCAGGTTGATGGTGGATGCCCAGGTTCGCCAGGCAGTAGTGACAGCACAACGGGGCAATCTACCGGCTGCCCGTCAGCACTTGCAGTTATTAAGTAAAAAATTCCCTACTCAGGCCGATCGGTTTCAGCTTGCGGAAGGTGAAATTCTTATCAACGCTGGGCGTTATAAAGAGGCGATGAGCCATTATGATAAGGCGCTGCAAAGCCGTCCAGATGATACTAATCTGCTCTACGCTCGCGCTTTGGTGGCAGAAAACCTAGGCCGGCTGGATATTGCTGAACAAGATTTGCGGCGGGTTATAACCTTAGAGCCGGGCAATGCTGAGGCTCTTAATGCGCTTGGCTATACCTTAGCGGATCGAACGGGACGTCTTGAGGAAGCGTTGCGCTATATTTCCCGGGCAATGAAGCTAAAGCCTAATAATGCGTTTATTCTTGACAGCATGGGTTGGGTTTATTACCGCTTGGGAGATTACGATAAGGCGGAGAAATACCTGCGTGAGGCGATGGAGCTTCGCAAAGACCCGGAAATCGCGGCCCATTTGGGAGAAGTGCTGTGGGCAAAGGGTGATAAGGCAGGCGCCCGCCAAGTATGGCAACATACGCTTAAAATGAACCAAGGCAATAAAGTGCTTCTGGAAGTTATGCAGCGCTTTCAGGAATGAGGTGGTGCAGACTTTTGATCTTGCTAGTGTTGAGCGTCATCCTGCTTGTGGGTTGTATGCCCCTTCGCCAACCTTCTCCTTCCGCCAATCCTCAGCAAACGTGGCAGGAGCGCCAGTTTGCCCTGCAAAAACTTGATGACTGGAATTTGAGTGGACGCTTAGCAATCAATGCCATCAAAGAGGCTTGGACGGGTACCTTGCGGTGGACGCAAAGGGGTGATGAATTTAAAATTCTGTGGCTTTTTCCCCTTGGACAGGGGAGTGTGGAATTGTATGGCAATCCTGACAGAGTTACTCTCCGCGCTCCCAAGGAAGAGCCAATGGTCGCAACCTCCGCGGAAGAACTCCTTGAGACTCGCTTAGGATGGTCGTTGCCCGTCAGTGGTCTGCGTTATTGGTTATTGGGATTGCCAGCACCAGGATTACCTGTAGCCAAGTCGTCCTTAGACTCTTTTGGGCGCCTGCTCCGTTTGTCCCAAGGCGGTTGGCAAATTCGCTATTTGGATTATAAGTGGATTGAAAACCTTGCGCTTCCTGGTAAAGTCTTTCTAGAGCATCCAAAACTTCGGTTACGGCTCGTTATCGATCACTGGCATTTAGGGTAAGCATTTCGTGTTGCTTTGGCCTGCTCCCGCCAAACTAAATTTGTTTCTCCATATCACTGGACGCCGTGAAGATGGTTATCATCTGCTCCAAACCGCTTTTCAATTTATTGATTATTGCGATTGGTTGGGATTCCGGCCTGGTGCAGACGGGCGTATTGAGCACTTATCACCCTTACCGGCGGTGCCGGTGGAACAAGACTTGGTGTATCGAGCGGCTTTGCTCTTGCAGCAGAGGACGGCTTGCTCCCAGGGAGTAGAAGTCCGAATTCGTAAGCACCTCCCCATGGGTGGCGGTCTAGGTGGTGGAAGCTCGGATGCGGCGACTACCTTAGTGGCGTTGAATCATCTTTGGGGAACAGGGTTATCCATCTCCCAACTGGCCCAATTGGGACTGGAATTGGGCGCGGACGTGCCTGTATTTATCTATGGCCGCGCCGCCTGGGCAGAAGGGGTGGGAGAGCAATTGCAGCCGCTTGAGTTGCCCGAACCCTGGTATTTGATTGTTACTCCAGCGGTTCACGTATCCACCCGTGAGGTATTTACCGCTCCAGAATTGACACGGGATTGCAAACCTATGACAATACCGGGTCTTCTTGCCGGTGAAGGGGAAAATGTGTGCGAGCCTGTGGTGCGGGGGCGCTATCCCGTGGTGGCTGAAGCCCTTGATTGGTTGTCCCAGTTTTCACCGGCTAGGATGACAGGTACGGGTAGCAGTGTATTCGCGGCGTTTGATGGAAAATCTCAAGCCTTGGCGGCATTAGCATGTATGCCTTCCCATTGGCAAGGTATTGTTGCTAAAGGCTGTAATGATTCGTTATTGTTAGACTGTTTAGAGAAAACAGGCTGTTAACGATAGTTTAGTATTGTTGGGGTGTCGCCAAGAGGTAAGGCACGGGGTTTTGATCCCCGCATTCCCAGGTTCGAATCCTGGCACCCCAGCCATTTTTGGTAGTGTTGATTAATATTATTCTTCCTCTTCTTTGAGAGTAACAGTGCTAACACGCACAGGAAAATTCCGTACTTACCCTCCAGGAACTCCCGATACTGGATCTGGCTCTTCATCTCGCTTGCTTATTCTTAGCGGTAATGCCCATCTCCAGTTGTCGAAGGATATTGCTGCCTATCTCCATCTTCCCCTAACTAAAGCTCAGGTAAGTCGCTTCAGCGATGGGGAAGTCATGGTGGAACTGATGGAGCATGTGCGTGGCAAGGATGTTTTTATCATTCAACCTACTTGCGCGCCTACTAATGATAATTTAATGGAGTTACTGATTCTGGTGGATGCGGTTCGGCGTTCCTCGGCGGCCCGGATCACCACGGTGATCCCCTACTTTGGTTATTCTCGCCAAGACCGCAGGCCCCGGTCGGCCCGTGTCCCTATCAGTGCCAAAGTCGTTGCTAATATGATTACCGTTGTAGGGGCCGACCGGGTGCTGACGGTAGATCTCCACGCGGACCAGATTCAAGGTTTTTTCGACCTGCCGGTGGATAACGTCTATGCCTCGCCAGTTCTTCTAGGTGATATTTGGAAGCATGAATATGCTAATTTAATCGTTGTTTCACCTGACGTGGGCGGGGTAGTGAGAGCTCGTGCCTTGGCAAAGCACTTGGAAGCAGAGTTGGCGATTATTGATAAGCGCCGGCCTCACCCCAATGAAGCGAAGGTCATGCATATTATTGGTGATGTTGAACAGCGTACCTGCGTACTGGTGGATGATTTGGTGGATACGGCCGGCACTTTGTGCGAGGCTGCCCGCGCCCTTAAGCAAAAGGGGGCAGCCAAGGTGATAGCCTATTGCACCCATCCAGTTCTTTCTGGACCGGCGGTAGACAATATCAACAAGTCCATGCTGGATGAGCTGGTGGTAACGGATACCATCCCGCTGCATCAAGAGGCCGCTGCTTGTAGTAAGATTCGTCAGCTGAGTATCGCTGAAATGCTGGCCGAGACCGTATACCGGATTAGTACCGAGGAGTCGGTCAGCTCCCTTTTTGTGGAATAAATGCCCCTTATCGTTGTGCCTTAACCCTGGTCGCGGGGAAGGCGAGAATAACGTGTGGGGCGCTTTTGATTCGTCAACAGGAGACTAAAAGACAATGGAAAACCTATTTGAACTCCACGCCGATGTCCGCGCTGAGCAGGGAAAAGGTGCGAGCCGCCGCCTGCGCCGCGCCGGCAAGGTACCGGCTGTTTTATATGGTGCTGCTAAAGAGCCTATTTCTCTTATTTTTGATCACAACTTGCTTTTTCGGCATCTAAGCCATGATGCATTTTACTCCCATATCTTAACTATTCATGCCAACGGCAAGGCGGAAAAGGTAGTTCTTAAGGCCTTGCAGCGAGATCCAGTGAATCCTAACAAAGTGCTCCATCTGGATTTGCAGCGAGTGAGCGCTGCCCAAAAGCTGACTATCAAAGTGCCCCTGCATTTCATTGGTGATGAGACGGCTCCTGGTGTGAAGCAAGAAGGCGGTACGGTGGCCCGACTTTTGAACGATGTTGAGGTCAGTTGCTTGGCTAAAGACTTACCTGAGTATATCGAAGTTGATTTAGCCAATTTAGGTGTTGGCGAGACGGTGCATCTATCGGATCTGAAACTCCCCGGGGGGGTTGAGATTCCAGCATTGAAGCTTGGCGAAGACCACGATCAACCGGTGGTCACTATCCATAAGCCCCGGGTTGTTGCCGAGGAAGAAGAAACAGGCGCTGAAGGCGACGACGTTGAAGCTACTGATGCCGAATAGGCCGACGCTCGTCCCATGGCTGCCACTGCTTGGTTATTAATTGGGCTTGGTAATCCGGGGATAGAGTATGCCCAGACCCGTCATAATGCCGGATTTTGGTGGCTAGATGCTGTTGCCAGTGAACTAGGTATTGACTTTAAGCCAGGGGCGAAGTTTTTTGGCGATTATGCCCGCGCTCATTGGCGCGGGCACGATCTCTGGCTGCTTAAGCCTACGACTTTTATGAACCGCAGTGGCCAGGCCGTGCTTGCTCTCTTGAATTACTACCAAATCCCTCTTGAGCGCTTGCTTATTGCCCATGACGATTTGGATTTACCCCCTGGAATAGCCAAACTCAAGCGCACTGGGGGCCATGGGGGGCATAATGGCCTGCGGGATATTATTAACCGCCTTGGTCGGAGGGATTTTCTCAGGCTGCGTTTAGGGGTGGGCCATCCGGGAAGCGGTCAGGATGTGGTGAGCTATGTGCTAAACCGCCCTTCAAGGGAGGATCGGCAAGCCATTGAGACGGCCATTGGTGCTGGGTTTGAGGTACTACCCGAGGTGCTGGCGGGCGACACGGAAAAGGCCATGCACCGATTGCACAGTCAAAGCTAGGAGCTCATATTCATGGGATTTAAATGCGGAATTGTGGGTTTGCCCAATGTGGGTAAATCCACGTTGTTTAATGCGCTTACCCAGGCGGGTATCGAGGCTCAGAATTATCCCTTTTGTACCATTGATCCTAATGTGGGTATGGTGCCCATGCCCGATCCAAGGCTGGACAAAATCGCTGCCATCGTCCGTCCTCAACAAGTGCTTCCCACCACCATGATGTTTGTGGATATTGCCGGTCTGGTTGCAGGTGCTTCCCAAGGGGAAGGGCTGGGCAATCAATTTCTTGCTCATATCCGCGAAACGGAAGCTATTGCCCATGTGGTACGCTGTTTTGAAGACCAAAATGTGATCCATGTAGCCGGGCAAATCGATCCCTTAGGGGATATAGAGGTTATCGACACCGAACTGGCCCTAGCGGATCTGGAAACAGTAGAAAAGGCTTTATCCCGCGCAACCCGGGCGGCAAAAGCGGATAAGGAGGCCCTCGTCCTCAAAAGCCTGTTAGAGAAGGTGCGGGGGCACCTGAATGAGGGTAAATCAGTCCGGACCCTGGTGCTTGACTCGGAGGAATGGAAAGAGTTGCAATCCCTACATTTGCTCACTTCCAAGCCCGTCCTTTATATTGCTAATGTGGCCGAGGATGGCTTTGAGAACAATCCTTGGCTCAAGGCACTACAGGAATTCGCGACCAGGGAAGGAGCCGAGGTCGTGCCCGTGTGTGCTGCCATTGAAGCGGAGCTGTCTCAACTGGAGGATGCTGAAAAGGAAGAATTTTTGGCGGAGTTGGGCATTGAGGAGCCTGGTTTGAACCGGGTCATTCGTGCCGGTTATAAACTGCTGGGCTTGCAAACTTTTTTTACCGCTGGTCCGAAAGAAGTTCGCGCTTGGACGGTTCCCATGGGTGCAACAGCTCCCCAGGCTGCTGGAGTTATTCATACCGACTTTGAAAAAGGCTTCATTCGGGCGGAGGTTATCTCCTATAAAGACTTTATTGCTTGCCAGGGAGAGCAGGGTGCCAAGGAGGCGGGTAAATGGCGCCTTGAAGGAAAGGACTACGTGGTTCAGGATGGCGACGTTATCCATTTTCGCTTCAATGTATAATGGTTGCTCTTCTGGACAATTTACCGCTAGATAACGTAAAATATTTTTCCATCTCGAAGTCGTGTTGTTAGGCGCGGCTGGCTCTCATCGTAAACTTCAAAGCTTCTTGGCTATGTAGCTCAGTTGGTTAGAGCGCGGCACTCATAATGCTGAGGTCGGTGGTTCGAATCCACCCATAGCCACCAATTACCTATCCGAGAAAGTGCACAGAAGGCCGGAAAGCGAGTTAAGTATAATAGCTTTCGGCTTTTTTATATCCAAGATGGTCTCAAAGAGGTTATTGCTATCTAGCGGTAATCTCAGCGGTCATCAAAGGGGTTACCGCCAATGGCGCTGACTGGTGTTTGTCTTTGCTTGCGATACTCAATCTGACTAAGTCCCTCAAGCTAGACGATATCTCTTGGCGATATAACCCTTTGTCTTTCCATAATCAGGCAAGCGCACCGCTAACAAATTTTTTGCAACAGGACCGAAATCAATGTCACGCAACCACCCCACGAAGCTTACTCAAGCGTTGCTATTTCCCCTTGCTCTACTCGCTACCGCTGCCTGCTATGGCGAGCTAAACAGACAAAGCGAACCTCTCTCCCAGACGGTTCCCTCTGCTCAGGAGAGAGCGAATCTTCCTCTGGAAGATCCACCGTTCAAGGGAAAGATAGGCAAGACTTACAAGGAATCGACACCCGATTTCCCCAAGGCAGTAGAGGCTCCCAAGGGTGCCCCCAACGTCGTATTGATCCTTATCGACGACCTCGGTTTTGGACAGCCAGGAACCTTCGGCGGTCCGGTGCCAACGCCTGAACTCGACCAGTTGGCAAGCGAGGGGCTGCGCTACAACCGCTTTCATACCGTCGGTGTATGTTCGCCCACAAGGGCCGCATTGCTCACCGGCCGCAACCATCACTCGGTCGGTTTTGGAACCATTGTCGAACTCTCCACGGGTTATCCAGGGTACAACAGCCTGTTGCCCAGGGATGCCGTGACCGTGGCGCACACCTTGCGCGAAAATGGGTACAGCACAGCGATGTTCGGCAAGAACCACAACACCCCGGACTGGGAGTCCAATCCGGTAGGACCCTATACCCACTGGCCTATGGGATGGGGCTTCGAAACCTTCTATGGGTTCAACGGGGCGGCTACCAGCCAATGGGAGCCACAGCTTTATTACAATACGCAAGCAGTAGAACCTGATAAAAGTCCGGAAGAGGGCTATCATCTGACAACGGATCTTGTGGACCACGCCATCGATTGGATCGATGTGCACGAGTCTGTGAATCCGGAGAAACCCTACTTTGTTTACCTGTCCACAGGTGCAACCCACGCACCCCATCACGCACCCAAGGAGTGGATAGACAAGTTCAAGGGACAGTTTGACCAGGGTTGGGACAAACTTCGTGAGCAAACACTTGAACGGCAAAAAAAATTGGGCGTGGTTCCGCAGGACACCAAGCTCACACCCCGTCCCGAAGAAATCAGGGCATGGAATTCCCTGAGTGCTGACGAGAAGCGCCTTTATGCGCACCAGATGGAAGTATTCGCCGGATTCGTAGCGCATACCGACCACGAGATTGGTCGTTTTATTCAAGCAATTGAAAATTCCGACGATGCGGATAATACACTCATTATCTATATTGCCGGTGACAACGGCGCAAGCCCGGAAGGTGGGCCGACGGGAACCCTCAATGAGATCATGACCCAAAACGGCATACCGGGCAGCGTGGAGGAGCAGTTGTCAAAGATAGACGAGCTCGGCAGCCCGTTGCACGAGAATCATTACGCCGTTGGTTGGTCATGGGCAGGCTCCTCGCCCTTCCAATGGATGAAACGCGTACCCTCGCACTTTGGTGCAACGCGCAATGGTATGGTCGTATCCTGGCCCAAGGTCATCGAAGATAAGGGCGGCCTTCGCGATCAGTTTACCCACGTGGTGGATGTGGTTCCCACGATCCTCCATGCAGCCCATATTCCAATCCCGGCAGAGGTAGATGGCATCGAGCAGATTCCTATGGCTGGTGTGGACATGAGTTCTACTTTCGCCTCTGCGGATGCGGACGAGGTGCGGACAACCCAATATTTTGAGACGGGTGGCCACCGGGCCATTTATCACGACGGCTGGGTAGCGGCCAATTTCCACGGTGCGCCATGGGTGCTCACGGGCTCCGTGGGCTTTACCGATCCGAAATACAACACCTGGCAACTTTACAATATTGATGAAGATTTTTCAGAAGCCAATGATCTCGCCGCAAAGTACCCGGACAAGTTGAACGAAATGGTGGAAATCTTTGATCAGGAAGCCAAAAAATATCAGGTTTATCCGCTCGATGACCGTTTTGCCGAACGCGCCGGTGTGGCTCGTCCATCGGTGACTGCCGGTCGTACAAAATTCACCTATTCGCCTGGAACCACGCGAATTCCCGAAGGAAGCGCGCCCCCCACGTATCAGCGTTCCCACAAGATTTCGGCCAAGGTGAATATCACCGATCCGAATACGGAGGGAGTCATCATTGCCTGTGGCGGCACCGGTGGTGGCTACACGCTCTACGTGAAGGACGGCAAACTTCACTACACCTACAATTATTTTGGCAGGGATTCATATCACCTGGTATCTCCCGATAAACTGCCAATGGGCGAAGTGGAAGTGGCGATGAACTATGTACAGTCCCCCTTCAAGCCCTTCGTGGAACCCACCGGCGGCGAAGCCGAACTGTTCGTCAATGGAAAATCGGTAGCAAAGGGTGCTATAGAAAAGATGGTACCCGCCCGATTCTCCGCCACTGAAACCATGGACATCGGTAAAGATCTGGGCTCCCCGGTAGCTGGAGACTACCGCGAGCAACGACCTTTCGCTTTTACCGGCAAGATTGAGAATGTGATCTTTGAGGTTGCCCCCACTCAGCCCGTGAAGAAGTAGTGGGTTTGTACATCCTTCCACAAAGTCATAGCTGTAATAACGGTACAGTGCCCAGTATTTCAGGAAAGCCTACAACAATGCCACGTTAAAAAACTGAATATCCTGTACTTTATGACCGATGATGTCGGTTGGATGGACTTCGGCTTCAACGGTGGTGGTATTGCGGTGGGTAACGCGACGCCAAGCCTTGATCAGTTCGCAGCCGAGGGTTTGATCTTGACCTCGGCCTATGCGACGCCGTCCTGTACGCCGGCGCGCGCGACGATCATGACGGGGGAGAACCCTTTGCATCATGGCCTTTTGCGTCCGCCGATGTACGGAGAGTCGGGTGGGCTTGAGGGCGCGGCGACGGTTGCATCGATTCTCAAAAAACCCGGTTGCAAGACGCAGGGCGTCGGAATGAACGCACACCTGGTGGCGGTTCGAATTGATGAGTTTAAGTACCATATGGTGGTTCAGTTACAGAACGCAATTTTCCCGCTTGGTCTTAAGGGAGGGTTCAGTGGTGCCGTGCTCTCGGAGACGGGTGGTTCCGTCATGGTGAATCTGTACGAGAATCCGCAGGAGGATTTCGGTATTGGAAACCGTTATCTGCCGATCGTCACCCAAATGGGCCAGGAAGTCGCCCGCTATGGAAAAGTTTTGGCGAAATATCCACTGAACATTGAGGTCTCCATGCCAGGCAGCTCGAAGTGAAGGATTGGTCATAATTGTATTGTACGACCAGGAACCATGGTTAATAAGACGTTCCTTAGAAATTCAACTAACCAATAACATGAGGGATGGAACATGAAGGAATTACTGAGTGGATTGCTCGGTCTCGCGCTGCTGTTGGGTGCTTTTTTAGGAAGCGCCGAAGCACAGGATTGGCCAGACAGGTCACAGTTGCCGCAACCGTTGTCGCCCTTTGAGGGCCAGATCGGTAAAACCTACAAAACCTCTACGGGCGATTGGCAGGAACCAGTCTCGGCACCAGAGAACGCGCCGAATATCATTGTAATTTTGCTCGACGACGTGGGCTTTGGCCAGACTGGAACCTTTGGGGGCATGATCCCGACCCCGGAACTGGATGAGTTGGCGGCTGAAGGTTTGAAATATACGCGTTTTCATACCACGGCAATTTGCGGGCCAACCCGGGCCGCATTGCTCACAGGCCGAAACCACCACACCGCGGGCAATGGCTTTCTGATGGAATGGGCGACCGGTTACCCCAGCTATACGACCATGATTCCTAAACAGACGGCTACGATCAGCGAAGTTTTGAAGGATAACGGTTATGCAACCTGGTGGTTTGGCAAGAATCACAACACACCTAGTTGGGAATCCACGATGACCGGTCCTTTTGACCGTTGGCCGACAGGAATGGGATTTGATTATTTTTACGGATTCAACGGTGGGGAGACGGACCAGTATTATCCAGTTCTGATCGAGAACACGGTTGCAATAGAGCCGCCCGCCTCTCCCGATGAGGGGTATCACCTGCTCACCGACATGACCGATCGGGCTATCGAGCGAATGAAGGTTGCCAAGGCTGTTGCACCTGAAAAACCCTTCTTCATGTACTTTGCACCGGGCGCGATGCACGCACCGCACCAAGCTGCGCCAAAATGGCGTGAGCCCTTTAAGGGTGCTTTCGACGACGGCTGGGAAGCCTATCGCGAAAAGGTGTTCAAAAAGCAATTGGAAATGGGCATCATTCCCGAAGGTACCAAACTCACACCTCGCCCGGAATGGGTACCCGAGTGGTCATCACTCAATGAAACCCAGATCCGTGTCTATACAACACTGATGGAAAACTACGCCGGCTATATGGCGTTTACCGACCACGAAATCGGTCGTTTGCTTGATGGTGTCAAGCAATTGCCCGATGCCGAAAACACCATGGTAATCTATATTGTTGGCGACAATGGGGCATCCGCAGAAGGTGGTCCGGACGGCACGTTTAATGAAATCGCGTCCCTCAATGGTGTTCTGAAGCCCTTGGAAGACCTTATTCCGCGTCTTGATGACGTGGGTCAACCCGGCACGCAACCCCATTACCCCTTGGGCTGGGCGTGGGCGGGCGATGCCCCTTTCCAGTGGGTCAAGCAGGTGGCGTCCCACTTGGGCGGCACTCGCAACCCGATGGTAGTGAGCTGGCCCGCACGCATCCAACATGATGACAAGCCACGTGAGGCATTTCTACATGTCATCGATGTCGTGCCGACGATATTGGAAGCGGTCGGCGTACCGATGCCCAAGACGGTCAACGGCATCGAACAGGTACCGTTGGCAGGTGCCTCCTTCCTGAACAGTTTCAGCGATCCGGATTTCAAAGGACGTAATTCGCAATATTTCGAGATTATTTCCAACCGCTCTTACTACGAGGATGGCTGGAAAGCCAACGCACAACATTCCTTCCCGTGGCGGCAAGGATATGCGCCCGGCAATTGGGAACAAGACCAATGGGAACTCTATTACCTACCGGATGATTTTTCCGAAGCGGTCGATCTGGCCGACAAGAACCCGGAAAAACTGGCAGAAATGAAGGCGAAGTTTGACCAGGCTGCCCAGGAATTTGGCGTCTATCCCCTTGATGACCGTGGCGCAGCACGCATTGCTGTTCCCAAACCGGGCGTACCTGGCGCTATAGATGGCGCCACAGTTTTCACCTACCCAGCGGGGGCAACGCGAATCGGCGAGACGGCTGCGCCGCAGATGAAGAATCGTTCCTGGACCATGACGGCGTATGCCACAGGAAAGGGCGCGGAAACCGAGGGCGTACTTATGGCCTGGGGCGGTTTAGGTGCCGGCATGACGTTCTATATCGATAAAGGGATTCCCGTATTTACCTACAACTACTTCAATGACTACACCACCCTGAAAGGCAACAAGGTGGTTGATGGCGATGCCATCCTCGTTGTTGATTTTGCTTACGATGGCGGTGGCAAACTCGGTGCAGGTGCAACCCTGAGCCTGTTGGTTGATGGAGAACAAGTTGCGCAGAAGAAGATGGCCGGCTCGGTAGGCGGTGGTTTTGGTATAGACACCTTCGGTATAGGTGCAGATACCGGACAACCCGTTATCAACGATTACAAGCCACCATTTCCCTTTACAGGTGAGATCGAGAAGGTCGTCATCGAGTTGAAGTAGGCCGTTAACCATGTCTTTGAGTAAAATCCAGTAACCGCGGGGATGCCGACCGAATCTGGCTACACTCATCGACGATGCCTATTGTGACTTGTAAGCATTGCACGAGCAGGAACTATAATTTTTCGGTAAGAGGGTGTTTTTTATAGCCCCTTTGTAGAATGAGCCCAAGCAACTGGAGCGCCAAGGCGCACGATGTGCGCCTTGGCGCTCCGCTCCCATATCTGCCAGGCCACAAACTGCTCGATGTCCACATGGGGTGCCCGGTGCCAGTTCTTGCCCGCCTCTAAGGGTAAGCGCAAGCTGGTATCCGTTCCGGTCTAAAAGAGGTTGATGGTTTTCGAAGAAGCCGGTTGTGGCTTGCCGCTTCAATGGGATTGTCTTCAGACGAATAGGGGAGAGATACAACCCGCAGGGGGTGCTTACCCTTCCAAGTGGAACGGCAAATGCCCTGTGCGGGTGTAGATTTCTATCGATTTAATAGCTGCTTCAAGATCGCAGGGTAGAGGCGGAGTATGAATTGGGCCTTTTAAAATCTTTGACCTGGCGTGTAGCAAAATATTATTTTTCTGGCTCGCTTTCAGAGTCATCTGGGCTAAAGCTGATGATGGTATCCCCCGTTTCAGGAGGGTTCAAATCAGCAAGGGGATAAAAGGTAAGCTGGCCGTTTTTAGCTACCACCGCGATGAGTATCATGTCCCGAGGGCGATCCTGAAGGTAATCCTCGTAGGTATATTCTTCTGTGAGTTGGGTGTTGTGAAATTCCCAACCATGATAATAGTGACGCATAAAATCTTCATACTGAGTATTTTCATCAAAGGCGATTCTTCCTCGCGCCGAGCGGGCAAAGGTTTTATCCTCTTCGCTGGAATTGGCTATGGAAGGCAACTGGAATACGTGATTCTGGCCCAGTTGTGGCGCGAAGCGGGTACACACAAGAGCATTGTAGGCGTCGTTGGCGGTGACGGCCAGCACATAGCTGATGGCATTGAGCTCAAGAGAAGTTGCCGCAACTTCAGATAATATTTGTCCCCGGTATATCTCCAGATTCGATAGGCGCGCGGCCCGTAAGTGATGCCATGAAGTATCGTTTACAATTACGGGAATGCCTAATTTTTTAAGCGAGCGGGCTAGATCAATAGACCAAGGGGTAGCACCTACGATAAGTACGCCATGGGGATTATGAGCGGCAAGTCCTAGCAGCCGGCCTAGCCCCGACATGGTGAGACCATGCAGAATAACGGTGGCGGCGATGAGCGCAAAGACCAAGGGCAGGAGTTGATCGGCGCCTTCAAATCCTTGGTGGATAAGGGGAAAGGCTAGTAAGCCCGCCATTGAAGCGGCGACAATGCCCCGGGGAGCAATCCAGGCAAGGAGCAGTCTTTCCTGCCACTTTATCCCGGTTCCCAGGGTGGCGAGATAGACGGAGAGGGGCCGCACGAGGAAGATTGCGATGCCCAGCAAGGCAAGGCTGCGCCAGTTGAGTCTAGCAAGCGTTTCCAGCTCGATATTGGCGCTCAAGACAATAAAGAGCGTTGAAACGAGGATGAGGGTGATATGTTCCTTGAAACGGCGCAGTTCTTCAATATTACGCAGCCGCTGGTTGGCGACTACGACGCCTGCCACGGTAACGGCTAGCAGCCCCGCTTCTTCCTGGACGGCATTGATGGCCACATAGAGCAAGAGTACGGCGCCTAGCATCACGGGAGATTTCAGGAATTCCGGGACATGTCCCCGGTGAAAGGCCCAACTTAACAAGTAGCCAAAGCCGATACCGGCGCCGATAGCGGCGAGCAAGCCTAGGCCAAGGTTGCCTAGCGCCGCGAGTATCCCATGTTCGGGGGACTCCAGCACCCAGTACCACACGGCCCAATATTGAAAGACTAAAATAGCAAGCAAGGCGCCCAGCGGATCATTAACAATTCCCTCCCATTTAAGCAGCGCTGCCGTACGGCGCTGAAGACGAGCGTGTTTTAGCAGCGGCATAAGCACCGTAGGACCCGTGACTACACTGATGGCGCCGAAGAGGGTAGCAATGGGCCAAGAGAGATCCGCAATAAAGTGCGCTGCTGCTGTATTGAGGGTCCAGGTCAAAAATAATCCTAGGCTGACTAAACGCCTTACATCGACCCCAGCTTCTTTATATTCGTGCCACTGAAGGTTGAGTCCGCCTTCGAATAAAATGATAGCCACCGAGAGGGCGATCAAGGGGGGGAGGATGTGGCCGAAAGTTTGCTCCGGATTGAGCCAGCCCAAGACCGGTCCAAGCGCGAAACCAGCCATTAACAGCAACACAATGGCCGGGACTTGAAAGCGCCATGCTAGCCACTGGATGCTAACACCGAGCACGACAATAAATGAAAAAATAAGGATTAAGTTAGGTTCCATAAGATATTGTTTGGTAAATAAATAATAAGGATAAGGACGGTAGGCTATGGAGACTTGCCCTTATCCGCAGCGTCAAGTATTCCAATCTATGTAGTTTCTCTGGTCGCGTTTAGATGATGAGGAAAATTGAGTAGATTGACACTGGGCAAAAGCCTAGCAGTTCACCCAATAAACTCAAGGAAGAAAAACGGGGATTTTCCAGGACGCTCATTCCCGTGCATTTCACTTGATAGACTTTGCTAGGCGGTGGGCTCGCCCCACGATGGGTTTTGCCAAAATCCACTTATTGACATGGTATCGTCATTGGACCGTCTATTAAACGATATGGAGTAGGATGCAGACGTAAACTTGTCATCTCAGAGATGGAACGCTACCGTTTCTCTTACTCCATGATGGCAGCTATAGGATAGAAGCGGTTCTCGGGAGAACGGAACTTCTACAACATTGGGAGTAGGATGATCGCCCATTAAACGGTGAAATAGAGCATATTCCTAGAGCAGATAGCCGACGGGCGCGAGGGTGTGCCGCATACTGGCCGAGCAAAAATATCTCGCGCCGTGCGTGCCAGGCCGATCCTTTAAAGGAGGCAATGCAATGAGAGGCGTTATTATAACTACTCTGTTAGCACTGATATTTTTATTTTGGCTGGCGGCGGAGCTCTATGGTTTTTTTAAAACTAAAAATAAGTCGCCAGAGGCCACGCGAACGGTAGCCTATATTCTTGGATATCCCTTGCTTGCAGTTTATGTGGCAAGTGGTAGTTTACCGCCGGCTGCAATCGTTTTTCCGGTGGCCCTGGGAGGCGTGTTTTGGCTATTGGCTGGCATGCACCTCAAGAAAGTTTTAGAAGGCGAGTACCTATCCACACCCGGAACATTTATTGGAATTTCCATAAGGTATTGCCTTGGCAGCGTTCTCGGTGCATTTCTTCTCGGTGCCTTGCTTCAATACGCCGGGCTGTTTTAAGCGCCTTTTGGGGTAAGATAGCACTGCCCTTTGTGGATTGAATGGTCATCATCGGATTGGGTTTATAGTAGGGCCTTAGCACAGATTTTCGGAAAAGCTCAATAAAGGCAAGTCGATCAGGTTAGAAGTATCGAAATTACTTTGCCTATGGCGCGCGTATTTGCTAAAGCTAATAGGGGCTGGCCGAATAAATAATTATTTGATACCAGGATAGAAATAAGTATTGGCCAATCGCTAATTGCGTATAATAAGGCGCAGGTTAGTCAGTCTATTTCATGTTGGGCGTTTAATATAACGAAATAGATAAAGAGAGGTTAACTATGAATAGAAAACTAACCGCCATCATTGAAAGGGAAGACGATGGCTATGTAGCACTCTGTCCGGAGGTGGATGTGGCTAGTCAGGGCGATACTATTGGCGAGGCTAGAAATAACTTGAAAGAAGCGCTGGAATTATTTTTCGAGGCCGCATCCGCTGAGGAAGTAACGTCACGGCTACATGAGGAAGTTTATATTACTCATGTGGATATAGCAGTTGGGTAAGCTTAAAGTCTTCTCCGGTAAAGAGGTCTGTCAAATACTGGAAGCCCACGGTTTTGAGAAAGTGAGGCAACGTGGAAGTCATATAGTTATGCAAAAACAGATATCGGGAAGCACAGTTACCGTACCAGTTCCAGATCATAAAGAAATCAGGGCAGGCACACTGATGTCTATCATACGACAGTCAGGTCTTCAACGCAGTGAGTTTGAATGAGCGGAAATCGCCCAACAATGCGCTGCACCTGACCGCTTCGTCGCTACGCTCCTCAGCAGCAGGTGAGCTTGGTCGTTATGCGCAGGAACATGCTAAAGAACAAGGTTAACGGATGAAGGTCAAGGAGCTTATCAAGCTCATCGAAGCAGATGGTTGGGTACAAATTCGAATGAAAGGCAGTCACCGACAATTCAGGCACCCGACCAAGGTGGGGATCGTAACAGTTTCCGGCAAGGCAAGTGTAGATATTCCAGTCGGCACATTGAAGAATGCACTTAAACAAGCAGGGTTACACAAGTGAGCACAGCGTATGAAATATACAGTCATTCTTGAGGAAGGCGACTCAAGCTACGGAGCATATGTTCCCGATCTGCCGGGTTGCGTAGCAGCAGGAGAAACTCGCGAAGAAGCTTTAGCACTCATTAGAGAGGCAATCGAGTTCCACATTGAAGGATTGAAACAGGAAGGACAGCCTGTGCCGAAACCGCACAGCGTCAGCGAGCTTGTTGACGTGGATACCGCATAACAAGCCCATGCATGCGGACCGCTCCCTTCGGTCGTGGCCCGTGATGGGCAGCCGTTAGCACAATAAACCAAATGGGAAATCATTCATGAATTTAAATGACTATCAGCTTGACAATGATGGTAATTTTGACAAGCAATTATTAGACAATAGTGCCGATTCAAATGTTGGTGTAGCAGTATATTTTCGAGACATCGAAAACAAGCTACTCAAACATATTTTAGAAGCCGATGCCGCATTTGGTGCAGTGGCATGGCTGACAAGTGCTCCTATTCTTGAGGCGCTATCAAGATTGTCCGATGTATCTATAATTGTCCAAAAAGAAGATTTCCTTCGTCCTGATAGTGGGGCCAATAGTAATTGGAAGAAAGATCTACGTTCCAAATACTCTAAATTAAAGTATGGGCTAACCCGGTATTCCTTCCAAAATATACTTAGCTCTGTATCTGTGGCATCTGACCCGTCAATTGAGCCTGTGCGATGTGTTGGAAATCATAATAAAGATAAAAAAACCAGCATTTACGAGAATGCACAATAAGTTTCTGGTGTTTGCAAAGTTTTCAGCGGGAAGCAATGAACATGAAGTAGAAACCATCGAGCCATTGCAGTCTGGACAGGCTCGTTCAATTTTACAAAAAATGCTACTAACTCATTAGAAAATGCCCTCTATATTACTGAGCCAACCATAGTTCACGCCTTCTTTAATGAGTATAGGCAAATAGCTGCAATGTCAGAACCTTTAGACTGGACTTCCGATTGGGCAGAGCCAGAATGGCGAATTGAAACCTAAGAAAGTGCTAACAATCACATGCACTCGGACAGCAAAAAGCGCCGCTCCTCGTTCCTCGCCGCTCTGCTTTTTGCTGCCGGTGAGCTTTGTCGTTAGGAGCGACTTGGAGTCTAGATGAAACGGCCACCAACGGATCGAGAAATCTTAAAAAAAATCCACGATCGTTACTTAATTGACTTCGGCGACTTTGACTTGTCAGCCTCCGAGCCAACGCGCGAATCCAAAATCTACGCCCCCATAGATTGCCGAGTGATCGCATCTGATCTCAACGTTGATCCTGACATCGTATTTGGTCGACTTTATTATCATCTCAACAAGAAATACGGTTATCGGCAGGATGATGGCTCCAAGGTTGAGCTATTTGCTTTTAAGGTTGGCAAAGATAAGCATGCAGTCAATTTTCCACTTTTGTCGGCAGTGCTGGCAGAGTTACACCAATCATGGTTCCGGTTCACAGCGCCTCTAGTCTTGTCTGCGGCAGCGTTCATCTTTTCCATCCTGAGCCTTGCATGCAGAGGCTCCTAACAAGTCAGTGCAGCGGACGGGGTACCCGCGCCGCTGATTTCCGGCGTTAGATAAGCAATTATAGAGATATACAATGATTAAGCTAAATGATCTTCATCTAGAGTACATCACCGATGAAAAGGGTGAAAAGAAATCGGTCATTCTTCCGATGTCTGAATTTGAAGAACTGATCGAAGACATCGAAGATTTAGCTGCTGTCGCTGAAAGAAGAGAAGAACCGGCTATCTCTCATGAAGACTTGATTATCGAGTTAAAAAAAGATGGCCTCATATAGGATCGAATGGAAGCAATCGGCCAGAAAGGAGCTAAGGAAGCTTACAAAGACTATTATCCCTAAAGTTCTTGAAGCGGTAGCAGCGCTAGCTGAAAATCCATATCCTGGAGGCAGCATAAAATTGCGAGGCAGTGAGCACACCTACCGTATTCGGGTAGGAAATTATCGAGTTATTTAGTATTTTCGAATGTTCTGGTTATAGAGATTATCAGAGTGGGACATCATAAAGATATTTATCGCAAGCTTACCTAACTTGGCACTTTGCCGCCCACATTCCGCTTCGCTCCGTAGCGGCAACTGAGCTTCGGCATTATATGCCCAAGATAGTCGATACCAAACTCTTCACTTCCGTTAAGCATTCAGCGTTAATTCTATCTACTTTGTGAAGGTTTCTTGCTGACCAGTCTAGCGATTTCAACTGGTCGGTAAGAATAACACCTTTTGTTTTTTTAGTTCCTTGAACTTTAACTTCGAAAGGATACCCTTTTTCTTGATTTGTAACAGGGCAGAGCCAAGCAAAGCCGGTGACATTGTTAAATTTAACTGGGCTTAATACCAGTGCGGGACGCTTACCAGCCTGCTCATGACCTGCTTGAGGATCAAAGTCAACTATTACGATGTCTCCCACGTTTGGGGCGTGACTCATAGAAGCTCATGCCCTGCTTGGCCGGTGAAGACTTCTTCGTGACGGTTCTGAGGGGTTACTCTAGCCAGCAAATCGTCTAGTGAGGGCTTGCAGGGCTCGATGACAACAGAACGGCCTCTTTGAACAATATTCACCTGGTCTCCGATGTGCAAAGATAGCGCATCAAGTATCTTCTTAGGTAGTCGAATAGCTGCGCTGTTACCCCATTTTGCGATAGATGCGATCATAACAACCTCGTTTCAGGCTATTGAATAATGTATATACATTGTAGCTACATTCGTCATTCTGTCAATATGGAGCCGGCCACTTCATAGAACAAATAGGTATAGATGTGGTTAGGCATATAACAATGCGTTCAATTCATATCATAATAATAATGAACTTGTGTGAAGTAGAAGTTGGATAAACTATGACTGTGAACTACAGAGATAGAATAACATTGGAACCGAGTAAGAGGTCGGGGAAGCCCTGCGTAAGGGGTCTTCGGATAACGGTTTACGATGTGCTGGGATACCTCGCCTCATGAATAAACGTTGATGAAGTCCTTGATGATTTCCCGGATTTGGAGCGGGAAGATATACTGGCTTGTTTAGCCTATGCGGCCGATCCGCGCCATAGCATTGTTCTCAAGTCAGGATGAAGATCCTGCTGGATCAAAATTTATCGCCGAAACTATGCGATTGGTTATGAAGCAGTTCACGTCCGTAATATTGGTATGGGTTCAGCGAGTGATATCGAAATATGGAATTATCAAGTGCATGTACCGGACGCCTTCGGCGTCGCTGATTTCCAGCGTTGGGATGAGGGATAGTGATGCTACTCTGAGAAACAAGGGCTGGTAATTTCCTGCAAATAGAAACGCTGCTTTTCGATTCTGGATTGGCCACAGAAGGCGCTGCTGGGCAACTCGACATATTTGCCGTGGTCGAAATAGATGGGTTTGTCGTAGTGGTTAGAGGGATTGAGTATCGAGGTGGTAATTAGCATGCGCTACGCAATTGTTATCGAGAAACCTGAAGGTAATTACTCAGCATATGTACCCGACCACCTTAATGCCCGTGGAGGAGTATACAAACCGGAGGCGGTAGCCGTATGGCTGCCGCCCATGGACTCTGTGGAGGCGAGAATTGCAGCAAGGCAAGCACGGCTGCCGGGAACAGCCAAGCGAGACTTAGCCGCAAACTCTAAAATGTTTATCTAAAGGAGCCATCTACTCTATATGCCGCAATTCTTGCTAGGTCTCGCATTATTCTTCGGCATGCATTCTATGTCCATCGTAGCCTTGCCGCTACGTGATCAATTGGCGGCAAAAAGCGAAATCGGATGGAAAATACTGTATGGCAGTATCTCGCTCATTGGGATTATTTTCATATCAAAGGGCTACGCGGACCTAAGACAAGCACCCACCTTACTTTACGTATCGCCTATTTGGTTGCGCTATGTGGTTACCATTCTTTTGCTGCCCACATTCATTCTTTTTCTTGCGCCATACTTTCCTGGGCGAATTAATAACACTGTAAAACATCCGCAGCTTGTCGCTGTGATGATTTGGGCCGTGGCGCACTTATTGGTAAACGGCACGTTAGCCGACCTATTATTGTTCGGGTCGTTCTTGCTGTGGGCCATCGTAGATCGTATCTCGATGATGAAGCGAGTCACCCGCTCAGTACCTAGTATGCCTCAATCGAAAGCAAACGACCTTATCGTGGTTGTGGCTGGCTTGGCTGTATATGCGGCAATCGTTTTCTGGCTTCATGAAACGCTGCTAGGCGTGAAGCCGCTCATCTAGGTACTGGACCACTCCGGTCTAGGGTACTACCCAATTTTGACCCGACAGGCGCGAAAATAGGTTCAGCATTTTTTCTTAAGAAGAAAACAATGTCAGAAACTGTAAGCAATGTTCTCATAGAAGCCATTAACGATGAGTACAAGGCACGTGCAACATACCGCCATGTCATTCGTAAGTTCGGTGAAATACGTCCCTTCATTAATATCGTAGAAGCGGAAAGCCGGCATATCGAAGCATTATTACCTTTGTTTCAAAAATAGGGTGTTGCTGTTCCAGAAGATAATTGGGCTTCACGAATTGAAGCGCCTTTATCTGTTCTGGAAGCCTGTCAAATAGGAGTCGAAGCGGAAATCGAAAACGCAAATATGTATGATAGGCTGCTTGAATCGACAACAGATTATCCAGGCGTTCAGAGAGTGCTCACCCAATTACAAAAAGCATCCATGGATAATCACCTTCCTGCCTTTCGCCGATGCGTTGAAAGAGGCGGAAGGCAGGGGCAAGGTTGGCAACATGGCCATCGCCACGATGCCTGAGGACAGCTAAAAAAATCATCGGTGATGGTATGGCATGATAGTTCGGCCGAGTATTAGTTTCAGGCAACCCGCTGTTACTCGCGCCGGAATGTGTCGAGACTTGGAGTTTGCGGCTAAGTCTCGTTCGCTTGTTCCCGACAAGCTCCCTCGCCTGCTACAATTCGCGTTTCCACGGAGTCCTTCAGCAGCCATAAGCCACCTCCGGTGGGTATACCCCTCCACGCGCATCACTTCCGGTTCTCCCAACCGTGTAGCTAACCTTAAAATATTTTTAGCCGCGTTAATATCGCGGTCATGGACTGACTTACAGTCCGGGCAAGTCCACTCGCGGACCTTGAGCGGCATAGCCGCTTGCACTGCGCCACACACTGAGCACGTTTTACTGGTGGGCGCCCACCTATCCACTTGCACCAACGCCCGGCCATACCACTTAGCCTTGTATTCCAGTTGCCGCTTGAGCTCAAACATGCCCACATCGCCCAAGGCTTTGGCGATGCGCCGATTGGCCATCATGCCCCTGACGTTGAGCGTTTCCATGGCAATGAACCCCGCTTGGCGAATCAGCGCCGTGGTGAGCTTGTGCAGAAAGTCTTGGCGGGTATTGCTCACCCTGGCGTGGGCTTTGGCGACCCGTATCCGCTGACGATGCCAACGAACGCTTCCCTTGCGCTTGCGGGATAGCCTGCGCTGGGTTTTTCTGAGTTGCCGGGTATGCCTGCGTAGGTGGCGTGGGTTGCCGGACTTCCAGCCCTCGGAAGTCACCACCACATCGCACACCCCTAAATCAATACCGCTGCCGTTTGGCTTTTGCGGCAGGTATTGAAGGGTTTCCTCACACATGAAGGAGACACAATAGCGGCCCGCGCAGTCCTGGGTAACCGTCACCATTTTGGGGATGCCTTGGGGCCTGCGGGACCACTTGAGCTTGAGCGACCCGAGCTTGGGTAGTTTAAGAAATTCGCCGCTACGATACAGGTTGGCTACCTGGCGCTAGTCTAGCTGATACCGCACGCTTTGCCCGTGCGCTCTTTTTTTGAACTTTGGATACTTGGCCCGCCCAGCAAAGAAGTTCCTGAAGGCCACATCCTGGTCCCTGAGCTTTTGATTAAGCGTTGTAGCGCTGGCCTCGCCCAGCCACGCGTACGGCCCTAGCTTTTTTAGAAACGTGAGCTGGCGGCTAAAGTCAATGCCGCTAACGCGCTTGTCGTGCACTCGGTATTGACGGCCACGCCAGGCTAAAGCGGTATTCCACACCCACCAGGCATGGCCAAATTCCATAGCGAGTTGCTGGCGCTGGACACTGGTGGGGTAGAAGCGGAATGTATAGGACCGCTGGATAGTGGTAGAATCACGCTCGGTCATGGCCTCAATACTTTTCCTATTGGGTCTGTGGCAAGTGGCTAGGTAGCGCTTCCAACACTATCTAGCCGCGCCCTCAATGATACCGCGAATTTTGCCCGCCGCAAACATCACTTTACCTTGCCCTCGCGCTCGCAGCAAAGTTTCACTTCGCACGCTCGCTGGGGGATCGTCATACATCCCTGTATTCCTTCAAGGGAAGAAGCGGCAGTCCATTGCCGCTAAGTAGTATCCATTCTTTAAATTCAGTAATTCTGGTAGGTATTAAATGGTTTTGACTGGCCTGCTTCATTAAACTGAAGGACATAGAATGGATCTTTTCTCGCCCCCATTTCCATGCCTGGTGTGCCTACCGGCATGGCGGGAACCGTCAGGCCCGTTATTTTAGGTTTCTCCATAAGGAGGCGTTTGATATCGTCGGCGGGAACATGGCCTTCAATGACATAACCATTGATGATAGCGGTATGGCAGGAAGCCAACTCCCGGGGAACACCATATTGTTGCTTTAGGGTTTGCATATTATCGGTGGTGATATCTTTAACAGTGAAGTGGTGCTGTTCTAGGTGATCGACCCATTTCTTACAGCAGCCGCAGGTAGGACTGCGATAGACCGTGATATTGGAGGGACCAAAATAGGAGACCTGGGCCTTGTCCCATACGCTTTCTTCCTCAGCATGGGAAGAGATTACGGGTAAAATTAATAGAAGACCTAGGCTAAGCTGATAGATTAATCGCATTTATTTGCTCCAAAAGACAGGTTGCCGGAATTCGAACCCGCGATCCCCGTCGCACAAAGCGAAGAAGGGGAGTGACATAGTCCGTCCAGCAGTAGGTTTTATGGATTTTCAGGAGGCGATATGCGAAATAATCGCATGTCCTGATCCATAGACTTACAGTGAGACAATCGAAAATCCGGGAAATTCCCCCTTGTCCTATGGGAACCGGGATTATGCTCCCGTCAGGCGATCAATGATCTTGAAACCGGCCACATAAGTCCCTACGGCGCTGCCGAGGGTACTGAGTAAAAATACCAGTAGAATCCGAGTGACGCGGTTGCTCCACCAACCCTTGATATGGACGGTTTCCTGCCGGAGGCGGCTAAAATCTCCCACGGTAGGCCGGCGCAGAAATGTTTCAATCGCGGCGGTGACCATACCTGCTCCGATGGTGGGATTGAGGGAAGTCAAAGGCGCGGCGGCGAATGCGCCCGCAATGGTTAAGGGGTGGGCGCCGGCGATGAGGGCGCCCAGGGCAGCCAGGCCACCGTTGATTAAAATCCAGTCTATAATCAACTGCCAGCCCAGTTCGGGACTACGGTAAAAACCAAAGATGAAGCCAACCAACACCAGAACCACGATCAACCAGGGGATAATTTGAGGCCAACGGCTCGGGGGGGGGATCTGATCCAGTTCGGTGATAGTTTTTTTCGCGGGTGTAGCGTTGTCTTGTTCTAGGTAACGGGTTACGCCCCGGAGATGCCCCGCCCCGATGACCCCTAAGAGATGACGGTATTCATTCTGATTCATTTCTTCCCGGAGGCGGGCCGCCATGTAGCGGTCCCGCTCGTCGATGAGAGGTAAGTAGAGATTTTCCGCTTCCATTGCAAACTGAGAGAAGGTTGTTTCCAGGACATCTCCCTCCTTAAGGCGCTCTACTTCTTCTTCGCTGACCGTATCCCGGGACATTAGGCTGGCAAATAGTCCGCCGATCAAGTTAAAGCGCTGCCACCAAGGGACATTGCGGTAGATGCGCTTGAGGGTGGTGCCGACTTCTCGGTCAATCAACAATACGGGAAGTTTGGCACTATGGGCCGAATCGACGGCCGCGCGCATTTCCGCGCCGGGTTCGATACCGAACTGCTCGGCTATCCGCTGCTGATAAGCACCCAGGGCCAGACTGGCGGTTACCATGGCAGCCTTGCCTTTGCGAAGTACTTCGAGCAGATCCATGCGGGAGAGGGCATTAGGGTTGATAAGGGCCTGGTAACGGCTCGGGCAGAGTTCAACCGCCACGGCATCGTAGTCCCCTGTCGCAAGCAGTGCCTTGACATGCTCGGCACTAGCTCGCGAGACATGGGCGGTGCCCAGAAGGGTAATCTGGCGATCAGCGAATTTAATGATACTCAGAGGCTGTTGCTGTTCGGTGCTATTCATCTATATAAAATAAGAATGCCAACTAGCAGGTTCGGCATAATTGCAGGTGCGCTAAAAGGGCAGGTCCGTCCGTATGGCACCGTGTTGACCATGCCCTTGGCGTTGTTTTGTTTTAATTGGTTTGAAGGGTGTATTTCTGCAGCCGATAACAGAGCGTATCGCGGCTAATACCCAACAGCCGCGCGGCTTTAGCGCGATTACCCTTGGTTTTGGCGATGGCTTGGTGAATGAGTTCCATCTCTACCCGATCAAGTTCTAAACCGCTTTCTGGCAAGGTGATCAGTGGTTTTTCCCCCTTTTCTGGCAGCAGATTCAAGTCGCCGCGAATGTTAAAGGGCAGATTTTGAGGGGTAACAATTTGGCCCGGCAATAGCACCATCATGCGCTCGCAAAAATTACGCAATTCCCGCACATTGCCGGGCCAGGAATAGAGGTTGAGAACCCGTAAGGCAGCCGCATTAAAGCCCGCTGGCGTAAGGCCGTGGTGGTGCTGAGCAAAGACGGCGCAAAAGTGCTTTAAAAGCCTGTGGATATCTCCTTCCCGTGCCCGCAAGGGTGGTATCTCCAAGGGCACCACATGGAGGCGGTAGTAAAGATCTTGGCGAAACCGTCCTTCCTGGATTCGTTGGTTTAGATTGCAATTAGTGGCAGCGATAACCCGTACATCGCAGTGTTGGACCCGCGTATCGCCAATGGCCTGGCATTCGCCCGATTCCAGGAAGCGGAGCAGCTTAGCTTGAATGGCAGGAGAGAGCTCGTTGACTTCATCCAGGAATACGGTACCTCCTTCGGCAGCCCGAAAACGTCCCAAATGGTCATGGATGGCGCCAGAGAAAGCGCCACGGCGATGGCCAAAAAGTTCTGATTCGGCTAGCCCTTCCGGCAGTGCCGCGCAGTTAATGGCTGCAAATGCTTTGTTTGCCCGCTGGCTCTCGGCATGAATGGCCTGTGCCAACAGCTCTTTACCTGTTCCCGTTTCTCCTATAATGAGTGCGGTCACCTCTGTGGCCGCCACCATGCGTGCGCTGCGCAAAAGGGCTTCGAAAGCCGGCGCTTTACCAATCAGTGAATCAAACCCATCCATCCCGTCACCTGTTTATCCGTTTAATTATTGATGATTTAAACGGTATATTACCCTATTTTCCGTAGCCGTATTAGCCCTTATAGAAGCCAACGGCCAGCAAGTTAACCAGGGCCATGGCGATAATGACTAAACCGGCTACGAGGCGCAAGCGATTGAGGCTGGCGAGGTGAGCCATCCAAGCGGTAAAAATGCCCGTGCTCATCACTGTTGGCAGAGTGCCGATGCCAAAGGCAAGCATGGTTAAGGCACTTTGGGTTCCGCTACCGGTAGTGGCGGCTACCGCAACGGCATTATAAACCAAGCCACAGGGCAGCCAACCCCAAATGGTACCAAAGACAAAGGCTTGCTTCCGAGAGCGAACGGGTATTAGCCGCCGTCCCAAGGGTTCTAGCCGGCGCCATAGAGGAACCCCTATCCGCTCTACCACAGCAAAGCGGGGGAACCAATTAGCAAGATACAATCCCGTGCCCAACATGATAAAGGATGAAACCGCCTGCAATATATCATGTCCCGAGACCCCGAAGACGAGAGGATGGCTGAGGGAACCCAGCAACCCGACCAGCAGCCCCATGATGAATCCCATGGTAATGTAACTTGCGACTCGGCCTAAATTATAGGCAAAGACAAAAGTGAGCAATCGCTTTTTGTCGCTGCGGATTTCCCGTGGCAGGCTCAAGGTTAGGGTGCCGATGATCGCCCCGCACATGGCAACACAATGCAGACCACTCAGCAGACCCAGCAAAAGCGCGAAGGTGAAAGAGGTGGTAAAAAGAGGATCTAAAAGCGTCACAAATAACAAAATAAATAGAAAAGTAGGGAGCTTTAGGCCATATCAAAGGCCAAGCATTTATTTATATAACCGACCAGCAAAGCGTAGGCCAAATTATCCGTCGGGTATTCATCGTTTATGAAGTAATAGCCGCTGGTAGATGGATTCGGAATTATCAAAAGAAGACTCGCAAGGGGCCGTTTCTAGAGGATATGGAAACTATTATTCTCTGGCGGGAACTTGTTGAGGGTTATTGATCCTGCTCCTTGACATTATTCTGTATAGGCTCAGAATTTTAATATTCGGCTCCCCCCATTCCAGAGTACAAGGGCATGCTAGAACTGGAAGCGGTTTCTAAACGCTACGGTAGCACCATCGCTTTACATACTACGGATCTGTCCATTACCCAAGGTTGGACCACCGTTTTAATCGGCCCTAGCGGTTGCGGTAAATCTACACTGCTGCGATTAATGATAGGGCTCATTCAGCCAGATACAGGCATCATCCGTTTCGAGGGCGTCTCCCTAACCACCGCCAACATCTTAGCACAGCGCCGGGAGATGGGGTACGTGATTCAAGAAGGGGGATTGTTTCCCCATTTCACGGCACGGAGCAATATTGTTTTGATGGCCGAGCATCTAGGATGGGATAAAGCGCGGATACACCGGCGGCTTGAGGCGCTGGTGACGCTCACCCGTTTTCCCAGCGAGGCTTTGGACCGATACCCCATCCAGCTTTCTGGCGGGCAACGTCAGCGAGTCGCTTTGATGCGTGCATTGATGCTTGATCCAAGCTTGCTATTGCTGGATGAGCCCTTAGGCGCCCTAGATCCTTTGAACCGCTATGAACTGCAAGCCGAACTGAAAGAAGTTTTTAGGTCGTTAGGTAAAACCGTGGTGATGGTGACCCACGATATGGGAGAGGCAGCTCATTTTGGTGATCACATCGTATTGCTGCAGGAAGGAAGAATCGTGCAGCAAGGGAGCATTCGAGATTTAGTGGAAAACCCTGGTGCGCCTTTCGTAGAACGCTTTATTCGTGCCCAACGTTCGCCCTTGGAGGCTTATGGAAGGCCGCACAGTGAATAAAGCAAGCCTTGCTTTGGCTTTGTGGCTGCTATTCTCGGGATGCTTGGCCGATTCCGCGGTGATCGTTGGCTCCAAGAAGTTTACGGAATCCATTCTTTTGGGTGAGCTGGTAGTTCAGCAGATACGGAGTGCGGGCGTGAACGCGATCCATCGCCGGGAACTGGGGGGATCGCGGGTTCTTTGGAACGCCTTGCTGACCGGTGAAATCGATATTTATCCTGAATATACTGGCACGCTCTATTACGAAATTTTTTCCCGGCAGGTGACCGAAGAAGCCGAACTGCGCCGCCTTTTAGTGGCCCAGGGAATTGAGATGAGCCGTCCCTTGGGATTCAATAATACGTATGCTTTGGGAATGAAAGAAGCGGTTGCCGAGCGGCTCAATATTCGTAAGATTTCAGATCTGGTTAGACATCCAGAGCTAGTGCTGGGATTTAGTAATGAGTTTATGGCCCGGGCTGACGGATGGCCGGGTCTGCGTACTCGCTATGGGTTGCCCCAACGCCAGGTCAGCGGATTGGATCATGATCTCGCTTACCGGGGACTAGCGCAGGGTTCCTTGCAGGTGATTGATCTCTACTCGACCGATGCTGAAATTGATTATTATGGATTGCGCGTACTAGAAGATGATCGTCATTACTTTCCCGACTATAAAGCCCTATTGCTTTACCGGCGTGACTTGCTGAAACAGGCGCCAGAGGCAGTGACTGCCTTACATTCTTTGGAGGGGCGCCTTGATTCGGCAAGCATGGCCGCCATGAATGCCCAGGTTAAGCTGGAGCGCGTCCCCGATTTCCAGGTAGCCGGAAATTTTCTGGAACAAACTTTTGGCCATCGCCCGCAAGCCTCTCCGGTAACCGCCTGGCAGCGTTTTTACCGCCATACCAAGGAGCACTTGGTTTTGGTCGGCATTTCCCTGACAAGCGCCATTGTTGTCGCCATCCCGCTCGGAGTTATCGCAGCCTACCGGCCCCGGCTAGGGTCGATTATCTTGAGTATAGCGGGGATTATTCAAACTATTCCCGCGCTGGCCTTGCTGGTTTTCATGATTCCTCTCCTTGGCATTGGCGGTCCGCCGGCGGTTGTGGCCTTATTCCTGTACAGTCTTTTACCCATCCTGCGCAATACCCATACCGGGTTGCATGATATTTCCCCTCAGCTTCGAGAATCGGCAGTAGCGCTGGGTCTTTCAACGGGGGCCAGGCTGCGTTTAGTGGAACTGCCCATGGCCTCCCGCGCTATTTTGGCGGGTATTAAAACCTCAGCGGTGATCAATGTGGGCACGGCTACCCTGGGTGCTTTAATCGGCGCCGGGGGATATGGGCAACCTATATTGACTGGAATTCGCTTGGATGACGTGAGTCTTATTTTGGAAGGAGCCATTCCTGCCGCCGGACTGGCCATGCTGGTGCAAGGGCTGTTTGAGTGGGCGGATCGAGCCATAGTCCCTAAAGGGCTGCGGTTGGCAGAGCGGAAAAGATAAGTATTTTAGCAAAAATTTTGAGAAAAGCACGGTTGGTTTCGCGCTGCCCTGCTCACCCGCAGGCGGGGGCAGCCGTCCCTGCAAGACGGACGGCCATTGGCGCTGTGCCCATGAAAAACACCATTATTTTGCGGGTGGGTTAGAAAAAGCCTCAAGCGGTGGGTGCCGTGCATCCGTAGAGAAGGCTGAAGTACGGCATTTCCCGTATTTCTGAGGAAAAATACGGGAAATGCCGTACTTTTATCCCTGATTCTGGGGGCTTCGTAGGTAAGTTCCTGCTTGTTTTGATAAAAAATATTTAGCATAAATTTTGCTATTTATTAAGTTTGACTGCTCAGCTTAATAAATCTATCAGGGGAAAAATAATGCTTAAAAGAACGCCCATTTTCGTCCTCGTAGCTACCGCCTGCGCTGCCTCCCCGTTGCTTGCCCAGGATGAAGAGGTGACCTTGCCGGAGCTTGAGGTGGTGGGACAACCGGTTGAGCGTGCGGGGGTAGAAGCAGAAAATAAGCCTTTCGCCACGCCTGATACGGCCGATTTGCTGAGGCGGGTCCCTGGCGCTAATGTCAATGCGAATGGACCGATAGCAGGTATGGTGCAATACCGGGGGATGTTTGGGCCGCGAATGAACGTGCGGATAAATGGTACGCCTATTGAATCAGGAGGACCTAATTGGATGGACCCGCCACTGAGCTACGCGCCTCGCAGCCTGGTAGAGTCAATAGAGGTTACCCGGGGGGTTGGGTCGGTCAGTACGGGTTCTGGAATCGGCGGCTATGTTGAAGCCAAAACCAAGTCCAGCCATTTTACCGGCAGCGAGCAATTTGAATTTCACAGCGATGTTGATATAGCAGGCCATTCCGTCGATGGTGGTTATAATTTGGGGGGTATTTTGTCTTTGTCCAATGATCGTCATCGGTTACATTTTCTTGGTAGCCGGGATGATGGTGGCGATACTGAATTTGGCGACGGCACTATCAAGGCCACCGAGTACGAACGGAATACTTATGGCGCTGGGTACGGTTTTAAAACAGGCGATCATGAATTTAGCGCTGACTATCAACGTCTGGATACCGAGAATAGTGGCACCCCAAGCCTGCCTATGGATATTAGCTTCATCAGGACCAATCGGGCAGGAGGTAAATATACGGGGTTTTGGAACGATATCCAGCTAGAAACCCGGTTCGGCTATTCTGATGTGGATCATCAAATGAATAATTTTAGGTTGCGGCAAGCCGCTAATTTTTGCGCTCTACCGGCCCCCTTTTGCCAGGGCGATGATAAACGTTTGGTGAATGCTGGCAGTGAAGATTTCAACTACGGCCTTAAGGCCACCTTCGCCCTCTGGGGTGGCGATCTAGCCATAGGCGCCGATGGCCATGCCGCGCAGCACAACGCGACTGTCTTGGATCCTGATTTTGCGCCCTTTTTCGTGACTAATTTTAACAATGCGCAAATAAATAAGTATGGCTTCTTTAGTGAATGGACCAAGGAGATTTATTCTAACTGGGAACTCCAGCTTGGAGCCCGTTATGATCGGGTAGAGATGGATGCGGATGGGGTCAACGCCTTTCCCGCTCAGCTTGCCGACAGGGGCATGGGGGGGATGCCGGCGCAGATGATACAAATGCTCAGGAATCGATTCAATGGCGCCGATCGTGGGCAAAACAACAACAATGTGGACTGGGTCGCCGAGCTCAGCTACCAAATGAATTCCGCTCTTCGCTGGACTTTCGGCGCGGCGCGGAAGATGCGCTCGCCAACTTACATTCAACGTTATCTCTGGATTCCCCTGGAAGTCAATGCGGGTCTGGGGGATGGGAATGCCTATGTGGGTAATGTGAATCTTAATCCGGAGACATCCCACGAACTGGCATTTGGCTTTGATTGGCAGACTCAGGCTGCCTACTTTTCGCCGCAAGCCTACTACCGCCGGGTCGATGATTATATTCAAGGAACTCCGGCCACCGATTCCGTGGTGATTGCGGTCAGCACCAATGCTGCTGGGGATGCCACCCCGCTCCAATTTAGCAATGTGGATGCCGAGATTTACGGCCTCGATGCGGATTTCGGCTACCGTTTCCATCCCCAATGGCGGTTGGATGGCGTGGCGAGTTATGTCCGGGGTAAACGGTGGGATATTGATGATAATTTATACCGTATTGCCCCACCCAATTTGCGCCTCTCCCTTACCCATGAACGGGTCCATTGGTTTACCACCGTTGAAAGCGTGTTGGTGTATCGGCAGGAAGATATTTCGGATACCAATACCTTGGACCCAGGAAACCCCAACAATACCAATAAAGCGACTCCAGGCTATGTCTTGGTTAATCTCTATGGCCAATACCGGTTGCTTAATCAAGGCATTACCTTCACTGCGGGAATCAATAATTTACTCGATAAAACGTATACTAACCACCTAACAGGCTTTAACCGCGTGCTCAATAGCGATGTCCCTCAAGGACGGCGCTTACCTGGCCCTGGCCGCAACTTCTATGCTGCTCTGCGCTATGAGTTTTAGTTTGTTTAGCCGCGAACGGCAGACCCATATATTAATTTCTAGGCAGAAGGTGCAACAAGTTTTTATAGGTGGTAAAACTCCAGAGAAGAAGCGAAGTACCCCATAAAAAAATGGCAACCCCATTAAGGAAGGAAAATAAGGGGTTTTGGGCAGTTAAAAATATCGCAATTCCAAAAGCAGCAACAGGAAAAACGAAGGCCCAAAACCCGAGGGTAAAAGGAATATTTTTCTCTTTTACATAACGGGCCATGATAAGGGTCGCTAGTATTGCCCAAAAACAACCATAACCGATAACAAAAGGGACATATACATGAATAAAAGGAGAAAGATTATTTTGCAAGCTAGCTAGTTGCGGAAAATGGTCCAAGGCTTTTTCCAGGCTTAATAAGGCAATCACGGAAACGCCTGGTGGCGCTAATGGTACCGCCAGAGCGGGGGCCATTTCCCGCAGGGGAGGAGGACAACAGTAGAGCTGGTGAAAAAGTAAAGAGAGCATCAGAAAATAAGAAAAAAAGGCTATACCTAGCGCGAAGACATGGAATATTAGCAGGGAGTGGCCGATAAAGCCTGGAAAATGGGCAATCAAAAAATTGCCGGCAAAAATATTGACGAAAAGACCCACGGGCGGTAACAGCCAGGCACCATTTGCCTGGGTTATTTCGATTGTTTGTGAAACGGAGAAACCATAAGAAATGATCAGCAAAAAGCCCATGCCGCTTGCCATTCCAAAACCATAAAAAATTAGAGCTAACAAGTATCCTAAGTGAGGATCGAAACTAAAGAGTCCAAGCGGAAACATCACGTTGGATATGGCGGTACTTAGGATAGAAGCGGAAATACTGATAGCGGGAAAAAAGACCGAGAGCATGGAATCGTGAATATCATGAATGACTTCCCGGTAAAAAAATAGGAGACGAAGCAGAAAAAAGACGGAACAAAGCATGAATATAAAAAAAGCCAGCAAAATGAATTCCACGGCAAGATAGTCGAGGAAAATAAACTGGAGATATTGCCCGATAAGGTAGGAAAAAATACCCGTTGCGCCTGTCGCCATGGAGGCCATAAACCAGTGGATATCAAAGCGGCTAAGGATATTCTGGAAGGGCGGACACACAGGTCCGCCCCTACAAATAATTTGCCAGATTCCCGCTAGGCCGGGTTTACGAATAATTTGTCGGATTCCCATTGGACAGGATTGTTGCGGATGTATTCGCGGATACGGTCCAATTCTGTTTCATTACGGATGATGTGTTCCCAATAATTACGCTGCCACAATTTGCCGGGAAATGATGGCCATCCATTTCGTTTGACGCCACGAATATATTCGTTGGTCGTCATGGTTTTGAACCATTGCACCACGCCATGTAGGGGCGAACCTGTGTGTTCGCCCTTGTTGATTGCGGGTACGGCATCCGGGCGGACACACAGGTCAGGGCGGACACATAGGTCCGCCCCTACGGCGTTTACCACAATGAAATGAACGTGGTTGGGCATGCAAATGAATTCATCACCTTCAATATCCGGGAATTTGTTGGGTAATTCGGCGTACCATCGCAGGATCGTCAAACCAGCATCATTCAATTTCATTTCGCCGGCCACGATGTTGCCGAACAGGCACGCGCGGTTTTGGGTACAGACCGTCACGAAATACGCCCCTGCCTGATTATAATCGTATCCCTGTAACCGTATGGATCGGCGATGATGGATTTCCGGATTATAGGTCATCCCTCTGTCTCGTGCGGCAGATTGCCGGCACATGCCCTTTTATTTACCATCCTTGCCCCATGAGATTGGCCAAATCCCGGCGGGCAAAAACCTTGGCGCAGTTGCGCCAGCTATCCTCGCCCGGTTCTAGGGTGGCATTGTAACGAAGGTCGAAACCGGTCGTCTGGCGGCGCGCCTCGATATAGCGATCCATCTCCTCCCCCAGCCGGGCGATGTCCTCGATCCATTCGTCTCTGATGGTATCGGGCAACGCCCCAAGCAGATCGTAGCGGTCGCGCATGCGCTCGGAGAGCCGCTCGTAAATGGTTTCATCCACGGTGCCCTGATAGACCAGATTCAGCATGTCCACGTTTTCCCTGATCTGGCCCAGCCGCTTGATGCGCCCGAGGCGCTGTTCCAGCCGGGTGGGATTCCAGGGTAAGTCCACATTGATAAGGGTCCCGAGCATCTGGAGATTGAGTCCTTCACAGGCCGCGTCGGTGGCTATCATCAGCCGGACTTCCCGCTCCGCCACCAGCCGCTTGAGGGCTTCGCGCTCCATCTGAACAGTCTCCTGCTGGTGGTAAAGACGGCTTTTGCCCGCGCCGGATGCTTGGCCAGCAGCCCGAGGGCAATCATCAGATGGCTTTTACCCCCGCCCATGGCCTGGGCCAACTCGAAGACCGCTTGATCGGATTTCCCCCCCAGCCGTAGCAGCCCCTCTCGGAAGAGTTCCTCCATGCCCCGGGTGATGTGGTTTTTTTCAAAGAAGGCGGCTCCATCGCCTTCGTCGCCGATAAGATCGGCCAAATTCTCAATGGCGTCGGTCATGGTGTAGTCGAGCGCCAGGGGATGAAGCTGGCAAGCGTCGCGGATGGTTTTCAGCATGGGTTTTCCCTGATAAGCACTTTTCTGCAAATTGATATGCTGTAGCTATCGACGAGAAGCAAGCGGACTGAAGATACGGTGGGCTGGGCCTAGAGCGGATATTAGCTAGCTTATGATGGAAGGAAAGAAGGAAAAAATCGAGCACAAGCATTGAAAATGCGGAGGGGACCGTCAAAGCGCTCAAGCAGATCGCCAAGGTACTTGGGGTGGATATCGATGATCTTGTAGATACCCGCGATCAGGATGGTATGTAGAGAGAGATCTTGGCACGAGACGACTCAATAAAAAAACCCACGGCAGGTTATTAAGGCAGAGCGGGATGCGCTACGCTTTCCTGCCCTACGTGCTGCCTAGGGAAAGCATATCGAAGCAGGAAGGTTCCTGGGGTGACCCAAGAGCCCTCGCCCACTCGGGCGAGGAGTGTCAGCCGTTAAAATGATTCAGAATATCCATATCCTGGTGAGGGAGACCGATGATATCAATGCCACCCTCGCGCAGGAGATAAAAAATCAGATGCGCCCCCTGGGGAAAGCAATAATAACCTTCTTGGATATCAGGCCGGTGCTTTCCTAGGCGCGGATTTTCCGCCAGCCAGGCAAAACGTTTATCAAGGTTTTTTAGATAAATATTGCGTTGCTGCCGGCCCCAGGTTTTGAGCGTATAGCGCCCAATATTTTTTAAATCCGTGCTTGCCCGTGGTGTAATTCTATAATCAGGCATTAGCGTTCCCGATCTAACTCGGCGATCACCGCCTCGATGGAATAGTTTTCAACAAACTCACCGCGCTGTGCCTGTGCCGCCCCCTGCCCTAAATGCGCCCGCAATGCCTCCAGCTTGCTTTCCCGTGCTTCCAACAAGCGCAGCGCATCGCGCACGACTTCGCTGGCGGAACCGTAGCGCCCGCTGGCCATTTTATTCTTGATAAAAGTTTCCCAGTGCTCCCCAAGGCTTAGGCTGGTATTGGCCATGATTGCCACCTCATATATTCATATTTACCAAATATTAATATATCTTTTTTGGCCATGCTTTGCCAATAAAAAAAGGGTTGCCCTGCAAAAGTAAGCATTTACTCCGTAATGATAAAGGGACGCGCATTGAATGGGGGACGGGTTGAGGAGCCCCCTTTTTAGAATAGCGCGAAAAGGTGACCCAGCGCGTCACTTTTGGTCCGTCTTGGGCATATCCAAGCGTCCCTTCCCGTTGATTGCCCACTTCCGAATAGCGACTCCGCGCCTTTCCCTACATTGTTTTCTCCTAACTTTGTGAACTCCTTCCCATAAAGCCTTGGCGTTTTTGGCCGAAACAGAAGCATGGCACATGGATTGCCTTATGAAGGGTGCAGGCAGGGAAAACATGGAACTGCCAACCGTATAAAGTTTGGATTTTATTATATTCATTTTGGAGTAACGTATACATGAGAACAGTACAACAGGGTTTTACCTTGATCGAACTCATGATCGTGGTGGCGATCATCGGTATTTTAGCCGCTGTGGCGATTCCGGCCTATCAAGACTACACAATACGGGCTAAGGTCTCTGAGCCCTTGAGTTTTGGCGATTCAGCCAAGGTATCTGTAAGTGAATACTTTCAAGCTGTGGGTGCGATGCCAACAACTATGAGCGCTGCCGGCATTTCTAGTGTGAGTTCACCATACATTAGTAGTATAGCTTACACTAACACCGGTTCTGTGGGAGCAACGATTACTGTGGCCACGAAGAATTTAGGAAATAGTGTTACGGGTAACATTGTACTGGATGGTACAGGCAAGACAGATGGCACGGTTACTTGGATTTGTACGAATAGCACTCTTGCCAAAAAATACCTACCCGCGAATTGTCGCTGAGGTCTAGTTTAAGTGGCTATATAAAATCAGGGCGTTCCTAAGGAACGCCCTTTTTTAATTTGTGCTTTTGGATAATGGAAAGGGATATTTTTCTTTTTTAAAAATCATGAATAAAAATCGCTCTAGCCTCCGTACCTTCCTGCCTTTTTTTCTTATCCTACTCCTAGTCGGAATAATTTATTTTCCTGGGCTTTCTGGCGGATTCATTTTTGATGATATCAGCAATATTGTCCAAAATAGCCGTCTGCAAGTAGATACCCTGACCTTGGAGGGGGTGCGCCAGGCTGCATTTTCTGGTATTGCAAGCAGCATAGGTCGGCCATTAAGCCAATTAAGTTTTTGGGTAAATTATTATTGTAATGGTTTAGATCCTTTCTATTTTAAGCTTACTAACTTGATCATTCATATCCTCAACGGCATTCTTCTTTTCTGTTTGACCTTACAGATTCTATTTGCGTATCGTCGTAGCCGGCATAATTCATCTTTATCCGATCAGCGAGTTTACTGGATCGCAATAATAGCAGTTAGCGTATGGCTTCTTCATCCGCTAGGCATTACTAGTGTTTTATTTGTGGTTCAGAGAATGAATAGCCTGGCTTCATTGTTTGTTCTGGCTGGGTTAATTTGCTATATGGCGGGAAGGGAACGTTTGGATCGTGCGGATAATGGCTTCGGCCTAATGCTCGGAGGACTAGGTTTTGGTTTTTTGGCGGTGTTGAGCAAAGAAAATGGCGCATTGTTACCTCTTTTTATGCTGGTTATTGAGGCTACAATATATCGTTTTTCCCTAAAGAGAAGGGAGGATCGGATTAAGCTTAATATTTTTTTTGCGATAATCGTGGGTTTACCAGCGCTAGCATTTTTTGTTTATGTTGCAGTCTATCCTGAATGGTTATTGTCAGGCTATCAGACACGCGATTTCACGCTATATCAGCGTCTCCTGACAGAAGCGCGAGTGTTATGGCTCTATATATCTTGGATCTTTCTTCCTAACCCCATTCAATTAAGCTTATTTCATGACGATATTATCATTTCACATGGAATGTTCACACCTTATACAACAGTGTTGGCTGTTATAGGTCTTCTTTTAATAGGGGCATCCGCCTTTTATCTGAGAAATCGTATCCCTCTGTTATTGTTTTCAGTCGCTTGGTTTTTAGCAGGGCACAGTTTAGAATCTTCCGTAATTGGCCTTGAACTAGTTCATGAACACCGTAATTATCTTCCAATGTATGGCCCAATTTTAGCTATATCCTATTTAATACTAGGGCCATGGCCGCAGAAATCAATAAAGCTGCGCGCTGTCACAGCAGTTTCTATCATTTCACTTTTTGTAGCTGTAACCGCATTGCGTGTAGATGAATGGCGCGATGTTGATCGGCTAAGAATCATCATGGCAGAGCATCACCCGGAGTCGCCTCGCGCAACTTATGAGGCAGGGCTGGTTTATGCAAATGTGATTTTAAAAAGCCCTGAACTTGAGAAAATGTATTATGAGAAAGCAAGGCAATATTTCCTGCTCTCCACAAGCTTAAGTAATGCTTATATAAATGGACTTTTTGCCGTTATCTTGCTTGATCAAACGAACGGAAGGCCGGTTGATCATAACTTGCTTAAAAAGCTAGAGCTACGATTAGCAAGTATGCCATTAAATGGAACTGTGATAGAGCCTTTCAGAGGATTAGTGGATTGGACTGAAAAACGAGTAGTCTCTTTGGATGAAGATGAAATCGTTTCTTTGTTTGAAGCGGCTTTAGGTAATGGTAGCGCTAGTCATGGAACACGTGCCGCACTATTTTCCACTTTAAGTAGATACTATTTAAATTCTCTTGGTCAATTACAGGATGCAGTAAATTTTGCTATTGCCGCCATAAATGAGAATCCGAGAGAACCCATTCATCACCTTAGCCTAGCCGACCTTGCTGTAAAATTTGATAATTATTCATTAGCAATAGCCGAATTAAATAAAGTAAAGAAATTGGATACTAAAGGCGCTTTCACGTTACAAATAGAAAGCATGGAAGATCAGATTTATAAGAAAAATAATAAGATATAGAATTTACTCAGATGCAGTGCATATACAAACAAAGATGAATCACCAGGTAACAATCCCATAAGTTATAAAATTATCTTTGGAAAGATTATGAAAGAAATAGGTTCTTTGAGTATTATTCTTCCAGCTAAGAATGAAGCCAATAGTCTTGAAAGACTTTTGCCGGTATTGCGTCAAGGTTATCCCGATGCGGAGATTCTCGTCGTTAATGATGGCTCGAGTGATCATACCGTAGAGGTGGCCCAGGTTGCGGGGGCCAAGGTGATTACCCATGCCTATAGCATGGGCAACGGCGCGGCTGTCAAACATGGCGCCCGCGCCGCTACGGGAGAAGTGATTGTGTTCATGGATGCCGATGGGCAACATGATCCGGCGGATATTGCCCGTTTGCTGAAACGTCTCGCGGAAGGCTTTGACATGGTGGTTGGGGCGCGAGATTCCGCCTCCCAGGCTTCTTTAAGCAGGCGGCTGGGTAATGGCTTTTATAACCGTCTTGCCAGTTGGGTTACGGGGCACCGGATTGAGGATTTGACTTCGGGTTTCCGGGCGGTGCGGGCCAAGCGCTTTCGTGAATTTCTTTATCTGTTACCCAATGGCTTTTCCTATCCGACCACCAGCACCATGGCTTTTTTTCGAGCTGGCTACCTAGTGAGTTATATCCCTATTCGCGCCCATAAACGAGAGGGGAAAAGTCATATCAAGCTGGCTAAGGATGGACTGCGGTTTTTTTTAATTATATTGAAAGTGGCGACGCTTTATTCGCCCCTGAAAGTATTTACCCCTATTAGTTTTATTTTTTTTATTCTCGGTGTTAGTAACTATTTATATACTTATATGATTGCTGGGCAGTTCACCAATATGAGCGCCTTGCTATTGATTACTTCCCTTCTAGTTTTTTTGATGGGCCTTATCTCGGAGCAAATTGCTAATTTGCTATATGCAAATACAGCTAGGCAATGAATTTAACAAATTCAAAGGACGGTAATGGTGTCGAAGTTATAGCAAATTGAGATTTACATATGACAGCGGAGAACAACTGTTATCTAGCAAGTATCAGAACCCATGAACTCAAGGTAGCAATGAATTACCTTCCTGAGGGCGCTCGGATTTTAGAGATTGGTGCTGGCGCTGGTTGGCAGGCCAAGCTTCTCTCTGAGCATGGCTATCACGTCAATGCGATTGATGTGGAAGAAAGCCGCTATTTATCACAGGCTGTATTTCCTGTGAAAATTTATGATGGCTATAAGATTCCTTTTGCTGATAATACATTTGATATTGTATTTAGCTCTAACGTTCTAGAGCATATACCTCATTTAGATAAATTCCAGGATGAAATTAAACGTGTATTAAAGTCCGGTGGTTCAGCAATTCATATCGTTCCCACATCTACATGGAGATTTTGGACTTTCCTGACGCACCATGTCTACATTGCTAAGCTTAGTTTTCGTGCATTAAAATATTCTGTTTTTAAGTTTTCTACTATGAAAAACTCTGCACCCCTAATAACTAGACGTTTAAATCTAGCAAATCTGATTCGTATAATACTTTGGCCTCATCGTCATGGAGAACACGGCAATTCGTTATCAGAGCTATATCTTTTTAGTTACTATGGTTGGAGACGCTTATTTAAGCGAGGTGGGTGGATAATAAAGCATACCTATCGTACAAGGCTATTCTATACTGGAAATGCTATTTTTCATTGCAATTTATCTCCTAAAATACGGGCAAGATTAAGCTATGCATTAGGAAGTTCAAGCAATATTTTTTTTCTAAACAACGATGATTAAAAGGCTAATTAAACTAGCTTATAGCAAGCTTTACTCTAAATGGGAATTGATTAATAAGAATGTATACTGTTAGCCGCATAGGCAAAGCGATGAAGTGGATTATAAAAGGAACTCCAGCACAGCGTAGGCGTGTGCGCCAGGAGTTTGCAAGAATATCAGCATCTGCTTTTGGTGATTTTCCTATAAGCGATGATTACAAGCTATGGCGTGAGGATAAAGTTTTTCTAGCTAATTTTAAGCGTCTTTCACCTCAGAATTTCTATTCTGAAGATCGAAAATACACTCTTCGAGAATTTTGTAAATTTACCCAATTTATTCCGGGAGCGATGGCCGAGTGCGGTTGCTACCAAGGCGCTTCGGCATGGTTTATGGCAGCGTCTTCTCCTGAAACCCCTTTATATTTATTTGATTCTTTTGCCGGTCTTTCCCAGCCTCAGGAGATTGATCGCCCCCTTAAGAATGACCACTTTGAATGGTCTCAAGGTAATCTGTACGCAGCGGAAGATAGAGTGAGAGAAGTATTACAGGAGTTTTCAAATATAATCATTTATAAAGGCTGGATACCGTCAAGATTCGAAGAAGTTAGGAACAAAAAATTTCGACTTGTACACATTGATGTTGATCTTTATCAGCCTACTTTAGATAGTCTTGCCTTTTTCTATCCCCGCTTGAATCCTGGAGGCGTGCTTGTCCTTGACGATTATGGTTCAACTGTATGCCATGGAGCCTATTCTGCGGTACAAGAATTTATGTCAAATAAACCTGAATATGTGATATCGCTTACTACGGGTCAGGGAATAATAATTAAGAAGTAGTTAATAAGAACAGATAGAAATAATATTATTTTTTACATATACCAGAGATGTTGCTTACTGATTGTGAGCGATTAAATAGATAAAATATCAACGGCAAGGACGTATTAGCAAAACGATCAATCCACAGGCCAAGATATGGGCTAAGCGCAAAAGCAAGGCGAGGCTCAGTGCTTCACTTACGGTTAACCCATAGAGATAAGCGCTATATCCGTAGATGGCATCTTGGACTCCCAGGTTATTGGGTGTTATTGCAATGAATGTTGATGAAAATACTACCACAGTAAGCAAGAATGCATCTTGAATGTTGATTTGCGTATCAAAAGACCAGTAGACCACATATAAGCTAAGTGCGCCTAGAATGTACTGGATAGCAACGAGAAGCAATGTGCGTGCTGGAGGCAATATGAAGAAAAAGGCCAGCATATCTTTATGCCTATCAATAAACTTAATGTGTGCGGATGACCAAAGAATTGCTAAATGGGAAGCACGCAGCCCTAGAGGCCATGATATAAATAAAATTCCACTGACAAATGCAAGGGGACGAATCGGTTCGTAATGACTAATAGACCCGGCAATTGCGGCTATGCCGGTTGCAACCCAAAAGCTAAGTTGTAATTGATGCAATGTGGCACGTATGGTAGTGGGGATTTCTATCCCATGCCGTTTAAAAAAAGCCATTCGCACGGCGATTCCCGGCTGAAACGGCCCCAGATAATTAGCGATATTGGCTAAAGCCCAAGCGCGTAAAGTATCCTGGAAAGGAGGTTTGTTAAGCGTCTCTATAAGTTGCAGAAAATTTAAAGCCTGCGCTGAAAAACCGAGAATGGTGATTCCTGTAACATATAATAATACCCATCGATGGTAGATAAAGGTGTTTATTACCTCCACTCGATGAGTATAAAACAAGAATGCAAGTAGCGTTATAATGATTAGGTAAAGCACCCACCGCATGATTTTCTTTAATTTAAACATTAAATCATTGCTCAATCTTTGACAGCCTCATAGCGGTAAGATAACGTAGGGCTATGGAATCAGGGGAAAAAACCTTCGCCTGGGCTTGTAATGTGCTTGCTTCAGGAGGATGGTCTAAGGTTTGTAATATGGCTGTAGATAGTGCTTGTATGTCGCCCACTGGCACTAAGCACCCAAAGCGGCCTTCTTCTAATATTTCTCGCGGCCCGCTGTGGCAATCAGTTGCCACAATAGGGAGTCCAAACCCTAAGGCTTCAAGGATTACGCTGGGCATTCCTTCCCAGCGAGAGGATAGGACAAACAGTGATGCTTTTTTTAGGTAGGGATATGGGTTAACTTTGAAACCAGGCAATGCGACATCATCAACGAGATCAAAGCGGTGAACTAAGGCTTCAAGGTTACTGCGCCCTTTCCCTTCTCCTAGAATCATAAGGCGTGCAGGTCGATTCCGCCGTAAGCAGGCGAAGGCACAAATTAGTGTGGCAAAATCTTTTTGTTCCGTTAATCGTCCTAAACTGATAATGACTGGTGGTTGATCTTTATCAAACCAAGGATGATTAATTTTTTCCTCTGCCAGGCGGGTGAGGGTAGCCATATCTACCGGATTAGGAACAAACGTTATTTTATCCGGCGTAAGACCAATTATGTTGATTAAATCCTTCTCCACCCCCTGCGAAACTGCAATCACTGCATCTGCTAGGGGATAAAGAACTTGTACCGCTAATTGCGTTAGAAAGCTGCGATGGTTAAGGGCGGTATTGGCTTCTCGCAACACTAGGCGAGCAGGAGACCGTGCAAAAATCTTTGCAAAAATAGCGATTAGATTTGCCCCGGTGAGGGTGCTCATCAAAGTGGTTGGTTGCTCCCGCCGTAGATAGCGGATGAGTCCCCATAAAGCGCTAAGCGCTAACCCTGTTCTGCCAGAGCGTGATAAACCCGTGGTTAAACTATGCAAGTGAATACCCTGAGGCACTAAGTTAAGTAAAGATCCCTGGGCGCGTGCCAGCAGGAGATCCACTTGGATATTCTTTTCCATGAACACCTTGGCCAGGGTGAGCATTACCCGTTCTGCTCCGCCCCCATTAAGATCAGGCAGAAAAATCGCCAGCTTCGGTTTTATGGACTTATGCGCCGACACTTACTTTTCCCAGGTGCCCATTACTACAGCTTAAATCATTAGGGGTGTATGGCTTGCTATTAAGTTGTTGGGTATGCCGAGAGCGCCAGAGCAAATAAACATAGATTTGCCACAAGCGATAACCATGATCCCGTTGCTTTTTACGGTGGGCTGTGAGTAAAGCTAGGAATGGGGAAGGATGCAATGGGCTATCTCCCTCTTGCAGAAGTATTTCTAGCTCCGTGCCCATGGTCCCTCGAAACCAATTATGGATGGGAGCAGCAAAACCTTGTTTTCGGCGATGCCAGATCTCGGCAGAAAAATACTCTCCAAAGGTTTCCCGCAAAAAGCATTTGCCCTTTAAGCCCTGCCGATGCCAACGGCGGGGCAGAGAGAAGGCGAGTTCCACAATTTCTTTATCCAGAAAGGGAGCCCGGCATTCGAGACCATAGGCCATGGAGGCCCGGTCAACTTTAGTAAGGATATCCTGCGGCAGGTAGATAAGGGCGTCTGCGGCCATCATGGCTTGGATATCATCCAGGCGGCTTTCTTCAGGCAGATGAGGTGGAGTGTGACCATACCCTGCTAATTCGGGAGCCAACCGTTGAAAATCTGCCTGGGAATAGAACAGTGGGGCAAGGTAAGGGGTTTCAGTACCCATGCGCTGCACGATATCTTCAAACAGATGGGCCTTTTTCAACAGGCTGCGGCTATGATGAGCCATGGGTTCCGGCAAGGCCCGTATCATGCGGCCAAGCCCTTTTCTAAGCCCCTTGGGCAGGCGCGTGTACCAGCGCAAGATGGCGCGGGCCTGATAGCGCTGGTAGCCACTAAAGAGTTCATCGCCCCCATCCCCTGACAAGACCACCTTGACATGCTGGGAGGCAAGCTCGGAAACCAAAGCCGTGGGCAGCAGGGAAGAGTCGGCAAACGGTTGGCCGATGTGATCTTGTATTAGCTGTTGCAGTTGGGTGACATCCCACTGTTCCAGGCAGCGCTCATAGTGTTGAGTTTGGTGTTTTTTTGCAATGAGGCGGGCATAGGAGCGTTCATCGTAAGCGGTTTCTGAAAACCCTAAGGTGAAAGTTTTAGGGGTAAAGTCTAGTTTTTTGCTTAGCAAACTCACAATAAGTGAGGAATCAATACCACCAGAAAGAAAAGCGCCGATTTCCACGTCTGCTACCAGGCGGCGTTGTATGGCCTGGATAAATTTATCCTGTAACAGTGCTTGGGCTTGTTGATGAGTGCCGGTAAATGGAGTAGTGGAGAGAGACCAATAGGGCCTGGAATGGGGTTTGCTCTCAGGAGACCAGGTGAGAAGATGCCCTGGCAGTACTTCGCAAATGCCTTTGTAAGCCGTAGTGCCAGGAAGATAGTAGCCGTAGCGGAAGTAATCAGCAGTACTATTTAAGTCTTCAGTCAATGGTTGAGCGGAAAGAGAGAACAATGCAGGCAACTCGGAGGCACAGCAGATAGCTTCTTCGTATAGTTGATAATATAGAGGCTTTTTGCCCATTCTATCCCGGGCCAATACTAATTCTCGTTCCTGCTGATCCCAGAAGGCCACGGCCCACATTCCTTCCATTTGATGGAAAAAATTTGGGCCATAGGTGATAAGACCTGCAAGCACAACTTCAGTATCGCTTTGAGTGCGAAACGGCCAGTGTTTCAATGGACCAGTACGCAACTCCTGGTAATTATAGACTTCACCGTTATAAGTGAGAAAGTAACGTCCGCTGGGATCGTTGATGGGCTGATGACCGGATGTGGGGCCGATAATAGAAAGTCGGCGGTGTCCCATAGCCCACTGTTTATCGGCAATAATACCTTGGTCATCGGGGCCTCGATGGGCAATTCGAGTAAGCCCCCGATGTACTCTTTTAGTTCGTTCGGATAACTCTAGCTGAGGAGAGTAGGTAAAAACTATGCCGCACATAGAATTGCAAGGTCTCTAAGAAAGGATCTGCCGGTAAAGCTCAGCATAGCGGGAACTCGTATGAGTCCAAAAAAGCCCTTGGTCAAGGATAAACCGTCTAGCATTCTTGGCGAGTTGTTGTCTCAAGGAAGCGTTTTGAGATAGCCGCCGCAGCGCATCTGCAAGTCTCTCGATAGATTTTGGCGGAAATAAAATTCCTGTTTTACCGTTCTGCACTATTTCCTGGGTGCCTGGAATATTGGTTGCAATAATAGGCAAGCCCGCTGCCATGGCTTCTAATAGAACATTGGGACGTCCTTCGCTGTGGCTTGCTAAAATAAATATGTCTGCTTTTTCGAGATATGCTGGAATTTCACTGGGAGCTATATTACCGGTAAAGCTAATTTTTTTATGTAATTCAAACAATTTTGTTAGGTTTTGCAGTTTTTCTTTTTCTGGGCCATTGCCGACAATAGTAAGGTTTAGATCAATCTCATTTTTCAATAGATTCACTGCCTGGATAATCTGCTCAACCCCTTTTAATGGGATCAAACTTGCAACGGTGATCAGCCTCAATGTTTGCGAATCCGTTTGTTGGCGTCGAGCGCCGATATCTAGAAAGCATTGATCGACACCATTATGGATGACGGTAAATTTATTATTTTGGGTTGGAAATTGCTGTACTGCCAAAAACCGAATGGAGTCGCTGACTGCTACCACATGGTTACTTAGCCGTAGGCAAAGTCCTAGTATTATTCGATAAACCCGCGATGATCGAGAACGATTAACATCTTGTCCTCGAAGTGTGGTAATGATCGGTTTTCCTGTAAACCAAGCGGCAATGCCTGCGATGACACCATTAATAGACCAATTGGCATGAATAAGATCAACGTTCCTAGCAGTACGCAAGCAAGCCAAAAACATTGATCCTAAAAACACTGGGAGGAGAAGGTAGAAAATCCGCCGCTGTTTTAGGGTCGCCGGAATCCCGCCTGGTTGATGAGCAAGTTGTTGCCAAGAACGGGGGGCATAGCGGAAACAGCGGATTTGGTAATTGGCATTCGTTGGTAGTTGCTCCGATTCAATACCGCTGGGGGCAATGGCAGTTGCCTCCACTGAGGGGGGCAAATTTTGGATTAAACGTTTTACGAATGTGCCGCTTACCGCCGTTGTTGTAAGCGGAAAGGAAGTGGTGAGCACAGCGACACGGAGAGCTCGTTCTTGCAAAGTAGAAGACAGAGGGAAAGAAGGCATTGAAGCAGTTATCTCCTTAAGTTATGCTGTGCAGCAGCTTGCAATATACATGAGCCTAAACCGTTAATTTTGGGGATTACGCTTAGGTGGTAATTTTAGCTATTAAAGAATCGTGCTACTTTAGGCCATTAGTTCAATGTGTATTGCAATAATTCCGCATAGTGCAATTAACGGCATGGGGTTACAAAGCTTGAATACCATATGGAACCCGATTTTAGAAATTATACTGGGAAATAGATGTCGCTAGGCTAAAAAAAATGCAAAACCCGTCTCAGATAATCAGTATGGTAAGGTAGGGCGGGAAAGCGTAGCGCATCCCGCCCTACGTGATTATATAGTGGCGTTTGTAAAGGAAGGCTAGCTCCGTTGCGGCGTCAGCAGCGCTACTGTCGGAAAGTAGGCGCGAATGGGGGCAGTGTCCCGTGTCAGCACCGGCATTTCCCGTACCGCCGTATGCGCGCCGATAAAGAAATCCGGTAACACGCTGGCCCGTGTTCCCCGCCGCGCGCGGTATTGCCGGAATGCCTTGCCGGCCAGAAACAGGGCTTCCCGGGATAATGCCTCAAGAGTAGCATCGAAGTTGGTAAGGGCCCGCTCTAATTCTGCCATGTTGTCATACCACACCGAGAACTCGGCATACACGACCGGGTTGATCACCAGTTTGCCGTGTTCCGCAGCCCATTCTAGCTGTGTCAGCGACCAGTCCGCCCAGTGTGGATCGCCTTTCACTACATCCAGCAGCAGCAAGTGTCGACCAGAATTATTTCAGGCCAGGGTCGTTGACGTCAGCATTGTAGCCACGCAGCAAATGCATCCATTCATCGGTGGTCCTGCCGGTATCGAGCGTGCCTCGCAGCTTGCCGAAACGATCCTTACGGCGTTCTGGTGGGGCATTTTCCGTCGGACGCAGAATCACTTTGCCATGGGGCCTAGGGAAAAATCAACCGCTGATCCTGGGCGCAAGCCGAGATAATCACGAATCTTCTTTGGCACCGTAACTTGGCCTTTACGGGTAAGGATCGTGGCCATAGTTAACCTCCATTCAGTATTACTTAATCAAGGTATTGTAATACCTAGAAAATTGCAATGCAGTTGAGAGCTTTGTCCGTGGCTTAGAAGCATACAGTCATTAGCTATCAGCCAGACTACAACCTTTTTCTTGACTGCGCTGAAGATAGGCGCGGTTAGGCCGATGAACTTTCCATAGGGTTAAAATAGCAGGGGAGTTTAACGTGGCTGCTTCAATCAGGAAAGGCGAGAATGTATGGCTATCCAAAGATCTTAATCAATCAAGGGATCTATATATTCAAATCAAGTGGAGAATGAAAAATAACGTTTCAATAGAAGCGGACATAGATGCCAGTATTTTCCTTGTCAATGCTAATGAAAAAGTAAGAAAAGACCAGGATTTTATCTTTTACAATAATGGCATTGATGAAGATAAGTCGGTTGTTCATATTAGCAGCGAAGGCAACGATAATAAGAGTACGGGTTTTATTATTCACTTAAAGAAAATTTCCCAGGAAATACAAAAACTGGTGTGTTGCCTGACGATTCATGGCTGGGAGGAGCATCGTCAAAACCTAAAAGATGTCCTGGAATTGCTCAGTATAAGTTTAGTAGATCGTACTCCCTCTAATCATAGTTTGGCCGCCTATAATATGACCGGCGATATTGGCAATGAAACGGCGCTGATGCTGGGGGAAATTTATCGCCATCATACCGGCTGGAAGTTCCGCGCTATCGGGCAAGGATTTTCGGGCGGCTTGAAAGCCCTGGCCGAGCATTTTGGCGTCCCTATAAACATGGACGATCTGGCGGAAGATGAGGTAGCGCCCCAGGAAAAAGCAACTCGACGATCCCGGCAAGCGGTGATCGATGAACAAAAAGAGCTGATTAAAAAGGGACTACAAACCTATTTGCCTTATATTAACAGCGCTCTGGAAAAGAACCAGAATGAAAGCAGTACCCGGATGATTCTCGATCGTCTCTTGCAGGATGCCCTAGGCTATAAAATGGATGAAATAAAAAATGAGGAGTCAATCAAAGGTAAGAAAGCTGATTACGTTCTCTCCGTTCAAGAAGAGGATGTCATCGTTATTGAAGCCAAACGTATCAACTCAAAGCTCCGGGATAGACAAATATTTCAGGCGACTTCTTATGGCGCCCACTCGGGGATAAAGTGGGCTATTCTGACGAACGTGATCTCTTGGCAACTTTACAGGATAACCACGTGTGACGGCAAAATAGAATCACATCTCGTTTTTGATGTGGACATACGAAACGGCCTGGATGATGAGACCGTTCATTGTCTTTACCTCATTTCCCGTTATGGCATAAAAAGAAAAGGCTTGCTGGAGCAACTCTGGGTCAAAGCAAGCTCGCTCACTCAAGAAAGCCTGATTAACGCGCTTCTCTCCGAAGAGGTCTTTTCAAAGGTTAGAATTTTCTTGAATAAGGAGTCGGATTGCAAGTTGACCGATCAGGAGGTGTATGCCGTCTTGGAACGATGGCTGCTGCAATCGGATTAGCTAGAATAACCGTACTTGCATTTAGCGATCATGCGCGGGGGACGCTACTTTTGCCAAGTCTTTCTTCCATGCGGTTTAGCCAGTTGCCCATGAGCTTATGGTAGGCACCTAAGCGGGAGAAGATCTTCTTGGCAAGCGCTTCGTTATAAGTATGAGATGTGAGATTACGGTCGTCCGCCATTTGCAGCGCGAGGCGTGATTCGTCCTCATCGAAAAGATTTGTTTGTAAGGAAGCCCTAATGACGGTTTTTGGAGATGCCGCATCTATTCCCTCTATAATCTGGAGGTGTCGCTGAGCGGCCTTCCAGACGGCTTCGAAGCTGAATTCAAAGCGTTGTATACTGGCATCGCGCTCAATATCGTTAGGCTGAGATAAATTGGCTAGTTTTCCAAAACGTAATAGTGCTTTGCGAGCGGTACCAATTCTTTGCTTTAGTCTTTCCACTGAATACCTTTTTCAAGGACACGCCGGCGGAATGTTTGGGATGTCTGTGACAGATCGACCAAGTCCACCTGATAAATGATTTGGCTTTCTTCGAGAGCTTCTCGAATTTCCGCGAGGAGACCTACGGGCAGCGGCTCATAGGGATCTATGCCAATGTCGATGTCTGAATAGCGGCCCATGGTTCCATCTGCCCTAGAACCAAATAAGTAGATATCCGCCTTTATCCCCCCTAGTTTTTCTCGCACGATTCGCTGAGATTCCGCGATGTCCCATTGGGGGGCTTTTTTCAGGGGATATATATGGTCATTGTGGGTAGAGTTTAAAAATTTTGTATTCATCAGAGGTAAAGTTTATATCCGCATATTTTAATTGCTAGGATAAGTTATCAGTACTTTTTTAGCCAATGGCCTATTGGGGGGTAGGATGCGAATAGATGGGCCTTGGCTCTTGAAGTTCGGGGTGAGATGAATGAGAAACAGGGCTATTCTCATAATTGAACCGGCAATTAAAACTGTGATGTGATAAAAGATAGTGTGGGGGCAGGGTTAAGGATGCGGCTGACCATACCTGAACGACGAGCACTTATCGAGGCGGCGCGGAAATGTTTTGGTCCCGAGGCGTGTGTGTTTCTGTTTGGTTCGAGAACGGATGACTTGCGTCGGGGAGGTGATATTGACTTATTGATCGAACTTCCTGAATCGTTGTCTGCCGAGGAAACCGCTAGAATCCGCGCGCGCTTCGTGGCGGAGGTATGGCGTCGATTGGGAGAGCGCAAACTAGATGTGGTATTGGCCGAGCCTGGCGAAGAGGACGAATTCGTGCAAACGGTGCGGGCGCAGGCCCTGCCCCTGGAGGTAGCGTGACGAGGACGAGGCTGGAAGCGGCGCTTTGGGAAGCGGATCGGCATCTAGTGGTTCTGGAGCAGGCAATGGCAAGTTGGGCGGTCTATGGTGAGGTAGCCAGCCTCAATGAGGTTGAAGGAGATCCCCACCGCTTGAGGGTTGCGGATCAGGTGTTATTTCGTTTCATGAAGCTCCAGGATGCCTTGGGGATGCGCCTCGTGCCGGCGACTTTGGCTGCTTTAGGCGAACCTTTCGAGGAGTGGCCCATGCGTGACCGGCTCGACCGCTTGGAAAAATTGCATGTGCTCAATGCCACCGATTGGTTCGCCTGGAGGGAAATCCGCAATCGGCTTGCCCATGAATATCCCGACCGGCCTCAGCGCCGTTTAGCCAATCTGCTTGCCGCGGTGGAGGCGGCAGGTGCGTTGGCTGGGCTGTACCGCCATTGGCGGACCTTTCTTCAAGCGCGAGGAATGGCCTAATTTGGGTGAAAAAAGCTCAATCCCTCTTACTACCAGAACCGATGGCGAAACTCCAATAAACATGCCGCCTATCAAAGGCGGGTATTCAATATCCTGCTTTGCTTGATACAAAAAGATGATGACCGCCGCTTTGATCCAATGAAGGCATTGATTACCCAATGAGAGTCCTCCACACATCCGACTGGCACCTCGGGCGCACCCTGTACGGCAGAAAACGCTACGAGGAGTTCGAGGCCTTTCTGGCCTGGCTGGCGGAGACGATTCAGCAGCAAGGCATCGATACCCTGCTGGTGGCAGGCGATGTCTTTGACACCAGCGCCCCGAGCAACCGTGCGCAGCAGCTCTATTACCGCTTTCTATGCCAGGTGGCCGCTTCCTCCTGCCGCCATGTGGTGATTATCGCGGGCAATCATGACTCACCGTCCTTTCTCAATGCTCCCAGGGAACTGCTTAAGGCGCTCGATGTCCATGTGATCGGTAGCAGGTGCGAAGACCCGCGGGACGAGATTCTGGTGCTCGCCGATGCCCAGGGAACGCCGGCGCTGATTGTCTGTGCCGTGCCCTACCTGCGCGACCGGGACATCCGCGTGGCGGAAGCGGGTGAGAGCGTCGAGGACAAGGAGCGCAAGCTGATTGCCGGCATCCGCACCCATTACGCCACCGTCGCCGCCCTGGCCGAAGGCAAGCGCGAGGAACTCGGGGTTGATATTCCCATCGTCGCCATGGGGCATCTGTTTACCGCTGGCGGACAAACCCTCGACGGCGATGGCGTGCGCGAGCTCTATGTTGGCTCCCTGGCCCATGTGACGGCGGGGATTTTTCCCACCAGTCTTGATTACCTGGCGCTTGGACACCTTCACGTTCCGCAAAGGGTGAGCGGCTCCGACACCATACGCTACAGCGGCTCGCCTCTGCCCATGGGGTTTGGCGAGGCAAAACAGCAGAAGAGCGTTTGCCGGGTTACCTTTGACCGGGACGCGGGCGACAGCAGGGCTGCAGCCGTGCAACTGATCGACGTGCCGGTGTTTCAAAAGCTCGAGCGCGTCACGGGAGACTGGGATGGCATCGCTCGCTGCCTCCGCGAATTGTCGGCAAGCGGCTCCGCGGATGAATCGGCAATCTGGCTCGAAGTCATTTACGCAGGCGAGGCAGTCATTGGCGACCTGCGTGAGCGCCTGGAGGCTGCAATTTCCGGCACCCGGATGGAAATTCTCCGCATCAAAAACAACCGCATCATCGACCGCGTACTGGGGCAAATCCATGCAGAGGAAACGCTCGATGACCTGAACGTGGACGATGTGTTCGAACGCTGCCTCGCCGCTCATGAGGTGCCTGAAGACCAGCGGCCGGAACTGCTTGCGGCCTACCGGGAAACGGTCTCGTCTCTCACTGAAGACGACGTGCAGGCGCAATAGAGAGGCCGGCGATGAGAATACTGCAGGTACGTTTCAAGAATCTGAACTCGCTGGTTGGCGAATGGCAAATCGACCTGACGCATCCGGCTTTCGCGTCTGACGGCATCTTCGCCATCACCGGCCCCACCGGCGCGGGAAAGTCCACCCTCCTCGATGCCATTTGCCTCGCCCTTTACGGGCGGACGCCTCGTCTGCACAGGGTCACCAAGAGCGGAAACGAAATCATGTCCCGCCAGACCGGCGAATGCTTTGCCGAGGTGACCTTCGAAACCCAGGCCGGGCGTCACCGTTGCCACTGGAGCCAGCACCGCGCCCGCAAGAAGCCGGATGGCGAACTCCAGGCCCCGAAACACGAAATTGCCCATGCCGATTCCGGCGAGATTTTCGAATCCAAAATCAGAGGGGTCGCTGATCGGATCGAATCCGCTACCGGCATGGACTTTGACCGTTTCACCCGTTCCATGCTGTTGGCCCAGGGCGGCTTCGCCGCCTTCCTGCAGGCGGCACCGGATGAGCGGGCGCCGATCCTGGAGCAGATCACCGGCACCGGGATCTACAGCCGGATATCCATCCGTGTCCATGAGCGCCAGCGCGAAGAAAGGGAGCAACTGAACCTGCTCCAGGCTGAAACGGCAGGCATCCTGATTCTTGAGCCGGAGCAGGAACAGGAGCTCGGGCAGGCACTGCAGGCAAGGCGCAAGGAAGCGGCAGACTGTGCCGCCAGATTCGCTGAGACCGGGAAAGCCATTGCCTGGCTCGTCACCATCGGTGGCCTGCAGCAGGAAATCGCCGACCTCGCTGACGAGGCGGGCAGGCTACAAGCCGATGTCGAGGCGTTCAAGCCGCAGCGTGAAAAGCTCAACCGGGCTTTGAGCGCCGCCTCACTGGATGGCGTCTACGCAACGCTCACCGTCACCCGCAAACAGCAGGTGGATGACCGAGCCGCATTGCAAACCGGGGAAGAGGCGCTTCCCGGACTGGAGACCGCCGCCAGGGCACAGGCCGAGGCACTGAAATCAGCCGAGCAGCAAACCGCCCGGGCCAAGGATGAGCTGCAAGTAGCCGCACCGAGATTGCAGGCGATTCGCTCCCTCGATCAGAAACTTGCTGATCAGCAGCAGGCGGTTACCGAGGGTGATGCGGGCTGCAAAAAGGCGGCGGCCAGGATTGCGGCGGACAAACAAGCCAAGCTTGGCGAGCAGGAAAAACGTGCCAGGGCACAGGAGACGCTGGAACTTGCAGACGACTACCTCAAGGAGCATGCGCAAGATGAATGGCTGATCGGCGGTCTGGCCGGGGTGGAAGAACAACTGAACGGGCTGTTTTCCCGGCAAAATGAAATCCTTCACGAAGAGGCTGCTCAAGAGAAGGCCGCGAAGGTTCTGGAACAGGCGACACAGTTACTCGACAGCTGGCAGAAGCAATCCGGCATTGGCAAACAGAAGCTGGAAGACGCCTCCAGGCAACTGCAGCGGGGCAAAGAGGCCTTGAACCGGCTACTGGGAGACCGTCTACTGCGGGAATACCGCACCGAGAAGGAAACCCTGCTGCGGGAAATGGCCTTCCTGACCAAGATTGCCGAGCTTGAAGATCACCGGGCAAAACTGGAAGACGGCAAGCCCTGTCCACTGTGCGGCGCCACCGAGCATCCCTTCGCGTCAGGCAATGTCCCTGTTCCCGATGAAACCGAACAGCAGATCGACGCGTTGACCAGACTGATCAGCCAAGCCGAGAATCAGGAAGCCGCCATCAGGACACTCGAAGAAGCTGAAAGCCTGGCCCGTAAAAACCTGGCGGAGGCTGACAAGCTGGAGTCAGTAGCGGCTAATGACAAGAAGGCTGCCGAGAAAGCTCTGGCTGACGTGAAGGATGGCCTGGTGAAACTCGGTGCCGATTTTGCCGAACGCCGTCAGGCCGTTACTGCCAAATTGCTGCCGCTGGGTATTACGGATCTCCCTGAAACGGACATTGCATCATTGCTCGAAACCCTCAGCGCGCGGCTGAAGGCGTGGCAGGCCCAGGTCAGGAAAAAGGCGGACAGCGAGAAACAGATTGCCGACCTCGACAGCGAGATGAAGCGGCTGGGTGCGGTGATCGAAACCCAAAACACCGCCCTGGCCGAAAAGCGGGAACGCCTGGAGAGCTTGAAAAAGGCACTCACCGCCGCAAGTGAAGAGCGCAAGGCGCTGTACGGCGACAAGAAGCCCGATGATGAGGAGCGCCGTTTGAACAGGGCGGTTGCTGATGCCGAAGCTGCCGAAAGGCGGGCCAGAGAAGGGCACAATGCGCTCCAGCAAAAGTGGAATACCGCGCAGGCCCGGGTCGAATCGCTGCAGAAAGGCATCGAGCAGCGAGCACCGGAACTGAGTAGGCTGGAAGCCGGATTCTCCGCAGCGCTTGCATCCGTGGGCTTTGCAACTGAAGCACAACTGCTGGTGGCCAGACTGCCCTCTGCGCAGAGGGATGAGCTGGCGGATAAGGCTAGAGCGCTGGATGAGCGTCAAACCGACCTGAAGGCCAGACAAAAGGATCGGGAAACGCGCCTGGCCACGGCAATGGCCCAAAAGGTTACCGACAAATCGCTGGAAGAGCTCGAGCCCCAATTCAAGGAACAGGAGGAATCTCTGAAAGAGCTGCGAGACATCATTGCCGGTCTCAAGCACAGGCTTGATGAAAATGCTGCCGCCAAAGAGCGGATAAAGGAGAAGCAAGGGGCTATCGAAGCCCAGAAAAAAGAATGCCGCAGGTGGAAGAACCTGCACGAATTAATCGGCTCTGCAGACGGCAAGAAATACCGCAATTTTGCCCAGGGGTTGACCTTTGAAGTGATGCTTGGTCACGCCAACCGGCAACTCCAGCAAATGACCGATCGCTACCTGCTGATCCGCGACGATGCTCAGCCCCTGGAGCTCAGCGTGGTTGACAACTACCAGGCTGGGGAGATTCGGTCCACGAAGAACCTTTCCGGCGGCGAGAGCTTTATCGTCAGCCTGTCCCTGGCGCTGGGATTGTCCCACATGGCCAGCAGGAATGTTCGGGTGGACTCGCTGTTCCTGGATGAAGGCTTCGGCACCCTGGATGAGGAGGCTCTGGATACCGCGCTGGAAACTCTCGCGGGCCTGCAGCAGGACGGCAAGCTGATCGGCGTGATTTCACACGTGCCGGCCCTGAAGGAGCGGATCAGCTCCCAAATTCGGGTAATACCTCAAACCGGTGGCAGGAGCAAGATAGCGGGGCCTGGATGCGGTGGGTTGAGTGCTGCAAAACGGGCCAAAGAAGCGGGTTAACTCGGCAATGTCGGACGGTTGTCAAAACAGCCAGAACCGCTCTCGCTAAATTCCATCAGGATATGGAGGCCATCAACCGGCTGGCCAAGCCGTCCTATCTGAGCGTGATCGAGCAGATGGAACGCACGCTGGAACCGATACGTCGTCAGCAGTTGGAAATCAGCCGTGCTCTCGAAATGTCTGGAGCAGCGGCTCGAATACGGGAGATAGCCAATGCCAACCAACACTGGCAGGAGTTGGTAAAGCAGACTACCGTGACAAGCCGCATTGCCGAGAGCCTTGCTGCTTCACACCGGTCATGGCTTGAGCATATTAAGCCTGTCCAACACGACTTCTCGCACCTTTCCCAGCTCCAGACCTCTGCCAGACTGGCTCTGTGTGATACCTCCTTGCGGCTTGCCGCCACGGAACGGCTCATGGCGGGCATTGATTTCGAGGCGATAAGGAGTTGTTTTCAAATCGAGATGCCGGTCATTGCGGGGCTGGAGAGTTCAATAGTGAAGTGGCTAGACGATTGCGGACACACGAACTCAAGTCATTTTAAAGGCAAAATGAGGAGAGTGTGTTGTGATGAATACCAAGTAGAGAGCGAATCAGACTACCGCGGAATTTAAAGCGCGCGCGGTGAAGCTGGCAGTAGAGAGTGAGCAGCCGTTCAGCAAGACTGCCGAAGAGTGAGGGGTGAACAAGCATACCCTGCCTACCTGGATTGGCAAGTATCATCGTGCTAACCAGGAGGAGGAGAAGGTGGGTGAAGAACACCTTTATGATGAACTCAAGCGTCTGAGAAAAGAGAATGCCCGCTTAAAGGAGGAGCGGGATATTCTAAAAACAGTGATCGTGGCAGTCAATACGCTTCCGAACTCTACCAGAAGACTCTCAGCGATTATGGCTTTATAGGTAGCATGAGCCGTCGAGGCTGCTGCTACGATAATGCCCCCGCAGAAAGCTTTTTTAATACCTTCAAAACCGAACTCATCCATCACCGGCGTTACCTCACCCGGCAGGAAGTCTTTGAGTATATTGAGGTGTTCTATAACCGCCAGCGCCGCCATTCCTCCAGTGGCTATCAGACGCCAGCTCACTATGAGGCGCAGAACCAAAAGGCGGTGTAATTTTGTGTCCGGAAAACCCTTGCCACATCAGGATTGACGATATGTTACAGTTTGATCATGCTTGAGATTCGTAAGACCGAAGCCTATGCCAAGTGGCTCGATGGTTTACGCGATGTCCAAGCCCGAGTTCGTATCTTAAGTACGGGGGGAGCGCTTGGCGGCCAGAAACCCGGGGGATGTTAAGCCTGTGGGTGAAGGTGTTTCAGAGTTGCGGATCGATTACGGACCCGGCTATCGGCTGTACTACAAAAAGCAAGGCAAAAAGGTCATTATTTTACTAGCTGGCGGCGACAAACGTTCATAGGCTAGCGATATCAAGACGGCCTTGCGCCTTGCTCGGAACCTGTAGGAACGGACCATGACTACCCCTTACGATGTCGCCGAGCACCTTCGCACGCCTGAGGAAATGGCTGCTTATCTAGAAGCTTGCCTTGAGGAGGCTGATGGGGACGCTGCATTCGTTGCCAAGGCTCTGGGCGATATTGTCCGCGCCAAGGGCATGTCTCAGGTAGCACGTGATGCTGGTCTGTCCCGCGAAAGTCTTTACAAGGCACTTTCTGGCGAACGAAGTCCAGGCTTTGACACAATTCTCAAGGTCATACGAGCCTTAGGCTTAAAATTGCATGCTGAAGCAGCTCTCGTGGCTGACTCAACGGCCCAACAAAGCGCTCCAGCCGACGCTCGTGCCTCGCGGGGCTGAGTTTTGACGTTCGACGGGAAGAACTTCCTGTATCATCAGATGCCAGATATCTATTACCCAGGAGAAAACCCACCAGTTAACTCCCAGATTAGGCGGCACAAATTGTCATACTATATTTAGTATATATACTATTTTTAGTATGTGGACGATCTATGAACACCGGAATGTTCCAAAACAGTTACGAACCATTCCTACCGATATATTGAAACGATACGAAAAATGGAAAGATATCGTATCTATATCAGGGCCTCAGGGTCTTAGGTTGATTAAAGGTTTTCACGATGAGTCACTAAGAGGTGAATGGAAGGGCCATCGATCATCGAGACTTGGCAAACAATTTCGCGTGATATATCGAATCAAAAAAGATCAGATACTAGTTCAGGTTGTCAACATAACTGCACACGACTACAGGAATAAATAGTATGAAAAATTACAAAATTGCAAAAAGACAAATTGACGTTAGTGTTGGCGAATCAGTTCGGATAATCAGAGAACTTCAGGAAATGAGTCAGAATGAACTCGCAAAGCTGGCTGGAATTCCCCAATCCACTATCTCCGCTATTGAAAATGATCGAGTTAACTTGGGAGTGGAAAGGGCGAAGCAGTTGGCGCTAGCACTCAAGTGCCATCCAGCTGTGTTAGTGTTCCCAGGATGGGATGTGCACAATGCCGCATAACAATCGCATGCGAGGCGTTCGCACCGCGGGCAGCCGTTCGACGGGAAGAACCTCCTGCATCATCAGATGCCCCACATCTATTTACAGCATACCTCAGTGAATTTTGCTACTGTATAAAAAATGCAGCGAATACTGATCATTAAATTAGGGGCACTCGGTGATATCATCATGGCGACCCCCCATATCAAACGAATCGTGGAGGGCTATCCTGAGGCCGAGGTTTGGCTGCTTACAGCGCCGGGGTTTGCTGGCCTGTTTGCAGGCTATCCTAATCTAAAAGTGAAGTCTTTCCCGAGAAAAGGTATCCAGTCTCTGTTCCCTCCCCTGGGATGGATACGCAGCCAGGGTTTCCAAATAGTTTTTGATTTGCAAGGGAGCGACCGTAGCAAAACCATGGTGGCTCTTTCTGGGGCTACCCGGCGCTATGGTCTAGGCCCGGGTTTTCCTTATACCCATTGCCCACCTAACAAGGGAATTGTGGGCAAGGACGTGCATAATTTTAGCCGCTTGAACCGGCTATTAGAAACGGCGGGTTTGCCACTGGCGCAGGCGGGGCCTTATCTTGAAGCCAGCGGCGGGCAGCGCCAAAAAGTGGAGGATTGGCTGGCAGGAAAAGGGCTGCTGGGAAGAAAGCTCGCCCTCATCCATGCCGGTTCCAGCGCCCGTTGGGAGAGTAAGCGGTGGGCGGCTGCTCACTTTGTTACCCTGGGGACGATTCTGGAGCAGCAGGGGATAGTGGTCATCTGGGTGGGCGGCTCGGAAGATGCTGCATTAAACCAAACCCTCTCCCAAAATATCGGTATGGATGCAACGGGCGTATTTTCTCTCCTGGAGCTAGTTGCCTTAGCGCATCAGGCTCGTTTTGCGGTGACCACCGACTCGGCGCCCATGCATGCTATCGCTGCTGCCGCTATCCCCGTTTATGCTTTGTTTGGACCCACCGATTGGCGCCGCAGCCATGCCGTTGGTCAGCAACAGCGTGTTCTCGTCCATCCGGTAGCGTGCAGCCCGTGCTATCTTCCTGAGTGTCCCCCGCGGAATGCTCACCGTTGTCTGGCACAGTTGCAGCCGGGGGAAGTGCTGGCGCGCCTGCACCAGGACGGAATGCTGGGATAAGGCTGGTTTGCCCGGATATTCTCTCCTCTTAATGGCCAAGTAGCTGGCTATAGAGATTCAGATAGGCGGTGACGATGGCTTCCTGGGAATGATGACGCTGGAGGGTGGCGAAACCATTTTTCCCTAGTTGGGCTTGCAAAGTCTCATCCGTGAGAAGGGCGGAAATGGCTTTGCTGAGAGCTTTGGGATCGGCATTAGGAGTGATCCATCCATTTTCAGTGGGGGTCATGAGTTCCTGGGCGCCTTGGGTGTTAGTGGCGATAACCGGTTTGCCATGGCTCCAGGCTTCGAGGATCACATTGCCCAGGGGTTCGTGTCGGGAAGGGCAGATGAAAATATCAGCCAGTTGGTAAAAAACGCTAGGGTTTTGTTGCCAACCGTCCCAATGAACCCGCCCTTCTAGGCGGAGGTTGGCCGCAGGGATTTATCGGTGACTGCAATGGGGGTCATAGAAAGTGCATCTGATAACAACCCTACCTTTGTATTAATATGCAAACGGCCACCGTCAAGTTTTGGTGGTGGCAAGAATAATCTCTCATTTTTACGAGGATGTCCCAATAAATTGAGTACTATTTTAATCACTTTATGAGGGTCTATCTGCTTGAGAATAAATTATTATACAAGAGGAATTTATATGACACACGATATCAAGAATATAATCAAAGCTATTACCCCGCCGATTATACTGAGTGGAGTCAAGGCTGTATTCCTATCGAAAGATAAAAAGGAAGAGGAAGAGAAGGATTCGTCATGGTATGACGCATCCTTCGAGAAAGATGACTATTGGAAATGCCATTATTCTCTATCACATTACTATTTTTTATGGACAGTAATATCAGATCGGATAGTAAGGGCAAAAATCGACTCTATACTTGAAATTGGATGTGGTTCGGGGCAACTAGCCTGTTTAATAAGGGATAAAGGGGTTAAGGAGTATCATGGATTTGATTTCAGTCCAAAGCGTATCATTCAAGCAGAGAATGCTTGCCCTGAATTTAACTTCAGCGAGCAAGATGCCTTCAAAACAGATCTGTTCACGACATGCGACTATTCCGCTGTTGTTTGTACCGAGTTCTTAGAGCACGTTGAGGATGACATTGGTGTTCTAAACCGGATCAGGTCGGGGGCAAAATTCTATGGTACAGTGCCGAATTTTCCTTTTGAATCACATGTAAGGCATTTTAAGAACGAGAGTGAGGTGCTTGCTAGGTATAGGAAATGTTTTCAGGATTTAAGAGTAGATGTTTTTCTTGCAAATGATCGTGGCAAGACGTTCTATCTAATCGAAGGCAAAATAATTTAAGGACGGGGCTTACGCAAAACGTCTTTAAGGGCGGTAGGGCTTATGGCATGAAAGCACCGGTAACGCGCTTGGATTATTGCCAATATCTGTTAGTCCGCTAGATCAACTATACGCTGACGCAGTTTACCGGTCACTGCGAGAGATTGAACCACGATACCATCAAATAGCTACTTGCGGGCGGGGTGAACGAATTACCCCGCGGCTGTTCGGGGAGAATGCGTGCGGTCAGGTGGTCACCACGGCTCAAGGCTATATAGTTTTTGATGATATGGTGTTGGATAAGAGCGCTTCGTTTGCCATTGAAGTGCTCCGGCGTCGATACAGCAGCAATGCCAAAGCCGTGATTAAGTGCTTCGGGGGCAAAGCAGATGAAGTACGCATTATGACTCGTTAGAACGGCCTGAGAACCAGAGACAGCAAACCGTCGTTTGGGAGAGAAGATCAAGGTAAGCCACGAGAAAGGCCGCAAGACCTATGCCTACGGTGCTAGGGGTATCCGGGAGGCATTGCTTGAAGAAGGCCACCATCTAGCCCGATAGGGGGTATGTGGGTGATATCACCTTTATCCCCACGGAGGAAGGTTGGCTTGACTTGGCCATTTTGCCCGAGCTCTACTCCCGATCTGTGTGTGGTGGGCTGGATGATGTCAGCGCGAATCAACGCTCATCTTACCCATGATGCGCTGATGATGGCTCTTTGGAAGCGCCGACTTGTCCCCGAGCTAATGATCACGGCGGTCAATAGTCTTCCGACCTTTATCAGAAAACCCTCAGGGAGCATGGCTTCGTGTGTAGTATGAGTCTTAGGTATGTTGTTGGGAGAATGTCTCTGCAGAGAGCTTTTTAATACCCTCAAAACCAAACCCACCCACCACCAGCGTTACCTGACCCGGGTAGAAGCCCAGCAAGAGACTTTTGAATATCTTGAAGCGTTTTATAACCGCCAAAGGTGTTACTCCGCAGCTATTATCAGACCTCAGTGGACTATGAAAAACAATGCCGAGAAATAGCGTGATTATGTGCCCGGAAAACTCTTGCCACATTAAATCGCGTTGTATCCTTTATCAAAGAGAGCGGAAGCCAGAAAGAAGTGCAGCGCATATTCAAGAATTCCGCAATACAATTTACCGTTGGCGCAGCAGTGATGACCTTCATCCCAAGGTTCACAGACCGCGGCATCGCAAAATGGATAAAGACGCGCTTAAGCGGTGTATTCAGACGTATCCTGATGTGTTACTTTCAGAGCGCGCCTATCAACGTGCATTAGAAAAATAACGCTATTCCTAGCACGTTTTCAGGCCAAGCCTTGATTAGGCTATTCCTGATTGGGCTGTTTGGCGCTACGGGAGGGATTCCGCGCTAATCGCACCGCGCTATTGTTTTGAACGCCTTATAAACACTTGGGCATTTGCCATGACTAGCTTTGGCTCGTTCCCTCCTCGCCTTGCCAGCCTAGAGAATTCGCGCTTCCCCGCAGTCCTCGGCGGTGGCCAGATTACGGTCCTTGGGTATTTTACCGCCCCGCGCGCTTTCACTTCGGGTGCTCCCCACCCCAGATTCCCTGAACGAGAACAGACTGCCGCGATTTCATGACCGAAGGTAGGCCCGGGTTTTCCTTATACCCATTGCCCACCTAACAAGGGAATTGTGGGCAAGGACGTGCATAATTTTAGCCGCTTGAACCGGCTATTAGAAACGGCGGGTTTGCCACTGGCGCAGGCGGGGCCTTATCTTGAAGCCAGCGGCGGGCAGCGCCAAAAAGTGGAGGATTGGCTGGCAGGAAAAGGGCTGCTGGGAAGAAAGCTCGCCCTCATCCATGCCGGTTCCAGCGCCCGTTGGGAGAGTAAGCGGTGGGCGGCTGCTCACTTTGTTACCCTGGGGACGATTCTGGAGCAGCAGGGGATAGTGGTCATCTGGGTGGGCGGCTCGGAAGATGCTGCATTAAACCAAACCCTCTCCCAAAATATCGGTATGGATGCAACGGGCGTATTTTCTCTCCTGGAGCTAGTTGCCTTAGCGCATCAGGCTCGTTTTGCGGTGACCACCGACTCGGCGCCCATGCATGCTATCGCTGCTGCCGCTATCCCCGTTTATGCTTTGTTTGGACCCACCGATTGGCGCCGCAGCCATGCCGTTGGTCAGCAACAGCGTGTTCTCGTCCATCCGGTAGCGTGCAGCCCGTGCTATCTTCCTGAGTGTCCCCCGCGGAATGCTCACCGTTGTCTGGCACAGTTGCAGCCGGGGGAAGTGCTGGCGCGCCTGCACCAGGACGGAATGCTGGGATAAGGCTGGTTTGCCCGGATATTCTCTCCTCTTAATGGCCAAGTAGCTGGCTATAGAGATTCAGATAGGCGGTGACGATGGCTTCCTGGGAATGATGACGCTGGAGGGTGGCGAAACCATTTTTCCCTAGTTGGGCTTGCAAAGTCTCATCCGTGAGAAGGGCGGAAATGGCTTTGCTGAGAGCTTTGGGATCGGCATTAGGAGTGATCCATCCATTTTCAGTGGGGGTCATGAGTTCCTGGGCGCCTTGGGTGTTAGTGGCGATAACCGGTTTGCCATGGCTCCAGGCTTCGAGGATCACATTGCCCAGGGGTTCGTGTCGGGAAGGGCAGATGAAAATATCAGCCAGTTGGTAAAAAACGCTAGGGTTTTGTTGCCAACCACCCCAATGAACCCGCCCTTCTAGACGGAGGTTGGCAGCTTCGATCTGGAGTTTCTGTCTGAGGGGACCGTCACCAGCGATGAGCAAATGCACTGGCCGGCCGGCAATAGATTTGGGCAGAAGAGCGAAAGCAGCCAGAAGATCCTCGAAACCTTTAACGGGATGAAGACGACCAACCGCAAGGAGCACCCAGGCATCCTCTGGAATGGTCAGTTCTGCTTTGAGTTGATGAAGTAAAGCTAGTTTTGCTGGCAGGGGAAGATCGACAAAGTTACTAATATGGAATACCCGCGCCGCAGGCATTCCTTGCTGCACCAAGTACTGGCAGATCCCGCGGGTGTTGCCAACCCAGGCGTGGGCATGGCGGTAGCCTTTAAGGTTATAGTAGTCGCCCAGGCGGGCAATATGGATGGGTCCAACATTACCTGGAATACGAGTTAGGCGTGTGGCCCGGCCCATATAGGTTTGTATAATGTCAGGCTGATAGTCGCGGATAAGTCGCCTAATTTGCCAACGAGCCCAGGGGTCCCAGACATTTCTCATGGAGATTGGTTTCTGGGGAACCTGGGCGTTTAGCGCCTCTCTGAGTGTACTTTGGGGAGGTAAAGCCGCCAGGATAGTTCCGGTAGTTTCGTGCAGAGCGTTAACTAACCGGCAATAAAAACGCTCCGCACCGCCTGATTGCTTACTTCCTATAAGATGTAGGCAACGAATCATGGCGTTTTCTCCAGAAGTTGAAGGAGGCGCTGAGCAACGGTAGTTGCTGGCAGTTGCGCAAGCTGACGATTGGGCGCTAATACATAGGCGTTACGATTCCCCCAGGGATGATAACGTTCCGGTTGTCCGGGGCCAAAGAGAGTTAGGGTCGGAATATTCATTGCCGCCGCTAAATGCCCAAGCCCCGAGTCGTTTCCTACAAAGATACTGGCTTGCTGGAGTACTGCGGCCACTTGCAGTAAATCAGTGTTTCCACACAGATCAACATAGGGCAATGGCAAATGGGCACTGATGGCTTGGCTGCGTTCCCGATCCTGGAGGCCGCCGACAAGAACTACGCCATCAAAGTGATTTTTGACTGTATTGACTAGTGCGGTGAAGGCAGATGCGGGCCAGATTTTGGGGAGCCAATTCGCCCCTGGCCCTAAAGCAAGCCAGCGATGCCCCGGCAGGGGGGATAACTGCGCTTTGGCAAACTGCACCTGTTTAGCTTGCAGCCAAACCCGGCAAGGAGGAATAGGCGCAGCGGGAGACCGCAGAGACGCCACTATCGCCATGTGGCGCTCTACGGCATGGGGACCGGCAGGTTTAATTCCTCGTTTGGTCAGGCGTTTTTGCGCCCTGAGCAGATAGGCCAGACCATCAGTGCGGAGGTCAACCACCAGATCATAAGGAACGCGGCGTAGCTGATACACCAGGCTGAGCAGTCCTTGCCAGCCGGCTTTCTTTTTTTTATGAAAGATGCGACCCCGATAAGGGCAATGGGCAAATAGCTGTGCCGAACGCGGGTCCGCCACAAGATCGATAGCGGCTTCGGGAAAACATTGCTGTAAGGCTTCGAGAGCCGGTGTGGTCAGCACCGCATCGCCAATGTTGCTGAGCGTGAAAAACAATATCCGGTGCACGTTTTGATCGGAGCTTGGAAGAATGGCGGATCATACCAGACTAGCCTAAGCAGCCGCTAGCCAAATGAGCGTTGCCATGCGCCCTGTTTTCCCCTCCCGCCGATAGGAATAGAAACGCTCCGGATCAGCAACGGTGCAGTATTCGCCGCCATAAATAGATCGGACTCCTTGTCTTGTTAGACAAAGGCGCGCAAGTTGGTAAATGTCCGCTAACCAGCGTCCTGGACGGCCAGCATTGAAAGCCTGGGCATGGCCATTATCCTGTTCTAAAAAGCTTTGTTTTACCTCGGGGCCAACTTCAAAAGCCTGGGGGCCAATCGCTGGTCCCAGCCAGGCCAGCAAATGTTCTCCAGGAGTGCCCAAAGCGCTAATGGTGACCTCAATAATATCTGCAGCCAGCCCCCGCCAGCCTGCATGCACCGCCGCCACCCGCGTTCCCTCCTGGTTGCAGAGCAGCAGTGGCAAACAATCGGCGGTGAGTATGGCGCATACAGGGCCGGGTCCATAGGCAATACTGGCATCGCCTTGCTGTCCTGGACCATGGCTCGCGGAGACGATTCTTGCGCCATGGACCTGCTTTAACCAGCTTGGCTCGCTAGGCAAAGAAAGGAACTGGTGAAGGTGAAAGCGGTTTTTTTTAACCGCTTCCGGGGTATCGCCTACGTGTTCAGCAAGGTTAAATGAGTGATAGGGAGGGAGGCTGACTCCACCGTTGCGAGTCGTAGTATAGGCGCGAACATTGGCTGGAGCGGGCCAGTGGGGAGTGATGATTGGAGGGTGTACCGTATTTCCCATCTTAATTATCTAATCGCTTTGCCTTTGCAATTTAGGGTACCTGCAATTGGATGAGCTGTTAGATTCCGATATTTTTGTTGAGTTCTCGGTCTTCAATGGTATGCACCGGGGCTTTGTTGCTACATTGGGGCTGTCTCGTGAAAGTGCGCGTAACGTCGATTAACCCCAGGTGCTCGATGGTGCGCCGGCCTAATAGGATAGGGTAAGTCAAATCACTGCGGTCATTTAAAGTAAATTGTTCCTCGTAAATTTCACCTCCTAGACAAAGCCTCATCAAAACGGAGGGCCGGCGATCACTTTCACCGTTCGAGCTAGTGATCGTTACGAAACGGTAGACTGGTTCTTCAAATATTTCCTGAACTTTTTCTTTCTGGCCGCGCTGATTTTCAATGTCTACCGTGAAGCGCACCCATTCGGTATTATCTCGTTGAAAATATTCCAGGTTAGTGGCATGGAGTGAGGAACTAAGTGCGCCGGTATCCATTTTGACCTTGGCGACTACCGGCCAATTTACAAATTTGGCCAGTTCGAGCCATCCAAATATAGGTGGCTGCTCTTTCTCTTGAGCTGAAGCAGCAGCGTTAAGCATAAGAGAAAGGACAAGCGCAGTCAGGATAAAGTGACGCAAGAACATTTGTTTCTCCTTAAGTATCGGGGGATTTTAGAATTCAGCAAAGTATATAGTCAGCTTCTTTTTATTCAAGCTTTCAAGTAGCTTGTCTAGGGTAGGCGGATCTATCAAGAACCCCAAATTTAAAAAGTTCTTGGGGTTGGATATGGTTTTTGTAAAATTGTAAGTACCCTCTATCCTGTTAGTATTGTTAACAAGCGGATAGTTGGGAATCAGATGTCTTATTCTACGATGATTAGTCCTGCTGAGCTGGCTCAAGTTCTCGGCAAGCCTAACTGGGTTATTTTTGATTGCCGTTTTAATCTCATGGATTCATCAGCCGGTTGGTACGCCTATCAACGAGATCACATTCCGGGGGCATGTTATGTCCACCTAGAGGAGGATTTGTCAGATCCAGTGACTCCCGGCAGCGGGCGTCATCCTCTCCCCAAGCCAGAGCGGTTGGCGGATAAATTGGGCGGTTGGGGTGTGGATTCGACGACTCAGGTTGTTGTTTACGATGACGCTGCGGGTGCCTTTGCGGCACGTTTATGGTGGTTGCTGCGTTGGTTGGGTCACAAAGCCGTAGCTGTTTTAGATGGGGGAGAACACCGCTGGCGGGAGGAAGGGTATCCACTGAATAGTATAGTGCCTGAACCAGCGCCGGCTCGTTTTGAGGGTCAGGTCCAACCCTCCATGACGATCACCGTGGAAGATGTAGAGCATGCCTCGTTGCTTGGATATCTTCTCTTGGATGGACGGGCGCCAGAACGTTTTCGGGGTGAGTTTGAGCCCGTCGATAGGGTTGCTGGCCATATCCCGGGGGCAAAAAACCACCCTTTCCAGCAAAATTTGGATGAGCAGGGAAGATTTTTGCCTTCCCAAGAGCTGGCAGGCGCTTTTCGAAAGCAGATGGGGGAGGTACCGTCAGAGCAAGTGGTGTGCATGTGTGGCTCCGGCGTCACTGCCTGCCATAATTTACTTGCCATGGAAATTGCGGGGTTTCAGGGGGCACGGTTATATCCTGGGTCCTGGAGCCAGTGGATCACCGATGGAACCCGGCCTGTGGCCACGGGGGATGAAACCCATGATTAAACTAATCTTACGAAGTTTGCTGCCCTTTATATAAAAGCAACTTAGCTTTGCTGGTCAGTTAAAGGGAGGAGGGTCAGTCTAGCACTGGGAAAGGCATAGGCAGCGCCGGTATCGATGAAGTACACATTGCCTACTATTTTAATAGTGCCGCTTTTGATGACGGTATGTCCACAGTAGACTCGCTCAATACCCTCAACCGGGACAGTACACTTGCCGGTAGCGCGATTGCGGCTCCAAAGGGCATATTGCTGGATAGCGGGACTGCCCCGCTCAATGGCGGCCGTGAACTGCGCCCAATTGAGCTGGGAAGGAACGTCAGCATGAACGATTCCAACCTTGCCCTGGTCTATTTCAACCTCCATGGCGAGAGGAAGCTGCTGGAAACGTTCCGAAAAAAGATGTCGGGTCGTTGGATCTAGGTCCAACCACCATTCTCCGCCGTTAACCAGCATCCACCAGGCCCCATCAAAGTCAGGGTTTTGGGCGTTAATAACAAACTCGTCATGGTTGCCTCGGCAGGAATGGAACCAGGGGTATTCAAGCCAAGTGAGGGCGTCAGGGGATTCGGGGCCCCGGTCTACCAGATCGCCAACGGCGAATAACCGATCCTGGTTGGGGTCAAAGTTCACGCGTTTTAGCGCTTGCGCCAGTAAGCTATAGGTACCGTGTATATCGCCAACCACGTAGTCCTTGCCAACCGGATTTTTAGAAAAGCGTTTGAACCGCACTGTATTATTGATATTTCAGGATACTTTCCTCATTAAAATATAGACTATTTTGTTGAGCAAAATCCGGCGTAAACCCTCACCCAATCGGGCGGCAGGCGATCATGGGCTAGGCGTTTTGTCCGCGCAGCGATGAGTTTCGATTTGGATGGTGGAGTGTTCGATCCCAAATTGTTGGTGAAGACATTCCTTGATAGCCATCAAAGTTTGATCGTAGTTGCCGCCTTGACAGATGTTTGCATGGAGTGTGAGGAGCGGATTCTCAGAGGTGAGTAACCAAACGTGGACATGGTGGATATCTTCTACATCAGGAACGGTCTCTATTAGTTGGGTGCGTAACTCCTCTACATTTAACCATTCTGGACTACCCTCTAGCAGGATATGGGCTGATTTCTTCATCAGTATCCAGGCGCTGCGGAGAATGAGTAGGGCGACAAATAATGACAACAAGGGATCGATAAAGGTCCAGCCGCTTACGAGAATCACGGCGGCGGCGGTTAGGGCAGCTACCGAGCCCAGTAAATCTCCCCATACGTGTAATAGGGCGCCGCGGAGATTAAGATTGTGGTGATCGGCGCCATAAAGAATAGCGAAGGTTAGGAGATTAATAACTAAACCTGCTACCGCGACTGCTAGCATGACACCAGCTAGTATCTCAACGGGTTCCAGGAACCGGGCAATAGCTTCAAGGAAGATCCAGATGACGATGAAAAACAGGGCTAGTCCATTGATTAAAGCCGCAAGCACCTGAAATCGCTGATAGCCATAGGAACGGCGAGCATCGGCGGGTTTACGGCTCACTCGAAAAGCGAGCCAGGCTAGCGTTAGGGCGGCGGTATCCGCCAGCATATGCCCCGCATCGGCTAGCAAAGCGAGAGAGCCGGAGAGTATTCCACCGATGGTCTCTATAATTGTAAAAACGCCGGTGACTAGCGCAGCCCAAAAGACGCGCCTCTCGTTTCGCGAAGGCTGTTGCTTAGAAGCGGGGGTAATGGGCATCCGGCTGCTCTGCTACTGTGCTCCCGGCTCTTGCAAACCGCTTCTCTGAATCTTGCTCCAGACCCGGCTTATTAAATATTGAGTCACCTATCCTGGCTATATTTTAGAATAAAATCCCACAGATTTTTAGTAACTTAAAGATACAATAGCGTAATTAATAAACATTGTTGTTTGAGTTACTTAACCTGCAGCGTGCCGCCACGGCCTAAACCTCCTTTCACGTCTTGTGCTTCGTAGTTTCTTAGGGCTTGTACCATGCCGTTGTAGGCATCCATAAAAGCAGCGACAGTTGCTTTGCCTTCCGGTGTTTTTGAAAAGCCACCTAGGCCACCTGCCGCGCTTCCTCCAAATGCACCCAAGGCCGCGCCATAATTGGTAGCGGTCGAACTCCCCTCGGAGGCTGAAATTTGTACTGCCGAGCGGATATCATACAAGGAAAGGGTTACGACCGATGCTTTTGTTTCAAGCGCGCCGGCGAGTAATCCCACCGTGCTGTTAACTAATCCGCCGAGTGCCCCACCCACTTGGCCCAGGGATGAATCATCAATAATAATTTGTGGCTCCAGATAATAATCGGCGGCTACCCGTTGTCCTTTGTGTTGTTTTGAGCCAGCACGATATTCCCCGGAATTACGCTGTAAATCGGTGACTCGGGTTAGGCGGCTGTCGGTGCGCAGGTTGCCTATAGTGGTAATGACAAAACAGTTCGACTGTTGTACTGCAAGCCGGAGTAATGGCTCAATGGAGGTGACGTGGGTGGTACTGCCAAAGCGACCATACCAATCTGCCGCCCGGCCATCGTCTACCGCCAGTGTTCCTAAGGGTTGCTCGCATCGTTCTAACGAGGTGTTGGCATCTACGCTGGCGCCTCCCCCTGCGGCTCCGGATACTGCTGTGTGCTGGTCTCCGGTGGTTACACAGCCCGCAAAGAGAAAACTACAACCTATGAAAAGTAGTTTCTGTAATCTGAGGAAATTCAACATAATATTTTTATTCTCTACTTAAATTTCGCTAATTATTGAAAAACACTACTATAAGCGAGCATAACCTTATCATGATGTATCATTTTTTATCTACGTGGAATTTAGCTGTACCAGCAATGAAAAGAATAAGCATTCAGAAGCTAGGCATAGGGCTTTTATGTGGACTAATGTTGTGTGCAATGCTAATAGCCTGTACTCAAGCCCCCCCTGCGGCAATGATACGTGTTTGTGATTCTAAAGGTTGTTCCTATCGTCCTAGTGATTCCGCTACCTACGATTCCTCTGCCGCGGTACCCGATGAAGACCCAGAGGGGCGTATTGCAGCCCTGGAAATACTTGCGCAACGGGATCCCCAGGCTGCGTACGATCTAGGGCTGCGGTTTTTCCGTGGTGATGGGGTGCCGCAAGATAGCTACCGTGCGCTCAAATGGATGCGCAGTGCGGCGGAAAGGGGTAATCTCGACGCTCAAGTAGCCTTGGGACAGCTCTACTTAACAGGTCTTGAAGAGCTAGGCTCGGACCCCCGTGAGGCTGAAAAATGGCTGTCTATTGCGGCGGGCCGTGGTAATGAAGAAGCGCAAACGATTTTGGTGGAGGCAAGAGAAGCCCGGCAGGCAGAAGATGCCTATTTCAAATGGCGTAACCGCTGGCAGCCGCTATTTTATCGCCGCTGGTATTATAATTACCCTTACCGGTTCTATTGGCGAAGGGGCGGTTGGCACCATTATTAAAGAATAATATTCAGCAGCTTGCCAAGTGTTGCTTCGAAAAAGTGTTATTTCTCTAATGCACGTTGATAGGCGCGCTCTGAAATAGCATCCCAGGCATCAAATTTTTTCCTAAAAGCGCTGTAGGCTTCATAGACTTGCTTAAATTGGGGATCGTTAGCCGCATGTTCTGCTAGCATTTGCTGGGTAAGCTGACGTAGCTTGGTGAGCACATCGTGGGGGAAAGCTAGAATTTTGGTGTGCGTCTGCGCTTGCAGTTCACTCAGTGCTTGTGCATTTCTTGCTTCCATTTTCGAGCTCATTCGCAAGTTTTCAGCTTGGGCAGCTGTGGAAATAATAGCTTGGAGATCTTCAGGCAGAGATTCCCAGGCTTTTTTATTGACAGTCAATTCCAGCACCGCGCCTGGTTCATGCCAGCCGGGATAATAGTAATACTGGGCGGCCCGGTTCAAGCCCAAGCGTAAATCATGGAAGGGGGCGATCCATTCGGTGGCATCGATAGTATTACGCTCCAAAGCGGTATAGACCTCCGCCCCTGCTAGAAGCACCGGATTACCGCCAGCCTTGGCGAAAACCTTGCCACCGAGACCGGGAATACGCATTTTGAGACCTTCCAGATCTTTAGTAGATTCAATTTTCTTATTAAACCATCCGCCCATTTGGACCCCAGTGTTGCCGAGTGGAAAGGGAATCACATGATAGGGAGCGTAAATTTCTCGCCATAGCTTCAGTCCGCCACCCTCATAAAGCCAGGTATTCATGCCCTTGACCGTCATACCAAAGGGGACGGTGGAGAAAAATTGCGCGGCGGGAATCCGGCCGGCCCAGTAATAGGCCGAGCCATGGCCCATGTGTACCGCTCCCTGGGAAACTGCTTCGAAGGTTTGCAGTGGTGGAATTAATTCCCCGCCCGCAAAGACTTTGATGTTAAGCCGTCCTCCGCTCATGGCTTTGATATCGTGGGCAAAGCGTTCCGCTCCTTCCTGGAGAACGGGGAAGCCAGGCGGCCAGGTCGTCACCATTCGCCAGTGAATGATTGGGGTTGAGGGGCCTTCGATAGTGGTATTTGGGGATTCGGAGCGGCAGGCGCTAAGGCTGAGCAATACCAAGAACAAGAGGAATGTTGAAACCCGTTTCGTCATTTGGACCATGCCTGTTACCTTCAAATTTTGAGTGCCCGCTTTGCGCCAACGCCAGAAAGTGGAAAAGCAGCCAATGATAGTAGGGGATTTAAATGATTTGGAGATTAGCGTAGATCACCACCAGCCATTTAGCTCCTCCTTGAGTAAAATTGACTTGAATGCGTCTCTGATTGTCTTTTCCTTCTAAATTTAATACGACTCCCTCGCCAAATTTGGGGTGACTGACCCGCTGGCCGATTCGAAATCCATCTATCGAAGAAACAGGCGCGGTAGGCCGGGGAACACTGCCGGAATGAATGATATCGATGCGGGGCCGCTGCTCGGAGGTCAGTTCAGTGGGAATCTCATGGAGAAAACGGGAGGGCTGGGGATAGTTGTCCGAACCATACAGCCAGCGGCGTGTTGCGTAAATGAGGTAGAGGTGGCGCTGAGCCCGAGTCATCCCCACGTAGCAGAGGCGGCGTTCTTCTTCCAATCGCTCCGGTTCATGGCGGGTTTGGGGGCTTGGAAAGAGGCCCTCTTCCATGCCGATCATAAATACTAGGGGGAATTCCAGTCCTTTTGCTGCATGCAAAGTCATCAATTGCACACAGTCCTCCCAGCCTTCAGCTTGAGTCCCCCCCGACTCTAGGGCAGCGTGGGCTAAAAACTCTGATAGTGTTTCCAGGCTTGGATCTTCGGATTTAAACTGGGAAGCAGCATTAATGAGTTCTTTTAGGTTATCCAAGCGTGATTGGGATTTTTCGCCACGGCCCTTGCGATAGTGGTTGAGCAAACCACTATGGTCGAGTACGCTCTCAATTTGTGCGGGCAGGGAAAGCTCCATGATATCCGTGGCCATGTGCTCTATCAGTGAGTGAAAGTGCCGCAGGGCGGTGGCGCTGCGCGCGGGGAGTTGCTGCTGAGCGGCAAGCTGGATGGTGGCCTGCCACAGAGAAACCCCCGTCTGCTGGGCATATTCCCTGACTTGGGAGAGTGTCCTTTCGCCAATACCCCGTGGCGGGGTGTTGACAATTCGCTCAAAGGCGGAATCATTATTTTGATGCGTTACCAAATGCAGGTAAGCCAGGGCATCCTTAATTTCAGCCCGCTCGAAAAATCGCAGTCCCCCATGGACCCGATAGGGTATGCCTGCCTCGACCAAGGCGGCTTCTACTATTCGGGATTGGGCATTGGAGCGGTAGAGTACGGCGATATCGGAACCCGCTCCTCCTTGGGCTTTCCAGGCATGGATACGTTCGATTATAAAATGGGCTTCATCCCGTTCGTTAGAGGCTTGGTAGATTTTAATAGGCTCGCCATCTTCGCTCTCCGTCCAAAGATTTTTCCCTAGACGCTCCGTATTGTTGGCAATGACGGCATTAGCCGCAGCGAGGATAACACCCGTTGAACGGTAATTTTGTTCCAGGCGGAGTGTCCGTATAGTGGGAAAATCCCGGCTTAGCTGCTGAATATTCTCAATCTGCGCTCCCCGCCAGCCATAGATGGATTGATCGTCATCACCGACAATAAAGAGTTCTCCCTGATGGCCGGCTAATAATCGCAGCCAAGCGTACTGAATGGCGTTGGTATCTTGGAATTCATCCACTAAAACATGGGTAAAACGGTTTTGGTAGTGTTGGAGTACATGGGCATGGTCCCGTAATAGTTCGTGAGCCCGCAACAAAAGCTCGGCAAAGTCCACCAAACCGCTGCGCTCGCAATGGCTTTGGTAATCATGATAGATACGAATTTGCTGCCGAACATGGGGATTAGTGCCCTCTTCAAGGTACTGGGGGCGGAGCCCTTTATCTTTATGGCTATTGATAAACCATTGGGCCTGGCGTGGCGGCCAGCGGCTTTCATCCAGATTGAGATTCTGCAAAATCCGGCGGATCAAGCGGTATTGATCCTCGGAGTCCAGAATTTGAAAGTCCTGGGGAAGCTGGGCTTCTTGCCAATGGGCCCGTAACAAGCGGTGGGCAATGCCATGAAAGGTTCCCACCCACATGCCACCCGCAGGCGTTTCCAGTAATTCCTCGATGCGCCCCCGCATTTCTCCGGCGGCCTTATTGGTAAAAGTGACGGCCAGGAGATTGACGGGAGCAATCCCTTGGCTGCGGATCAGCCAAGCCATCCGATGGACCAGGACTCGGGTTTTTCCGCTGCCTGCTCCAGCAAGTACTAAATGGTGCCCTGGAGGGGCGGCGGCGGCCTCACGTTGGGCTTTATTTAGCGGGTTGAGTAAAGAGGAAATATCCATGGGCGCAATTTTAACAAATTGCGCATCTGCTAGGGGATACAGGCATTAGCTTAAAGAGTATGGGCTGGGTGCGGCAGCAGGGCGGATTTTCATAAATTTACATAATTTCATCTGCTAGAGCGATAGTTTAGCCAGCACCTGTTCTGCTGCTTGCAGGGTGGCCGCTATGTGTTCGTCGTTATGGGCACTGGAGACGAAACCTGCCTCAAAGGCAGAGGGAGCAAAGTAAATGCCGTGCTCCAACATGCCATGGTAGAAGGATTTAAAACGATCCAGATGGCAGTGGGTTGCTTGTTCGTAGCAGGTGACTTCTTCCTCTCCGGTGAAGAAGAGGCCAAACATGCCTCCCACCTGATTGGCCGTCATGGGAATATCCGCGTCACGGGCCCGGCCTAGGATACCATTCACCAGCTTTTGGGTTTGGCGGGATAAATGCTCGTAAAACCCAGGGGCCTGGATCAGTTTGAGAGTGGCCAATCCAGCCGCCATGGCCACTGGATTGCCAGAGAGAGTACCGGCTTGATAGACGGGTCCTAGGGGGGCGATCATCTCCATAATTTTCTGGCGGCCACCAAAGGCACCTACCGGCAGGCCGCCACCCACCACTTTGCCTAGGGTGGTTAAATCCGGGGTGACATCATACAATGCCTGAGCGCCTCCCAGGGCGACCCGGAAACCGGTCATGACTTCATCAAAAATTAGAACACTGCCGTGATTATCGCAGATAGTCCGCAATCCCTCTAAAAAACCTGGAACAGGCGGAACGCAATTCATATTTCCGGCAACAGGCTCGACAATGATGGCGGCAATTTGCTCGCCAAAATGGTTAAAAACTTCCTGGACCTCCGCTAGGTTATTGTAGCTAACGGTCAGGGTATGCTCGGCTACCGACAGGGGAATACCGGGAGAGGTGGGTACCCCTAGGGTCAGGGCGCCTGAGCCGGCTTTCACCAGCAGAGAATCGGCGTGACCGTGGTAGCAACCTTCAAACTTTAATATCTTGTCCCGCCCGGTAAAACCACGGGCGAGTCGGATAGCGCTCATGGTGGCTTCCGTGCCTGAGCTGACCATGCGGACCAGATCCATGCTAGGGACGAGACGGCACAGAGTTTCAGCCATTTCGATTTCAGTGGCGGTCGGAGCGCCAAAGCCCAGTCCCTGAGCTGCCGCTTCCTGGACCGCTGTAACCACTTCTGGATGGGTATGACCGACAATCAAAGGCCCCCAGGAGTTGACGTAGTCGATATAACGGTTATCGTCCACATCATAGAGATAAGCACCCTCGCCGCGGGTAAAAAACACGGGCTCCCCGCCAACGCCCTTGAAGGCGCGCACGGGAGAATTGACCCCGCCGGGAATATGAGCTTGGGCCCGTCGAAACAAGTCATCTGAATGGATCTGGGTCATGAGAAAACCTCTGCTATTTGTATCACGGCGTTAGGTAAAAAATTGGGTATTTTGTGCACTCGAAATGGCTAAGGGCGCTTTTTATTTTCCAGGGGCAATATATCATAATCATAAGGTGAGGCTAGATTTCTCCACCAGCGAATAAGGTGCTTGTTGCGCGGGACCCCCATTAAGGGGCAATGGATTTTGAAAAAACATTGAGTACCACCACGCCTGCCATGATGAGCGCGAGCCCAAGGAGCGCGGGTGCATCCAAGCTCTGCCCATAAAAAAGCCAGGCAATGAGGGTAATTAAGGCTACGCCAACCCCTGACCAGACCGCATAAGCAACGCCAACAGGGAGAGTGCGCAGGGTAAGGGATAAAAAATAAAAGGCTGCGCCGTAGCCGAGAATAACGGCTAGCGATGGGCCGGGCCGGGTAAATCCAGCCGCGGCCTTCAGAGATGAGGTGGCAATCACTTCCGCTAGGATAGCCAGTGACAGAAAAACCCACTGCATTGTCTATTTTCCATTAAAAGCTTTAGGGGGGCTAACTAGGGGCAGAGGCGCTCCTGGTGGTTGGCTCACATTCCTCCGTCTGGCAGTTTTGTGGGGGCTTCTCCCAGTTTAAGGTTCGATGGGGAAATGGAATTTCAATCCCTAGGTCATCAAAACGATTTTTCAGTCGCCGCCGGTACTCCCGGGCAATTTCCCATTGTTTACCGGCTCTGGTTTTAAAACGGCAGCGAATGGTGACTGCTGACTCCCCAAAATCCTCCACCCCAAACATTTCAAAGCCTTTAATGGACCTGGCACATGTTGGCGCCTGCTGCATTTCCTCCACGACTTTTGTCATCACCTCCATGACATGGTCGATATTTTCCTTGTAGGCGACGCTAATATCGAGGACCATCTGTCCATAGCCCTTGGTAAAATTAATGACTGCCTTGATTTCGCCGTTAGGGATATAGATAGCGCGGCCATTGAGGTCCCGTAATTGGGTATGGCGCAGGTTGACTGTCTCGACCACTCCTGAAAATTCTCCGATCTGGACGATGTCATTAATATTGTATTGCCCTTCTATCAGAATAAAAATGCCGCTGATGATGTCCCGGATGAGGTATTGTCCCCCGAAACCTAGGGCAAGGCCCGCAATTCCCACGCTGGCTAAAATCGGCGCCATGTTAATGCCAAATTCATCCAGGATGAGATAGCCCACAGTGAGCACAATTAGAATGGTGCCGAGCCAGTTGAGTAGTAACACCAGGGTTCTTAGCCTGGTGCTGCCTTCCCGGACCTCCTCTTTTTTTACCGTTATACTTTCAAACTTATTGACGGCAAGCCTTTTTATAAACCAAATAATAAAGCCCGCTAAACTAATCCAAACTGCGGTCGTGGCTTGCTCTAGGAAAGTCCGCTTTGTTGCCCGCTGCTTTCTTAATTCGGCAAATTCTTGTTGAAGTTTTTCAATTTTAGTTTCCGTGACGGTTGCTTTTTCTTTCGCGGCCTGCTCTTTAGCTTCGATGGCGGCAAGCTTGTTTTTCTCAGCGGTAGCCGCCTGTTCGCGTTTTTCTGCCTCTTCTGCTAGCTTTTGAACTTTTTTTTGGCCGGCTGGATTTCCCGTGGCTTGGGCTTTGGCGGCCTCTAATTGCTGTTGGGCCGTTCTGGCTGCCTGAGCTGTTTTTTCCACTTGTTGTTGTACTGCTGCTTTTTCGGCAGAAGCTTTTACTGCTTCCAGTTTAGCTTTTTCAGCGGTTTCCTTGGCCTGATCTATTTTTCCATTGGTTTGTTCCGCTTTTTTTTCCAGGGCCTCTACTTCAGCCGTTCTTTCTTGTTTTTCTGCTGCTTGTTGCTGCGAGGCAATTGCGGCTGGCGGCTTGACCTCAAAGCTAATGGGTTTAGACTTCTGCCCCTCCGGGTTGCTCACTTGCGCCTGCCAGGTAGCGGGTCCCGTGGAAACGTTGACATAGATTTCCAGTGCTTGGCCGTTTGTGAACCGGGTCCGTTCGGAGGGGATGGGGAAAATCCGCTCCCCAAGGCGCAACATGACTTTTGAATTCGCGCTAAAGCCTTCTCCGATTAGCTTGATCCATTGCCGTTGCTGGGCTCCTGGAACAGGATTGGGTTTAACCGCCGTAATCGTTGGCGAAGCTGAATCTTTTGTGGTGGTTTCTTGCGGTGTTAAAGTTTCTTCGGCGTGGGTGTTTCCGGAGGTGACAATAGCTAAAAAAAATAATAAGAGGCGCCAATTCTCCATTGGAAAACTTCTCCTTTTATCTGAAATTTTGAATTATTTGGGGAAATTTTCGCCCGGCTTAGTGCAGGCAACGAAACATTTGTCGCCGATAATGGGGAACGAGCTCGTGATCGGAGCCGAGTATGTTAAACACGGCTAGTAGAGCTTTGCGGGCAGCGCTGTCTCCATACTTGGGATCCCGCTTGAGCAGATCCAGGAATTGTTCCAAGGCGCCCTGGTAATCCCTAGAAAACGCTTGCTGTACGCCAAGGAGATAACGGGCCTCGGAATCCTCCGGACTTGCTTTGAGACGTTGCTTTAGAAGCGCGATATCTGGGGCATGGCTGGCAAGGGCAGTAAATTCGATCTGCGCCAGTAGGCCGCTTGCGGGTTCTTCCTCCCGTATTTCGCGGGGTAGTGCCGTTAGAATTTGTTCGGCTTCTGCTATTTCTCCTTGTTGGAGGAGGGTTTCTGCTAGGGTTAGGGAGACACGTTGATTTTTGGGGTCTATTTCTGCAGCCCTATGCAAGAGCTCAAGGCTCCGCTCCTTTTGTCCAGTTGCCCGTGCTGTTTGGGCTTGCTCCAGCAGCCGATCGGATTCGCGGATGAGATGGCGATCAATGGCAGCGCGGATAGCCGATTCCGGTTGGACACCCACCAATTCTTCAACGACTTCGCCATGGCGGAACAGTTTTAAAGTGGGCAGACCGCGCACTCCGTACTGATGGGTTAAGCTTTGCGCTTCGTCAGCGTTTACCTTGGCTAGCCAAAATTGGCCCTGGTAGCTTTCGGCTAACTGCTTTAAAAGAGGCATGAGCATTTGGCAAGGCTGGCACCAAGCTGCCCAGAAATCCACGAGGACAGGGGCTTGGTGGGATTTCGCCAGCACCTGTTCGGCAAAGTTGGTTTCGGTGACATCAAAAATATAGTTGTTTTCGCTCATCGGACGTTACGGAAAAGGTTAGGAAAGACGGGGTTTAGGTAAACGCCAGCTTGGGAAAAGTTGCTGATAGGCAGCGGCGGTGGCGCGGATATCCTGGCTTCTGAAGAGTCCGCCGATCACGGCGACCGCGCTGGCACCCGCTTCAATAACTTGTGGCGCGTTTTCCGGTGTGATGCCGCCAATGGCTACAATCGGCAGGTTTAAACTCTTTCGGGCTTCTCGCAGCAATGCCAGGGAAGCCCAAACGGGTTCTGGTTTTGTAATGGATGGAAATACCCGGCCGAAGGCCACATAATCGGCGCTGGCTTGCTCCGCTGCAATTGCCCGCGCCAGTTCATTATAACAAGAGATACCAATAATTGCCTTGGCACCCAGAATCTTTCGGGCTGACCTAATAGAAGAATCATCCCGTCCCAGGTGAACGCCCTCTGCGCCAATTTCAGCAGCAAGCAAAGCATCGTCATTAATAATCAGCGGTGCTTGATATTGGCGGCAGATTTGGTGCAAGGACTCGGCCTCTTCATAGCGCCGTGCTACCTCTTGGCTTTTATCCCGATATTGGATTAGAGAAGCGCCACCCTGTAATGCTAGGGCAACGGCATTGCCTAAATCTTGACGGGGCAATAGGTGGGTGTCAGCGATGGCATAAAGGCCGCGAATGGAACTGCTCATGGGTATGCGTGGATAACTAAGATATAAATAAATATAAAAGTTTATCAATCTCCTGGCTGAGATGCGATTTTCCCATGCTGAAAAAACATGCGAGAATCCGCTTCATCGTACCCCATGGATTTCATTATATATAGATTGAGTGAACGGCTTATGAAGCGCTATATGTGTATTATTTGTGGCTTTATTTATGATGAGGCGGAAGGCTGGCCCGAGGATGGCATTGCCCCCGGCACCAAATGGGAAGATGTTCCTGAAACTTGGCTTTGCCCCGATTGTGGCGCAGGTAAGGACGATTTTGAAATGGTGGAGATTTAAGATTTTGAGGGGCTAAATTGGAGAATATCAGCGGTTGGTATGGGTTCCATGGGGGATATGTGGGGCTTTAGTGAAAGGGTTCTCTAGTAAATTTATCTAACAAGAATTTATTGAGAATAGTTTGTATTTAAATTATTATGTGGTCCGTTTATCAAGAAAGAATTATCTTTAATTTGGATTTTAGCTATTTCAGAGGGATGTTTTTCCGCTGTCGGTGGACCCAGAATTATATAGTGCTTTTTTGCAAATATTGGTAGGGCAATGAAGCAGTTTATTTATTTGAGAGTTGAAAAAATTTATGCCTCAGAAGTTAGCTAAATTAAGCTTCTATATATTTTTGGCCCTTGGCATGGGGGTTACCATGCAGGGGATAGGGGCTCCGCTGGAGAGTGCTATTGACACGCAGGTCAAGGCGGATCAGGCGGCTTCGAGATCACAGCGCAAAATCGATGCTCTATCTGAGGAGACGGCGGGGCTTTTGGCGGAATATCGCCAGGTAACAACCCAGCTTGACAGTTTTCGTACTTATAACCGTCAGTTAGAGAAATTAATTCGCTCTCAAAAGGAAGAGTTTACTTCTCTGCAACAACAGCTAACCGATATTGAAATTACTCAGCGGGAAATTGTACCTTTGATGCTGCGCATGGTTTCATCCTTGAAGCAATTTGTGGCATTGGACCTGCCTTTTCTTCCGGAAGAGCGTCAGACTCGTATCGAGCAGCTTCAGCTTCTCATGGATCGAGCGGACGTAAGCTTGTCAGAGAAGTACCGGCGCCTTATAGAGGCCTATCAAGTAGAAGTGGAATATGGACGGACCATTGAAGCCTACCGGGGAACGTTGGATATGGATGGAAAACCTCATACAGTCGATTTTCTTCGGATTGGGCGCACGGCTCTGCTTTTTTACACTCTGGATGGTAAGACCTCTGGGCGTTGGAATGCTCATGAGCAACGCTGGACGATTTTGCCTGATCACTATCGGGCTGCCATCGCTGAGGGCCTCCTCATTGCCCGTAAGCAGGCCCCGCCGGATCTATTATTGCTCCCCATTCAAGCGCCGGAGGCCAGGCAGTGAGAACGGCCAAGTTTTATGCCCTACTTAAGGGCAAGCAGGTATTGCTTGGGGTAAAAGGCTTAATATTTCTCCTTGGCGTGATCTCATGGTGGACCCCGCTGAATGCTTGGGGTACTCAGGCGCCGAAAACATTGGACCAGCTCTTGGAGCAGGTCCGCCAGGACAGCCTTCAAGATCGCAAGTTAAATGCAAAGCGGGAAGCGCGTTTTCTTGCTGCCCGCAACCAACAAAAGGAATTGCTAGCAAAGGCAAAAGCAGAGCTTCAGGCCGCTGAGCAGCGAGAAGAAAAGTTGAGGCAAGCTTTTGAACAAAATGAAAAAGCTTTGGCGTCAAGGGAGACTCAACTCAAGGAGCATTCTGCCTCTCTGGGAGAGCTATTTGGGGTAGCTCGGCAAGCAACCAATGACCTCCTGCAAATTATTAACCATTCTCTCGTATCGGCCCAATTTCCTGGACGTGCCGAGGATCTGTCAGCCATGGTAGCGCACAAGGCGTTACCAACCATCGCTGAACTGCGCCAATTGTGGTTGAGCTTGCAGGAGCAGATGACAGAATCGGGAAAAGTTGTCACTTTTTCGGCTCCCGTGATTACGGCAGGCGGAGCAGTTGAGACACGGGAAGTTTCACGGATAGGGACCTTTACCGCTGTTTCTGAGGGTAAATACCTGCGCTATCTTGCCGAGCCTGTTTCCGGGCTGGTGGAGCTTAATCGGCAGCCCCCCTCCCGCTTTCTTGAAGCTGCGGCTGAGTTCGAGAAGGCGGAAAGCGGCGAGGTTGTGCCCATGGCGGTGGACCCGAGCCGGGGCGCTATCCTTTCGCTTTTGGTACGGAATCCCAGCCTGTTAGAGCGAATCCAGCAGGGTGGATGGATTGGTTATTTAATACTGGGTCTTGGGGCGATTGCACTGCTCATCGCTCTGCAACGGTTTATTTTCCTCCTGATTATCGGGCGGCGCATCGATCGTCAGCGCCAGCAAAAAACGCCTAGTGAAAATAACCCTCTAGGGCGGATACTAGGGGCCTATACTGGTGGCAGGGAGGATGTGGAAACGCTGAGTCTTAAACTGGATGAAGCTATTCTAAAAGAGATTCCAAGTATTGAGCGGGGGTTGCCGACACTGGCAATCCTGGCGGCTATTGCACCGCTTTTGGGTCTTTTGGGCACGGTCACGGGTATGATCGAAACTTTCCAGTCGATTACGCTGTTTGGAACGGGTGATCCCAAGTTGATGTCTGGGGGTATTTCCCAAGCATTAGTAACTACGGAATTAGGGCTGGCAGTGGCTATTCCCGTGTTGCTGATTCATAGTAGTCTTTCCAGTAAGAGTAACCGCCTAGTACAAGTGTTGGATGAGGAAAGCGCGGCTATTGTGGCCCGGTTAGCGGAAGAGAAACAGGGGTTACTGGAGGAGAACAGGGAAAGGGATGGGAGTGCTGTCTGATAGCTTATTCCGCATTGAGCTATTGCTGGAGAAGGGCGGTATTGTTTTGTGGCTCATTCTTATAGCCTCTTTATTAATGTGGGCGTTGATTGTTGAGCGGTATTATTTTTTATTTTTGATTTACCCTGCGCGTTTACGGCAATTTCTCGGGCAATGGCAGCAACGGCAAGATCGTCAGTCTTGGTATGCCCAGCGTATTCGGGAAGGAATGGTTGCCGAGATCTCTGTTAGCCTGCACCGCTTCCTCCTACTCATAAAGACTTTGGCGGCGGTGCTGCCCATGCTGGGTTTATTAGGTACGGTGATGGGGATGATTCAGGTTTTTGATGTAATGACGGTTTTTGGTACGGGTAATGCCCGCGGGTTTGCGGGAGGTATTTCTATTGCCTTGATCACAACGATGGCCGGTTTGGTGACCGCTCTGTCAGGACTTTATTTTAGCGCTAATCTGGAGCATCGGGTCCAGCGGGCCATTCAGTACACTAGCGACTCCCTGCGCCGGGAATAGAAACGATGAGAGAACGGTATAGCCAACGCCAAAGCGGATCGGCAGTAAATATCAACCTTACTCCTTTGATCGATATGGTGTTTATTCTGCTGATTTTTTTTATTGTGACCACCTCTTTTGTGAAGGAAACGGGGGTTGAGGTCAATCGTCCTTCGGCAAAGACGGCAGTACGTAAGGAACGCGGCAATATTCTTATTGCTATCCGCGCTAATAATGAGATCTGGATGGATCAGCGGCAGATCGATGTTCGTGCGGTGCGGGCCAATGTGGAACGCTTGTATGCCGAGAATCCGGAGGGGGCCGTGGTTATCGTGGCTGATGAGGATTCCAAAACCGGACTGGTGATCCATGTGATGGATCAGGTCAGGTTGGCTGGGGTAACGGACGTTTCTATCGCTGCTGCTAAAGATCAGTGAGATTCTTAATTGCTATTGCTATTGCCGGGCTAGTCAATCTGGGATTGTTGTTGCTTATGTCGTTTATGGTGGCTGGGCAGCAACGGGGCCCGGAAGGGATTGAAACAGCGACCGTAGTGGATTTTGTGCGCTTAAAGCGCGATTCGGCTCCCCCCCAACCTAAGGAGCGCCAGTTACCTAAGAAGCCTCCGCCTCCAGAAGAACCTCCGCCCATGATGATGCCTCGGGTTCAAGCGCCTCAACCCAAGCCGTCGGCGTTAGCCAAAGTGACTCCTCATATTGAACTCCCACTTAACCTTAAGAGTAACGGTCCTTATTTAGGGGACTATGGACAAACGCCGGGAACGTCTTTAGGGTCCGGCATCGTGCCAGCGGGCGAGGGCGATCTGCTTCCTCTGGTAAGGATTTCTCCTCAATACCCACGGCGTGCGGCTCGCCGCGGCCTGGAGGGATCAGTCACCGTTGCGTTTATTATTACGAAGGAGGGCTCGGTCCGTGATCCGGAGGTTATTGAATCCCATCCCTCAGGTATTTTTGAGCAAGCTGCCCTGCAGGCCATTAAGCGCTGGAAGTTCAAGCCTAAACAGATAGAGGGACAATTGGTAGAGCAACGAGCTACGCAGGAAATTGAGTTTAATCTGTCAAGGTAAGGGGATTGCAAAGCGTGGAAGGGTTTATGCAGTGCTTAAGAAAGCGTAGCCGTACGCTTGCGGGAGTGTGGGCTGGGCGGTTACCGCTTTTTATGCTAGCGAAGGTATTGCTCTTAGGGGGAGGGTTATCGCTGAATGCCCAAGCGGCTGAGCAGTACCTTCTGACTCCTGCTACTTATGAATCTCTGAGCGCTGTCCATAAGCTCATGGACAAGCAGCAGTATGTATCTGCTCTTCAACAACTCACCGCCTTACAAGACAAGGTGAACGGTAAGGCTTACGAGCAGGCGATGGTACTCCAAACCCTCGGCTATGTATATTCTTCTTTAGAAAAATATCCCAAGGCGATCCAAGCGTTTAAAGCTAGCCTTGCCCTAGATGCATTGCCTGCCCGGGTCGCCCATGATTTGCGTTATAGTCTGGCGCAACTTTATATGGTCACGGAGCAGTATGGAAAAGCTCTCCAGTTCCTGGAAGCATGGTTTAAGGCTGCGGAATCTCCTCCGGCGGAAGCCCATGTATTGGCTGCTAGTGCCTACTACCATTTGAAGCAGTATGCCGAAGTCATTCCTCATATTGAGGCAGCGATTGAGCTTGCCAAAGCGCCGCAGGAAGATTGGTATCAACTGCATCTTGCTGCCCGGTTAGAGCTGAAGCAATATTCCCAGGCGGCCCAAGTGTTGGAAACCTTGATAAGCTACTTCCCTAAAAAGGAGCAGTATTGGAAGCAGTTGGGGGCGGTATATATGGAGATGAATAAAGAGCATCGGGCGTTAGCCGTGGAGGCGCTAGTAGCACGTATGGAGTCTCTTGATAGTAAAAGTCTCATTCATCTTGCTAATCTTTATCGTTACCTCCATATTCCCTATAAAGCCGCGCAAGTTTTGCAGCAGGGTTTAAAGGATGAAATTATCCAAACAAGCAGCAAACACTGGGAGTCTCTTGGCAATGCTTGGCTTGCCGCCCGGGAATGGGAACGGGCCGCTGTTGCTTTTAAAGAGGCAGGGCGGCTGAGGCAGGATGGCAAAATGGCCTTTCGCCGTGGCCAGGTTTTCATCGAGCTGCAAGACTGGGAGCAAGCAGAGGAAGCCTTTGGGCAAGCCTTGCGCAAAGGGGGACTGGATGATCCTGGGCAGGTCCGCTTTTTCTTGGGTCAGGCGAGGTATGAGCAAGGGCGCCTTGCGGATGCTATTCAGACGTTAAAGTTAATTCAGGCTTCCTCAGCTTATAGCAAACAGGCCGCTCAATGGTTAAAGCATTTGCAAGTAGTCCGGAAGCAGGGAGCTGACGGCAAAGGTTAAGTTATTCCCTTTGCTTGGAAATTTGTTTTTTATTCCCTTCATCTCGTTAATATTGTGGGAAAAAATTATTCTCTGAGAGGGCTTGCTTTCCGCTAAAATTTTGCTTATATATTGATTTAAGGGAATTAAAAATAATATGCCAGGAAGCTAGGAACCTGACTCTTTACAGATAATTTGAGAATCGGGAAAACTCTTCGCATAAAGAGTTCCTGGACAGACGCTTATGGGAAGCTGCCCCTCCCCGAGAGGAGGGTAGGTTTGGGCAAAAGCTTTGGACGGGAGTAGTATTTTTAGCTTATAAATTTTTATAAATATTAAGGAGAGAATTTATGAAACTAACGAGCCGTTGCCTGCTATTGCTATGTACCCTGGCCTTTATGCTGGGAGTAGCAGGATGCGATCTGCCAAAGTCAGATATGGCGCCAGATGAAACAACTTTTTTGGAGCAGCTTAACCGTTAGGATGTCGCCTCTCTTAGGAGAACTTTCTTAAGCTAGCAGGGAGTCTAGAATTTCGAGCTAGGCTCCCTCTCTTTACGATTTTCCACGGGATTATCCCCCCCCCGCTCCTTACAAAAGTTCCTCGCGGCAGCCCTATTGCCAAGGGCCGTTTTTAAAACGGCTTCTAAGGTTTATCTAGGGTTTCCGTTACCTCACCACGAATATGGCCCTCTGCGAGCTGGACTTCGATCCTTGCTCCAGGCTGTACCTGGCTGGCTTTACGTAGCACAATTCCCTTAGGTCCGGTAACAATGGCATATCCTCTCTCCAAGGTTGTTTGGGGATTTATCGCCTGGAGGGATCGCTGGGCCATTTCAAGCTGCATTCGCTGCTTTTCCAGGTGCTGTTGCTGGTAAGTATGGAGCAGCTGGTTAAGCTCTCCTAAGCGCAAGTGGCAGGCTTTTAAATACTGTGCTGGATTTAATCTTTGTAATTGGAGTGACAACCCACCTAGCTGATGGAGCCGTTCTCTCTTCAGGTGAGTCCAGGCTCGGTCGAGGCGTTGTTCTAATTCATCGATCCGTTGGGCGCCTTCTTGTAACCGGGCCTGGGGATGGCGGAGACGTTGAGTCAGGCTTTCCAGCGATTGCCGGAGGTAGCGCAAGCGTTGCTGGAATAGAGATCCCAGCCGTTGCTCAAGATTTAGAACATTTCGATACCATTCACGGCTATCAGGAACCGCCATTTCGGCTGCTGCTGAGGGCGTAGGCGCCCGTTGGTCGGCGGCAAAATCGGCGATAGTAAAGTCTATTTCATGGCCAACACCAGAGATAATCGGGATAGGGCAATGGTAGATGGCACGGGCTAGTGCCTCTTCGTTGAAGGCCCAGAGATCTTCCAGAGAACCGCCGCCGCGAGCCAAGATTAGCAGATCACAAGTATGCTGTTGTTCGGCTTTGGCAATTGCCGTGGCGATTTTTTGCGCGGCCCCTTCCCCCTGGACGGGGACGGGATAAATCAGCACCGGAACAGTGGGGAAACGCCGCTTAAGAACGCTTAAGATATCTCGGATAGCGGCGCCTGAAGGAGAAGTGATGATTCCAATTTGCCGTGGCAGGATGGGCAGGGATCGTTTATGGGACGTAGCGAATAGACCCTCGGAGGAGAGACGTTGCTTGAGTGCTTCAAAGGCTCGGCGTAAGGCTCCATCTCCCGCTTTCTCTAGGTATTCGACGATTAATTGGAACTCGCCCCGGGCTTCGTAGAGTCCTACTTGGACCCGCGCCAGAATTTGCATTCCTTCTTCAAGCGTAATCCCCAGCAAACGGTTGCGGCCGCGGAACATGGCACAACGTACCTGGGTTGTTTTATCTTTAAGGGTAAAATAAAAATGCCCGGAAGAAGGGCGTGATAAATTGGATACTTCTCCTTCGATCCAGAGCAGGGGAAAGCTGCCCTCCAGGAGGTGGCGGGCTTCGCGCACTAAGCGTGATATGGTGTAGATTTCCCGGGCAGGATTTAAATTATAGGACGTATTTTCCATTCTTTTATAATGGACTATGTACCTAAGGGTGAGAAATCGTATAATTAAAAGATTTTAATTGTATTAATTGAACCACAAGTTTGCTATGCGCCCGATTCAGGAAGCCCTTACCTTTGATGATGTCTTACTCCTTCCCGCCCATTCTCGCGTCTTGCCGCGAGACGCCAATCTGGAAACCCGACTGACCCGCGCTATTAAGCTTAATATTCCCCTTGTCTCCGCAGCAATGGATACTGTAACCGAGGCTCAGTTGGCGATTAGCCTCGCTCAGGAGGGTGGTATTGGGATTATCCACAAGAATATGAGTGTGGAACGCCAAGCAGTTGAGGTGCGGAAAGTTAAAAAGTTTGAAAGTGGGGTCATCAAAGAGCCGATTACCGTCGCTCCGGATACCAGTATTGGCGAAGTGCTGGCACTGACCCGTGCCCACAGCATTTCCGGTGTTCCCGTAGTCGAGGGGAAACAGCTCGTGGGCATTGTGACCAGCCGGGATCTACGCTTTGAAACCCGCTTCGACAGTCCTGTATCCGCTATCATGACTCCCCAACCCCGTTTGATCACGGTGCCAGAAGGCGCGGAACGGGACGAGGTGGTTGATCTTTTACATCAATACCGCATTGAAAAGGTATTGGTCGTGGATGACCAATTCAAACTGCGGGGGTTGATTACGGTCAAGGATATTCAGAAGTCCAAGGAATATCCCTTGGCATGCAAGGATGAACATGGACGGCTGCGTGTTGGCGCGGCCGTGGGTATTGGTCCCGCCGGTCAGGAAAGGAGTGCTGCCCTGGTTGAGGCGGGGGTGGATGTGCTGGTGGTGGATACGGCTCATGGTCACGCCCAGGGAGTTTTGGATCAGGTGCATTGGGTTAAGTCAGAATACCCTGAAATTCAGGTCATTGGCGGCAATATCGCTACCGGAGAAGCTGCCCGGGCCCTAGTGGATGCGGGCGCGGATGGGGTCAAGGTAGGCATTGGCCCCGGTTCTATTTGCACCACCCGGGTGGTTGCCGGCGTAGGCGTTCCCCAGATCACGGCGATTACGGATGTAGCTGAAGCTCTGGAGGGTATGGATGTGCCTCTCATCTCGGATGGGGGTATTCGCTACTCGGGCGATCTTGCCAAAGCCATTGCCGCAGGCGCCCATTCGGTCATGGTGGGGGGCATGCTTGCTGGCACCGAGGAGGCGCCGGGAGAGGTGGAACTCTACCAAGGCCGGACCTATAAGTCTTACCGGGGCATGGGTTCCATCGGGGCGATGCAGCAGGGTTCCAGTGATCGGTATTTCCAAGAAAACTCGGGCGAGGCGGATAAGCTCGTTCCAGAGGGCATTGAGGGCCGGGTTCCTTATAAAGGTAACCTCAGCGCCATTGTGCGCCAACTAGTGGGCGGTTTACGGGCCAGCATGGGCTATACGGGTTGCGCCACTATTGGAGAAATGCGCACCCGGCCTACCTTTATTCGGGTGACCGCAGCGGGTGTAAGAGAAAGCCATGTCCACGATGTGGCGATTACTAAGGAAGCGCCTAACTATCGCATGGATTGAGATGAGCGATCTTTACGCCCACCGTATCCTGATTCTTGATTTTGGTTCCCAGTACACCCAGCTGATTGCCCGCCGCGTCCGGGAAGCGGGAGTCTACTGCGAAATTCACCCCTATGATGTGGCCGAGTCGACCCTGCGGGATTTTGCCCCACGAGGCATTATCCTTTCCGGTGGACCAGCTTCTACGGTAGGGGAAACCGCGCCCCGACTCTCTCCGCTGATTTTTGAGCTGGGCGTGCCGTTGCTGGGCATTTGCTATGGCATGCAGGTAATGGCAGCCCAATTGGGGGGACGGGTGGAAGTCTCCGCCCAGCGGGAATATGGTTATGCCCAAGTGTACGTCCATGGTCATTCACGGTTGCTCCAGGATATCGAGGACCATACCACCGCCGAAGGTGAGGCGTTATTGGATGTGTGGATGAGTCATGGGGATCGGGTGATAGGCTTGCCCGAGGGATTTAAGCGGATTGCTGCAACGACCCATGCGCCCCTGGCGGGAATGGCTGATGAGAAGCGGCGTTTCTATGGTTTCCAGTTCCACCCGGAAGTGACCCACACCCGTCAGGGAATTCGCATTTTGGAGCGCTTTGTCTATGATATTTGTGGCTGCGAAGCCCTCTGGGAGCCCCGCCATATTATCGCTAAGAGTATTGAACATATACGAACCGAAGTGGGCGCTGATACCGTCCTGCTGGGACTCTCCGGGGGGGTCGACTCCTCGGTTGCTGCGGCTTTGTTGCATAAGGCCATTGGCGATCAACTCATTTGCGTGTTTGTGGACAATGGCCTGCTGCGCCAAGGAGAGGCCGATCAGGTTATGGCTACTTTTGCCCGTCATCTAGGCATTAAAGTTATCCGTATCTCGGCTGAAGCCAGGTTTTTGGAAGCCTTGGCCGGGGTGATCGATCCGGAGGCGAAACGAAAAATCATTGGGCGGGTATTTATCGAGGTTTTTGAAGAAGAAGCCGCGAAATTGTCTAATGCGCAGTGGTTGGCCCAGGGCACCATTTATCCTGATGTGATCGAATCCGCGGGAGGCAAAACGGGAAAGGCCCAGGTCATCAAGTCCCATCATAATGTAGGGGGGCTCCCCGAGGAGCTTAATCTAAAGCTCCTTGAGCCCCTGCGGGAGCTGTTCAAGGATGAAGTGCGCCAACTCGGCACTGAACTAGGATTGCCCTTTGAGCTTGTCTACCGGCACCCATTTCCAGGGCCGGGACTGGGCGTACGGATTCTAGGTGAGGTTAAAAAGGAATACGCGGATTTACTTCGTCTGGCGGATGCCATTTTTATTGAAGAATTACACACTCACGATTGGTACGATAAGGTGAGTCAGGCTTTCGCCGTATTTTTGCCAGTAAAGTCTGTGGGTGTTATGGGTGATGGGCGCTGCTACGATTTTGTGGTTGCCCTGCGGGCGGTGGAGAGCGTGGATTTCATGACTGCCCGTTGGGCTCATTTGCCCTACGATTTCTTGGATCATGTTTCCCGGCGCATTATTAACGAGGTAGCGGGTATTTCCCGGGTTACTTATGATATTTCTGGGAAACCTCCTGCAACTATTGAGTGGGAATGATTCCACGTCTGGCACTGACTAGCACCTGCAAGCAGTAAATCAAATATAACCCTTTGTATAAATGGGTTATTTCCTATCTTGTCTGGCAATGTCAGGCGCTTCCTAGTACCACCAAGCAGGCTTTTCTAATGGTATGTTTGATGGTATTGTCTGACCTGCGTATAGAAAAAATAAACGCCCTTTCTCCACTTCTCCACAAGTTCACGGGTAGTTCACAGTCAGCGGTCCGCCGTGCCCCGTGACTGGCGCAGAAACCACGTCGTTGATGTTCGGCATGACAGGTATCGCAGCGTACGCGCAGAAATCCGTGTTCCAGACCGTCACATGTGAGATGGTCCTCGAACTCCCGCTGGAAATACCCCGGCAATGCCATACCCCGTGCCGCCATATGGGATACGAAAGCCGGGTAGTAGTCTTCGACAATCTGGTAAAGGAGAGTCTGTTTCGGGCGGAGGCGCCTATAGCGAGCAGCACCCACGCCCGCACTGGTCTCCCTGCCAGCCGGCAACGGCAACATGCTCGCATCCTTGCGATTTCGTCTTGAACATCAGACTAGAGCAAGGGGCATTTAAATAGAGTTGATGGTGTATTCCCAAAAGGTCAATAAAGAGAGAGCATCATGACGGAAGGGGACCCCATCATGCCCAAGCCCTTATCGAAGGATCTGAAGAAACGTCTTATCAATTTGGTGTCCGGAGGAATGTCGGCGCCATCAGCGGGAGCGAAGTGGAGATAGCTGCGAGCACGGCAACGGGGATTGTGAAAGACTGGCGGGAGGGGGGCAGCTATGAACCAAAGCCGATGGGCGGCCATAGGGTTGCCGTTCTGAGAAGGAAGCCGCGTTCATCGAACGAATGGTCATTGAGCACGGTGATTTGAGCGAAGCGGAAATGAATGCGCATTGACGCAAAGAACGTGGCGTCAGGGTTGATGATATAGTTATTTGCGTTGCGCAGTATTCAGCACATGCAGAAGGCACTCGCGGAGATGGATCTGCAGCTCGACAACGTGCTGACGGATCTTGAAGGCCCTGCCGTCGCAGGCTTCTCAACTTCGGCTTGCGTCCAGGATGGGGTCCCAGAACGCTGGGCTCGACAGGATAAACTGGATCTCCACGCAGACGAGCAGGAAGCCCATGATCCGGCCCATGGCGTTCATGCCGGTTGCAAGGCGCGGACCACCCAGGCGGAGGCGTGCAAGACCAGCCACGACAATGGCCAAGTTCTCGCCCGCTCCGTTGCTATACCGATGGTGACGGGTCCGCTGAGCATGGCATGGCCAGCGGAGTGAAGGCTGCATCGTCCATCCGCACGGCCTCTTTCCAGGACTCCTCGGGCATTTCGCTCTCCGACGTGGAATTCAGCATCCCGAAGTCGATGCGCGCCACGATCAATTCCCCGGCGATGCGCAGCCCCGGGATTGAGATGCCAAAGATAACTCACCTGCCGGTTGGCTGCACGTTCCGTCTCGGGTCAATAGCACCCGTTACCGGGTGCTGTCCTGCAATCAGGCAAAGGCATGAGCACTACTTCGTCTTCCTGAAGAGAGCGAGTGGGACTTCGTAGCTCGGCTCGGGCCGCTTGAACAGGTATTCGCCATGGCGGATCGATGCCAGCACATCGGCGCGCTGGCGGACGGCCTCGAAGGGCGAATCAGCGTTGAGCACCAGAAAGCTGGCGGGCTTGCCCTGCTCGATGCCGTACTGGTCTTCCACGTTCAAAGTCTTGGCACCATTGTAGGTGATCAGGTCCAGGCACCGGTCCAGCTCGTCAAACGACATCGTCTGTGCAAGGTGAATGCCGTTGTCGAGAATGTTCATCAGATTGCCGTTGCCGACCGGATACCACGGGTCGTTGATGGAGTCCTGGCCGAAACAGACATTGATGCCGCTTTCCCAGAGCTCCTTCACCCGGGTCAGGCCACGACGCTTGGGATAGGTATCCTGTCGGCCCTGCAGATAGGCATTCTCGGTTGGCAGCGAAATAAAGTTTAGCCCCGACTGCTGGAACAGACTCATCATGCGGAAAGCGTAGGCATTGTCCGCCGAGCCGAACGAGCAGGTATGGCTTGCGGCCGTGCGCGTGCCGATACCTTCGGCCATCACAAGAGCGTTGAGCAGTTCGACAAAGCGGCTCATCACGTCGTCGGTCTCGTCGCAATGCACGTCGATCAGTTTGTCGTACTTGGCGGCCAGCTCAACGGTGCGGTGGATGGACTTCTCGCCGATCTCACGGGCCCACTCGAAGTGCGGGATGGCACCGACACAGTCCGCGCCCATCTTCAGCGCCTCCTCGATCATCTCGTCGCCACCCTTGTAGGCGTACATGCCCTCCTGCGGGAACGCGACGATCTGAATGGTGACCTTGTCCTTGAGCTGTTCCCGGATTTCCAGCATTGCTTTCAGCCCGGTCAGCCTGGGATCGTCCACATCGATGTGCGTGCGGATAAACTGGACACCGTTGGAAACCTCCTCCCCGATGCCCTTCAGCGCACGTTCCCTCGCGTCTTCGAGTGTCTGGGTTTTCTTGACATCGTGCCAGCGAGCGATACCTTCGAACAGGGTGCCGGTTTTGTTCTTGGCGTCTTTGCCACCGCCAGTGTAAACGTAATCCAGGTGCAGGTGGGCATCCACGTAGGGCGGGACCACCAGGCGACCCTGCAGATCGATTTCTTCATCTGCCTCGGGCAAATTTTTGCCGATCTGTTTGATGACGCCTTGATCGACCAGGATCTCGTGGGCTTCATCGTGCTGGCGGTAGATGTGGGCATTGGTAAACTTTTTCATGGCTCTCTCTTTCATAAGTTAGTGGACGGCCCTCTGGAAGACCGCAGGGTGCGTTTCGACTGGAAGGCGATGATGATCGCCAGGATAAAGCAGACCAGTGACAGGTAGACGATGAGCTTGACGCCGCTTGCCGGGAAACAGTTCAGGAGCAGTCCGCCGACCCATGTCGCAATCATGATGGACAAATTGAAGACGCTGGATTGCACGGACGTCGCAATATCCCTGGCCTCGTCAACCTGCTTGGTCACCGCGGTCTGGTACATCGTCACCAGCGGACCAAAGGCCAGGCCCCATAGGAAGAATGCGGCGTGCGAGATGACGAGGGTCCCTTTGAACGTAAGCAACATGGCCATGGAAATGGCACCAACAGCGAGCATGAGTACGATCAGGGGACGAAGATACGCATCGATGTATTTTGCAGAAACGATTACCGAAATCACCGAGCCGATGCCGAAGATTAGCAACGCCACGCTGATGCCGCCCGCGAAGCTGATTAGCTCCACCAACAAAGTGATGTAGGTGTAAATACCGTAGTGAGCCGCGACCGATAGAAAGGTCAATAACAAGACGATCAGCATCGACGGCATTTTCAACACCGCGAGCGGTGAATTGCTCTTGCTGAGCTGCTCACCTTTCACCACCGGCAGATAGAAATGCGATAGCACGGCGATGATTGCGACGATCGCGCCGAGGACCAGGAAGACGCTCCGCCAGCCAAAGGCGAGGCCGACCGTCGTCATCAGCGGCAGCCCGATGCTGATGCCCAGGGTGTTGCCCGACATGATGACCGTGATGGCCTTGCCGTGCATGTGCTCGGGGACCAGCCGCGTACCGTAGGCTGCGATCATCGGCCACATCACGCCCGCGCAAATGCCACCGACGATGCGGAAGGCGACGATGACCGGGTAGGACGACGATACACCGACGACGATATTGGAGACCGCAAACCCGATCAGCAGCGCCATCAGGAGCGTCTTGCGGTTGAACGCCAGGGTGGCGCTGACCACTGGGATAGCGGCAAAGGCGGAAGCCAGCGCATACACACCGACTAAAAAGCCGACCTCGCTTTCCTCAATGCCCAGCCCCTCGGTCATCTGCGGCAAAATGCCCGAGGGCACCAGCTCGGACAGAATACCCACAAAGGTGACACTGGCCATCAGGCCCAGAACAAACCATGAAAAGGTCTGCTTTTCGCTGGATCGGGAAATTGTGGACACGTTTGTTGCGGTCGGTTTTATTTTCCTTTGTCGGAGCAGGGGCGTATTCCTTCCACGTTTTATGCTGGGTCATTAATGGATGCTACGCGCACCATTTTTTGTTTACAAATTCCTGAATCCCCATGCAGGAAAGATTGCGGCCATAACCGGAAGCCATTATGCCGCCGAAAGGCAGTTCCGCCGCGCCGTCCAGATAGGTTGATTGATGAATACCATGCCAGTGTCGATGCGGCTGGCCAGGCGTTGGCCGCGCGCAGCATCGCGGGTAAAGATCGATGCTCTCAGGCCAAAGTCCGAGTCGTTGGCCAGTACCACGGCCTCGTCTTCGTCTTTGACCTGGAACATCAGCGCGACCGGGCCGAAAAATTCCTCCCGGTAAGCGAGATTGCCTGGCTTGATGTTCGTGAGGATCGTCGCTTCCATGAACGCGCCGGGTCGCTCGATCCGTTTGCCGCCCAGGACGACCTTGGCCCCACTTGCGACGGCTTGATCGACCTGCTTTACTAATTTAACCACCGCCCTTTCCGAGGCGACTGGCCCGAGTGTTGTAGCCTCGTCCATCGGGTCTCCGGGCGTAAGGGCCGAGAGCGCGGCCTTGAATTTTTCCAAAAACTACTCAGCCAATTCTTCGACGACAATGTAACGTTTTGCGGCGATGCAGGACTGACCGACAAGCGTCATTTTGGCCCAGACCGCCCACTCCACGGTTTTGTCCAGATCGGCGTCTTCAAGCACGATAAAGGCGTCGTTCGCTAACAGCTCCATAGTGGATTTTTGAGACTTTTTCCGGCTTGTCCGGCCGCGGCCTTGCCAGCTCCCAAGCTGCCGGTCAACGCCACACCTTTGATGCGGGGGTCCTCGATCAAGCGACACTTAATCATGGGAAATAAAAAGGTTGGTGTAAGCGCCCGCGGGCGCGCCTGCTTCGAGCCATGATTTTTCCTTTTGGGTGGTTTAGCCCGGATGCGGCAATAGTTTCATAGTGATTTGAATCTCTTACTTGTGCTAGGGTTGCGCTTCGGCTTGAGGCGTTTGAATTCGGGCTGTCCAAGCCCTAACTCCTGGAGTAACTCGCGGATAGACTCCCTAGTCTTCTCGTCTGTCAGGTTCCCTTCCGCATCAAACCGCTCGGCGGCATTGCCGATCATCACTTCGGGGTGGGGAAAAGATGTCAGGGGCAGTTTGTGGATCATGACTTCGTGGGCAGGTCGACCACCGGCACGAAGCCGCCGAAGATCATGGGCTTGCCGTCGAACGGCATGGCGCCGGTAGCCTCCATGCGCGGTTCCTGCATGAATTTCTTCATGCCGGCGTCGCGGGTGGCCACCACCACGTTCGCGCCTGCCTCAGTAAACAGGTCCGCGATTGCAGCGCCTATCCCACGAGTGCCGCCAGTGATAAGAGCTGTGCGTCCATCTACATCGAATCATGGTAATTCTTCCGTTTTGACATCAATTCCGGCTTTCGCGTCATGAGCCGCATTAAACCAGGCTTTCGCCAACGGTGGAGTTTAGCCTAATATATTTATATATCACACACTAGGGGAAATTTATCAACTCTGGTCTATGCGTTGGGCTGCATAGAGATCGTTGCTTGTGGATATTCTGTCGCGGGCTTTCCTAAGCTCGCACACAGGCAATCATCGGACGCAGTTGTACCACTAGCGATGATGAGGCGATGAAAAACCTGAACCGGCTGTTCCGCCGTATTTATTGTGACACTGGTCGAGAATCCATCCCGCCAGAACGGCTTACCGGGGCGCAATTGCTCTAAGTGCTTTACAGCATCCGCAGTGAGCGGCAGTTAGTTGAATAGATCAACTACAATCTTTAATATCGATAATGTCGATGGTTTGTCGGCCTAACGATTGATGGCAGTCTGGAGCCATTCCACCATCAATCAGCATCGCCTGCTGAAAAACGATGTCATTACCGAACTGTTCGAAGAATTGGTCAGCCTAGCCAGGAAGCAAAAGCTGCCGTCCGACGAACACTTCAGCTTAGACGACACCTTGATTCAAGCTTGGGCATCGCAAAAAAGCTACCGCCGCAAGGATGATGACGGCGAGTCCCCAACGAGTCGTGGTCGCATTAGCGAAGCTAATTTCCACGTGGAGAAGCGTAATGACGAGATCCACGAGTCAAAAATAGACGGCGATTGGGTTGATCAGGCGAATGAAAGTGTGCGGTATATCGAAAGTGAATAGCGTATTTATGCTGACGATGATCTGCAAGAGCCTGGCACGGATGAGGGCGTTACAGGGTTAGTCTGCTCTGATGGCGGGGAATCCCCGCGAATGCCACCTATATAGACAGAGATTAGTCGTAAACTATTAATTTTAGTCGAGAACTCCGGCTTCAAACGACCACGGCGTTCGAAGCCGGGTAAAAATCAACAGCCTGCTGGCCGCTTGGGCCGAGGAGGCCCTGCTGCAGGACTTTACGGCGTTCAGTTTGCCCACAAGCCATCGACGCCGGATGCGGACGACCAATCTGGTCGAGCGTTTGAATCAGGAGATCCGTCGGCGCATGCATGTAGCCCGGTTATTTCCCAATGAGGTCTCGTGCCTGCGGCTGGCACCGCTCGCCGATGGAGGACGCCCTGGGGCGTATTTTATCGAACTGGTGCTTGTATTCTCCTAATAGGCGCCGGAGCATCTCAGATTGTAGAGGTGTGGCACTGAGATAGTGGCCAGACGTTCATAGGACGATTTGTTCAAATACCAGCCATGCGCGTTCACAGAGATTTTTTGTGGCGAGCCCTGATAAGGTGCCGTGCAACTCAACCAACTTAACCAACAGTCCCTTATCGGGCTTGGGCAAGCTGTGGTAGGCGAACCGTATCAGCGTCCGGCGTATGAAGTCGTAGTGCTCAGTTTGTGTCTGGAGGAAAAACTCGATGACACGGGGGCCGTCCAGAAAGGAGGGGGCCTGTAGAAGTGTAGTGATGTCGTCGTCATTCATGATGGCACTCATCCTTCCATCATGGCCAGAGATCAGGCTACTTCAGTATCATCTCGTATTGGAAGAGGTTTAGGGTTTTACTTTGCACTTACACTGTGACAGCATGATCGGCTCTGTCGTTGAGGTATCGCGTCTGTATATTCATAATGGTATTCCATGTGCGGCTGGCGTTGCGGCTGTTCTTGTAGGGGGCGTTGCAGCGCATGCACAACCGGCGCAGCAAAGCCAGCTTGCACAAACAGTGTCGACACAATCACGGTCCCGTGAATGTGCAGTGCCTCGCCCAACTCGACAATCCTTGGGGCATGGTCTTTCTGCCGGATAGTCGGCTGTTGATCACCGGAAAGCCCGGGTGCCTGGATGACGGTAAGGTGACTGCAGTAGAGCGCATCGACATGCAGCGGCGCATCCGCGATGTCATCCATGCGCCCGACGGCGCCGTGCTCCTACTCACCGATGGTGATAATGCCGACCTGCTGCGACTGACGCCGGCAAGGCAGTGACCGGTTCGACCTGGCGGCGAAACTATTGTGTCCACCACCGAACGCTACGACAGCCTTGTACTCGGCAGAGGCGAGACCGGAAAATATCTCGCGTGGACACTGGCTAGAGCAGGCTGCTCCACAAAATGAAGCAGGTGAAATCTCTCACACCACAACTCTACCAGAGACACGCACTCGTACACCTCTTTGCGGGACATGGTCTGTTCCTGCACATCAACTTTCCCAGGAGTCAAAAAAATGACTGACCAAACCAAGCCCACGACCACTGATGCTGGTATACCGGTTGCGAGTAATGAACACTCACTGACGATTGGTGCGGATGGCCCGATCGTATTGCACGATCACTATTTGCTCGAGCAGATGGCAATGTTCAACCGCGAACGCATCCCCGAGCGCCAGCCCCATGCCAAGGGCGGCGGCGCTTTTGGTCACTTCGAAGTCACCAGCGACATCAGTGCGTATACCAAGGCCGCAGTATTTCAGCCCGGCACGCAGACCGATACTCTGATTCGCTTTTCCACGGTTGCCGGGGAAAGTGGCAGTCCCGATACCTGGCGCGATCCACGTGGATTCTCGGTCAAGTTCTACACGATTGACGGAAACTACGACATGGTCGGCAACAATACGCCGATCTTTTTCATTCGCGATCCAATGAAGTTCCAGCATTTCATCCGGTCACAGAAGCGCCGGGCCGACAGCGGTCTCCGGGACCATGATATGCAGTGGGATTTCTGGTCGCTGTCACCGGAATCCGCGCATCAGGTCGCCTGGTTGATGGGCGATCGCGGCATCCCGAAAACCTGGCGGCACATGGACGGCTTCTCCAGTCATACCTACATGTGGGTCAACGCCAAAGGCGAGAAGTTCTGGGTCAAATACCACTTCAAGACCGACCAGGGAATCGAGTGCCTGACTCAGGCCGAGGCCGATCGACTGGCCGGCGTCGATGCCGATTACCACCGGCGGGATTTGTTCGAGTCGATCAAGAGAGGCGATTTTCCGAGCTGGACCCTGAAGATTCAGATCATGCCGTTCGAGGACGCCAAAACCTATCGTCTCAATCCATTCGACCTGACCAAGGTCTGGCCACACAAGGATTATCCGCTGATCGATGTCGGCAAGCTGACCTTGAATCGCAATCCAACCGACTTTCACACCGAGATCGAACAGGCTGCGTTCGAGCCGAGTAACATGGTACCGGGAATTGGCTTGAGTCCGGACAAGATGCTGCTGGCACGGGGCTTCTCCTACTCCGACGCGCACCGTACCCGGCTCGGAGTCAATTACAAACAGATCCCGGTCAACCGCCCGCAGGCGCCCGTTCACAGTTACAGCAAGGACGGGGCCATGCGGACCCAGAATGTTGCCGACCCCGTGTATGCACCCAACTCATACGGCGGCCCGAAGGCTGACCCTACACGAACCGATGAGGCGGGCCTGTGGCATGCCGACGGCGATATGGTGCGTAAGGCCTATACGTTGCGACGCGATGACGATGACTTCGGCCAAGCGGGGACCCTGGTTCGCGACGTGCTGGATGACGCTGCGCGCGACCGATTGGTGGGTAATGTAGTCGGCCACCTCAAGGCCGGCGTTTCCGCACCAGTGCTCGAGCGGGCCCTCGCATACTGGCGCAAGATCGACAAGAATTTGGGGGATCGAATTGCCAAGGGCGTGGAACGCTAGCGACTCAACCGACCATAGCATGCGCAGCGGCGGTCTATTAGCGAAGGCTTGATCGTCGGGCATTTTGCCGCAGATGACCGAGGGGCAGGGCGTTGAGGAAAGCGAGATCGGTTTCCTGGTCCTGGATGTCGTGGAAGTGATTCGCATCGATACCAGTGGCACCAAGGGGTCGCCTGAGGCGGTGATCGCTATCGATACCTTGCCCAGCAGCGTGACAGAATGAACCGGTCTATCGGCTCATTCTGTCACGCTATCCCCAGATCAGCCTGCTCGAGCGCGTCTCCAATCCATAGGATTGGGACGTGCTCTATGCCGTGGAGTTTTTGACCAACTCCAGGTTGCGAGATAAAGTCGGCGATATTCGCCTGGTGCCGCTGGAAGAGCGTGTCTATGGCGATGGTGCGTCCTGGATCATGGCGGCCTTCACCCACCCGCCGGTGGATGGTCGAGACGGTCGCTTCAACCGGGATTTCGGCATCTATAGTCATTTGAATTAAGAATCGATCATGTTATAGTTTTGAGATGACGTATTTCTTAGACCTTCGTCATCGTGTTGTGACCTTCATCGAAGAAGGCGGCAGCTAGAGAGAGGCGCACGGCTTGTTTAACCTATCCTGCAATACGATTTACCGTTGGCGCAGGAGCGAAGATCTTCGCCCGAAGGTTCACGGGGTTCGCCTCAACGCAAGCTGGACAAGTCTGCCTTGAAACGCCACGTGCAAGCTCACCCGGATGCAAAGCTTTGTGAACGAGCCGTTCATTTTGGGATCCACACGAGCGCCATCTGGTACGCACTTCGTTCCATGAGCATGGTAAAAAAAAGCGCGTAGCTATTCCCAGAGAAGTAAGAGGCAAAGGGCTGCGTAGCTTGCCCGCTTGCGCGGCTTTTTTAAAAGCCACGGCCAAGAAAACATCGTTTACTTTGATGAGAGCGGGTTTGAGAAATACGCCTATTGCCCGCATAGCTGGACGCCGCGTGGGCAAAAGTATAGGGCGATGTATCGGGCAGTAACCGAAAAGATGTTAATCTGATGAGGGCCCAGCGCCGGGATGAATGGCTCGCGCCTGTTGTTTTTAACGGCTCGTGCAACACGGCTTGGGTCAATACATGGATTAAGGGTTTTTTGCTTAAAGAGCTGAAAAAGCCCAGTGTGATCGTGATGGATAATGCGCGGTTCCACAAACAATCAGAGATACGCAATATCCTTGAGAAGGCAGGCCACCTCTTACTCCCCTGGTTTTAATCCCATTGAGCACTCCTTCGCCCTTCTCAAAAAACGAAGGCAATTCTCCGGTAAAAATATCGAAAAGCCTATATGTCACAAAGTTATTTAGAATGACTATATTACTGCGCCACCAATGAGGCGGTGGCCATCGCCGAATCATTCTTCCATCGGGCACGATTCCTACGAGAATCCAGAATCGACAAGACCAGTTAGGAAATGCGCGTTATCTGCGCACAACTGGGACCTGTCATCTTGCATTTGGAGTTTCGCCATGACTCATTTCAATTTTGTTCCTACAAAATCTTATCAGCCTGGAGAATTCGCGCTTCAATGGGCGCCTCGGGCTGGCCACGACTTAGCGCGCAAGGCCCTCAGTTTGGTATCACCCTCCACGCGCGCCACTTCTCCTCCTCCCGAGGATAGGTCGCGCTTGCGGCAACGGGAAAGCTATAGCGCCAATTCATGGCAAAATGCAAGTAACCTGGCCCTCGCGCTCGCAGCAAAGTTTTACTTCGCACTCTCGCTGGGGGGTCGTTCACCATCCATGGAGAACTCCGACGTGCGGCACCTGGACGGACATGCTATTTACCATCCCGATGACTACGGTGAAGCCTAGAAGCTTGGTTATGCGTTACGACATGCCAAAAGTTACGGCGTTCACTATCGCAGCGTGAGAGCGAAAGGGGAGTGTTATGGGGTGATGCGTCCCAAGGCGCTTTCGGATGCCATTCACTGGCATTATCTGCGCTACCACTCTATGACCAGGGGATGATCGTTCGCGTTGAATCCCTGGATGGCAGTGGCAGAGGGTAATGGCAATGTATAACGAACTGCTGTGGATATTCACCCAACTCCCAGACGATTACATCGTCCTCGATATGGAAACCACCGGACTCCCTGAGGAAAACGGCCTGCCTGATATCGTCATTTTAGGGCTAACAGTGGTTAAAAATCGGGAGATTTCAGAATCCGTAGAGTTTGAAACGCGACTGCTAAAGACGCATTTCAGAAGAAGCGCAATCAATACACGGTATTACTAACATACAGGCTGCCAGGTTTGAATCGTTTGATTCCCGGCGGCACCAGATTGCCGACTACCTGAAAGATCAACTCATCGTCATTCACAACGCCAGTTTTGACTGGCCCATCCTGCTTGATCATGTTGTGCGATACCATCTAAACATGCCGTCTATCAAAGGTGTATTTTGTAGTCAGAAAGCTGCAATTCCCTGGGCGCAGGCCATGAATCTCCAGTGCGGCCACAGAGGTCCGTCGTTAGGTACGTTGACGAAAGTGTTGGGCGTTGAAGATCTCCGGGGCAAAGAGGGTAGAATTCATGGGGCGGAGATTGATAGCCAGCAGACTGCGAAGGTAGTTGAAGTGATAAGGCGTAGTGGGAACGGATTACGCATCACATTACACTCTCCGGCACCTAAAACAGCCACATGTGACAACTTAATCGAGGATAAACTTATTTAATGCGGATCACTGCCACACACCTTGTCAATTGGTCAGATCAGCGGGTAGCACAGGGAATGCTCCCTATCCTGGTGCGAAGATTGATCAAGGCCACTGCCCAGATTAAATCTATCGCTATGCCTGGTGGTGAGTCCGTGGGCGAACCCGGATGTGATGGAATATTGAACGTGGAATCCGGTAATGCCTGGGTGCCGGATGGAGCCAGTTACTGGGAGCTTGGCACTTCTACCAATCCCGCCAAAAAAGCAACAAGCGATTTTCAGAAGCGGGTAACCGAGCTATCTGCCGAGCATGCAGCACAAACAACTTATGTTTTTGTTACCTCTAGGCGGTGGCGTGAAAAGGGGAAATGGCAAAAAAAGGCACGAAATCAGAACGTCTGGGCTGATGTTTTAGTGTGGGACGCTGACGACCTAGAAGCTTGGCTGGAAACATCGGCAACCACCTCCCTATGGATGGCATCTCAAATTGGTATCGCGGGATCTGGAATCGTTTCAATAGAAACCTATTGGGATCACTGGCATAAGCAGTCCAACCCCATCTTGACTTCAACAGCTTTGCTGGTAGGGCGCGAAAAAGCGCGCGATGAGTTGTTAAGGCGTACCAATCAGCGTGAGCCCTTGGTTGCCGTGATGGCTGATAGTCAGTCAGAAGCTGTTGGATTCGCAGGTAGCCAATTGATTGAAAGTGATTATTCTCAACGGGCTGTTTGTGTGACATCGATGGAGGGATGGCAGTATGTCGATGCTAATCCCGGTGTGGAACTAGTCATCGTTGCCGATAATCAGCTTGCAGCTAACCGTGCTCCGCGCGAGGGAATGAGCTTGATCATTCCTCTAGCGGTTGGAGATGCGGCTTTCAACCTCATGGGCTCGGCCGCAAAAGTAGCCGATCAGAAGGTCATCGAGATGAGTCGGCCCAAGCCTGACGAGTTTGAACAGGCATTATTGGAGCTTGATGTCGCGCCTTCGGATGCAGCTCGATATACCGGGACTCTTGGAAGATCGTGGACAGTCTTTCGTCGTATGAACGCGTTGAATCCTGCCGTGAGAAAACCCGAATGGATAGATGGGCCTAATGCTACCAGTCTCCGCATCCTAACATTGGTTGGAGCATGGAGCGGTGAATCGCAAGGTGATAAGGCTTGTATAGAACAGGTTGCTAACAGGCCCTATGAAGAAATTGAGGACGAACTTTTGCAGCTTGTATCACTTGATGATGCCCCTGTATTGAAAATAGGAAATCTCTGGAAGGCCAAGGCGCCTCTGGAACTACTGAATTTAGTAGGTCCAAAACTGACGGGAGCAGTTCTGTCGAGATTTTTCCAAGTAGCAAGGGCAGTTTTCGAAGAGCCAGACCCTGTTTTGGAGTTAGAAGATGATAAACGCTGGATGGCAACTATTTATGGAAAAGTCCGTGAGCATTCCGGCGTCGTTTTAGATGCCATGGCAGATTCCATCGCAAAGCTGGGCTATTTTGCAGATGCCAATCCGAATGCCAGCGAGGTAGGGCGAGAGGTTAGAGCGTTGATCAGACAATTGTTGACGAATGCTAGCGAAGACCGTTGGTTATCCGTCTCTCAGTACCTCAGATCATTTGCGGAAGCCGCACCAGATGAATATTTATCCACGATTCAGGAAAGCTTGAATATCGCTGGGAGACCGGTGACTAGGCTAATCACGGAAACCCAGTCACCGGGTGTCTTTAGTCGTTGCTGGTATGCTAACCTGCTCTGGTCGCTTGAGATGCTGGCTTGGTATCCACGGCGTCTAATGAAGGTCGCTGAAATTTTGGCCAAACTATCTGAAACGGAAGTGAAAGGTAACTGGGGTAATACACCTTTCAATTCGTTAATTTCACTCTTTCGTCCATGGTTACCACAGACTGCCGCAACAGTTGATCATCGAATCCATGTGGTTCGGAATATCGTTGACCAATATCCGCAAATCGGCTGGCGCTTACTCTTGGCACTAGCGCCCAACCATCATGATTTTGCGTCACCAAATGCAAAACCCCGTTGGCGTGAGGATGATGCAGGAGCCGAAGGGGGCGTCACGCATGGTGAGTATCGTCATTTCGTCCTAGAAATTGCGAGTCTATTAGTTGATCAGTCGAGAGGAAACGCCGCACGCATAGCTGAACTCGTCCCGATGATCGACCGCCTGGGCATCGAATTCCGTGACGCGGTCATAGGTCTGGTCAATGCCTCGACGGAGTTTGAGGACGAGGACAAAGAGCAGGTACGATCAGCAGTCAGGAAATATCTCCGTTGGGAAAATTCCTTCAATCCGTCCGGGGAAAAGCATGATCGCTACGCTGCTGACGCTTTGAGGCCAGCTTTTGATTCTCTTGCCGCTGACGATTTAGTGATACGCCACGCATGGCTTTTTTCTAATGGCTGGGTTGATTTGCCAGATGGGCGAGAGGATGACTACGAGGAGATCAATCGAGCTAGGGAAGATCTACGCGCTACCGCAGTTCGGGAGATTTTTAATCTACAAGGTTGGCAAGGTATCAATCAGCTTGTTAATCGAAGTGGCGATCCAAGACTTATCGGCTGGGAACTGGTCAGCGATCCATTTGATTGGAAAGAATTAGTGGAGTGGTTATGTCGTCGCTATTTGAATTTAGCCGAGTACTCGTTGGACTCTTTGACGTCCGGTGTGCTGCACGCTGTAACAGAAACGGAATGCCACGAATTTTTGGTGTTAGTCATCGCTGACCTAGAGCGAAGAAATGCTCAATCAGCCGCAATTGCGGGGTTGATGTCCAATGCTCCCCAAAGAATGTGGGTATGGTGCCTCATCGAGGAACAAGCGCCAGAGATTCGCGAGCAATTCTGGAAGATTGTTCGACCATACTACGTTCGAGCAGAAGGTGATGATCTGATATTTTGCATTGAAAAGTTGCTGGCGGTGAATAGGCCAAGAACTGCGTTTGAGGCTTTGGGTCATCGGGCGGCTGAAGTGCCCAGTTCGTTATTGATGCAAATGCTGAAAGATCTTGGCGCGGGTAAAGAGCCAGATGCACCACTTCCACAGCCATGGAATATCTCCCGACTGTTTACAGCACTTTCCCAAGCAGGACAGTTATCCCAATCTGAATTGGCTAGCCTTGAATTCGGCTACTATGAAATCTTGCATAGGGAAGAATATGGAACTCCAAATTTGTTCGCGGAAATTTTTAATTCGCCAGAGTCCTTTATTGAACTGATATGCTTGGTATATAAACCACGGAATTCTGAATCTGAACCGATACCGGAAAGCATGCAAGGCGCAGCCCAGACTGCTGGTTCTTTGCTCTACAATGGGCGCGGAATCCCGGGAAGAGCCTCCAATGGAAAAATTGATTCTGTGATATTTTTTGAATGGATCAAGAAAGTTCGTGAGCTGGCAAATGAAAAAGACAGGTTAGCCGCAACGGACTCAACAATAGGCACTTGGTTCTCCGACTGGCCGTGTAATAAGAACCTGGAGTTTTGGCCTGATAAAGTTATTGCAGAGCTGTTAGATCAAGATGACTGTGAGGACATCAGGCAAGAATTCAGTATAGGGGTGCAGAATAGTAAAGGTGTTAGCTCACGGAATCCTTATGATGGCGGAAATCAGGAACGCGAAATTGCTAATAAGTTTAAAATATTTGCCGCCACTTGGCGTGACGAGAAGCCGAATCTTTCGGCGATGATGGAAGATATCGCAAAGTCATTTGAATACCAAGCTCGGAGTCATGATGACGACGCACGTTGGACACAGGAGTCATAGCTGTAATTTGGTCTGCTGAGTCAATCTAAATCTAACTACTTGTTAAGTAAGTCTATTCAGTTCAATTCACTAAACATACTCACCTGAAGAATCGTTTTCTTCTTCCTAGTTGAAAATTTGATAATAGGGAACGGTAGTTATTCTGCTGACAGATAAATGCGCATAAAATTTTAAGAATCACCCCACCCACCGAATAGATTTCCCATCGTCCCTCGTACCTAATTCTCGCACTATGCCCCGTAACAACTCACGGGAGATGCAGAGGAAAACAGTCCTTATACGAAATAGTTCGATCGTCTGAATGTAGCCGCTGCGGTCAAGGCGACCACAGCGGCCTATCGGGTGGAGCAAGATAACTTCTCTAATGTGAAAGGTGTTGGCGCCGGCGTCCATGAGTACCGGATTGATTTTAGCCCTGGTTATCGGATCTACTTCGGCAAGGACGGGGATCGGTTGGTGATATTGTTCGCGGGAGGTACCAAAGAAGCACCAGGACGCAGACGTTGCTGCCGCAAAAGGGCATTGGCGCGACTATAAGCGCCGGAAACGGAAAGAGGTGACATAATGGCTTTGACGAAAGATTTTAAGGACACTATACGGGCACGTGCCCAGCGGGATTCTACCTTTCGTAAGGCCCTGCTGCAAGGAGGGGCCGAATGCCTGCTTGCCGGTATCGACATCACCGGCAAGGCTGTGTTGCGCGACTATATCAACGCGACGATCGGGTTTGAAGAACTCTCTCGGGTCTTCGATAAGTCGAGCAAGAGCTTCATGCGCATGTTCGGGCCGAAAGGAAATCCTCAGGCGAGCAATCTGTTTGCGGTGATCCATTATCTGCAGGAGCAGGAGGGCATACACTTGGAAGTCAAAGCCCGGAAAGTGGCCTAGGGGGTAGCTGTATGGCAGTGTCCAATCGGCAATTTTTCCAGGCATTTGGAAAGATTCTCTGAGCATGGTATTTTTCATGGTATTACCGCCTGCACCAAAAAACAAGCCATACTATCTAGCTAATCAGCTGGTATCGAAACGTTCTCACGAATCTCAGGGAAAATCCCGATCAGCCCCGTAAAGCCTTTGACGAGGCGGTCCTGCAAGAGCTTGCCGACTCCATAGAACAACACGGATTAATTCAGTCTATCGCCGTTGCATCAGATCCGGAGAATAAAGAGGGTTACATTGTGGTGGCCGGTGAGCGCCGGTTTCGTGCTTTTAAGCGGCTTGGGCGTGAGACCATACCGGCCATCGTTACCCAGGGGAACCATGATGAGATCGCCTTAATTGAAAATCTTCAACGCGAAAATCTCAATCCACTTGAAGAAGCGGAAGCGCTAGCACAGATTATGGGCCGCCATTCATATACTCAAAATGAGGTTAGTCAGGTCATCGGTAAAGCCAGGAATACCGTGAATGAGCTTTTGCGCCTCAATACGCTGCCCCAGGAGATCAAAGAGGAATATCGCAGTCGGACGTCCGACTCTATGGTGTCGAAGTCGGCACTTATTGAGCTTTCTAGGGTAAAGAACAAAGATGAACAGTTAAAGCTGTGGGAAGGGCTAAAGGCAGGGGCCACCGTGCGGACTGCTAGGAAAGCAAAAAAGGAGGGAATACCCACCAAGGAACCGTCCTCTCCCGCCACGCAACTGCTTTCCGCTGGAAAAGGATTTACCAAGAAACTGGCGGGGATTGCTCCTCACGAATTAAACAGTGAGCATTTTTATACGTTGCTTAAATTACGCGAGCAGATAGACAAATTAATTAACACCCTAGAGGAAGAGGGTGGCGGGCGATTTTAGGCTGTCCTTATGAGTGATCTTATCTTTTTTAAGCATGGATGAACTCAACAGACGGCCTCTTGGTAAAACCCAATCCCCACAGAGTCGGACGTCCGACTCCAGCATACAAAGCGGGTCCGTTCGGCTCTTGATGTACGGAAATATTTGTTTTGGCACATTGGATTTGAAAATTCCGGAATATGGATGTGTTTTTTAATTGATATATAGGTGTTTTTTTGCCAGACACCCCCATAGTTACGAAAAGTGGTTTCAACTCTAAAGCACTAAAATACCTATTTCAGTACATCGTAAATCCGGCGCTTAAGGTGCCGTAAGGGCAGCAGGAGATTAAAAGCCGCATGGAGAACGCGGCCCGACTTTGAACTGGGGAGGAATATTGGACAATGGAAAAAAAAGCCGTTGATTTCTGGCAGGCACGAAAAGACTTCCTGGCGCATCTGCATTACGCCAAGGGGTACAGTCAGGGGACCTGCTATGCCTACAACTCGGACCTGGGCATTTGGGGTCGGTGGCTGGCAGAAGCGGGCAACGACTGGCGTCAGGCGACCCATGTGGACACCGAACAGTTTGTGGCGTGGCAGATGCGGGAGCGGGGCACGAAGGCGCACATCGTGGCCCGCCGCTCCAGTTGCTTGGGCTCATTCTACAAATGGGCCATGAAAAACGCCCTGGTGGAATCGGACCCCATCTATCTGGCCGATAAACCCAAGCGCCCTTATCGTATCCCCGTCTGGCTGGAGAAAGAAGAGCAACTAGCTTTCCAGGAAGCCGTCCAACGAACTGAGGACTTACCCGAAAATATCTTCGGACATACCCGCGCGCACATTAAAACGGTCCGGCGTCGCTATGATGTTCTGTTTGGCCTTATTCTTAACAGTGGCCTGCGAATCAGCGAAGCCCTGGCCGTGAAAGTTCGGGATGTGCGGGTGGTGAACGGAATAGCCAAATCCGTGCGGATTATCGGCAAGGGCAACCGGGAACGACTGGTGCCCTTGCCGGAAGCCTTTGGGCAAGTTTTAGGCGCCTGGCTGCAAGATAGGGCAGTGGGCGATTTCGTGTTCGCCAAGGCCCCAGGGGAAAAACCACTTGGACCTCATGCGGTGCGGGCCTATTTGCGGCGGCTCATTGAACGGGCCGGCATCGACAAGCCGGTTACGCCCCACAAGCTGCGCCATACCTACGCCACGCGGCTGTTGGAAGCCGGGGCCGAACTGGTGGATATCCAGGCTTTGCTGGGGCACGTGGATTTATCCACCACCCAGATTTATACCCATGTGAGTGAGGAGCGGATGGCTGGGGTGGTGGCAAAGTTGTAGCCCATGGGAAGAGGTGCTCTTGATAGCTGTAAGTTGGAGAGCTTAAAGCTCAGATGGGATTGAAAAACTTTCCCCGCCCCAATTTCAATTAGAAGATGATGCCAAAGTCTCTTGTGGCACAGCTTTGACAGATATCCTGACCCAACATGTGAAGAGGAAACAATTGATGGATTCGGGAGATTGTACGGATGAGTTAGGAGAGATAAGGTTTACAGAATGGCAATGGCGAGATTATAGAAATGAACGTATAGATGTCAGTCCAGATCGCAGATGCTCTAGAAACAGCTTCAAGATCAGTAAAGATCATCTCGAATCTTATGAGGCAGGTTTGAAATGGGAATCTGAGTTGGTTTCAGCAGCTTTGGATGAAACAAGGAAAAGAAAATTTTTTGCCATTAATGCTTCCATGATTCTGTTTCCAGGATTGATTGCGGGAATGCTGGCGATGGTCTCCTATTTGGAGAAGGTTGAGGCAGGAATCGATTTTCATTGGATCTCCGTAGTTTCCATTTCCATGTTTATTGGAATGGCAAACATGATCACCATCAAATATATTGCAGCTTATAAAGCTCAAGCCAACCTGTTCATCAGGCAGCTAAATTGCCTAAGACAGGCCAGGGATTCAATTACTTATTACAAATTTGAAGGCAAGTATCCGGTTCATTTGAGGTCGCTGGTCGAGGGCGGGATTTATTATAAGACCTTCGGCAAACATCGAAAGCTCTATATCGGAAATGAGGAGTTGAGAGAAAGATTAGGCGGGTCATTTTCTGAATCCGCAGACAAATCATTGATCAGCTTCCTATTTTTAACTTCGTTAACGCTCATATCGGCTCCTTTCATCTATCTGGCTGCGATCTCCTTACGAGAATGGAAAACATTGCCGGAAAATTTCCTTCTTTTCACAAATGCGATCTATTTCGTTTTCTTTACTATGTTAGTTTTGATCGTATCGGTTTTATTTTTTGTGATTGGACATTGGAAAAACTTTAAAAAACTGAGAACAGATGATCATACGACTCATAATCCACCCGATGAACAGCCTGCTGGAACGGGTTATAAACCGATATTTCTTTTGAATATCAAGGATTATATATCCATGTTCCTAGTTGCTATCTTAGCTTGTTACTGGACTTTTCTCGGATGGAGTACGAGTCCGACGGTTGCGAATGCCTTTATGCTGACGTTGGCTAGCATTAGCCTGTTTTTAATCCTAATGTGCGTAAAGAAGGTATTTTTCGATTCTTTGAATAGGATTCACAAGTCTCTGGTGTATAAAGTTAATTTTAGCTTTGAGAACGAGTAAGGGAGCGTCTCAGAAACGGCAAACAAAGCGCGCTAAGCTCCTCCTTAATGCCTGAATCGTGTATCTGCACCATCCCCGGGACGCTGGTAGTTTGGTACCTCAAGAGCAGAGTGCTCCAGGCGAAAGACCTTGGCTTGGCGCTTGGTCTTTCCCTGCTAACGGGCAATGCCCTGGAGGAGTTTACGGACTTCCGGCACCGCCGTGGGATCGGGAAACCCTTGAAAAGTTGATGCCAGTGGCGCAGGGCCGTTAATCGCAGCGACAAGGTGCGGAGATTGAGGGTTTCGGCATGGGCCAGCAGGTGAGCCCTCACCGTAGGGGTCTCCGCCGGCAGGCGTCCGCCCCAGCGCTCGAAATGGCGAATCGCTAAGCAGTAAGCCCGCCGGGTGTTATCCGTTGTGACCGCTTCAATATAGCGCTGGTGCTGGCGGACTAAGCCACCAAAGGTTAGCGCCATTTATAACAAAGCCACTTCAGCCTTTTTGAATCTGTGAGAAATGACTGGTGAGATGGATTGCTGTGAATATGCACGTTTACTTAAAGTCTTAACAACCCTGCCTTTACCTTCATTCAAATGGTGCAAAGAGGGCATATGGGGCGAGCGTAAATTAGACCAATCCTCATCCCTCATAGATATTCACAGGGATACGACTCTTACCAGAGTAGTAGACTGCTATACTCGGTCATGAAAACGATCCTCTGCAAAGCCTGGCTTGATAAAGTCGAAAAGGGCTTGGTAGAGCCGTGCTTCGCGTTTTCGGACACTCTCGAGAAAAGCTGAAAGTTCATTTAGCTCCCATTCTCCCTTATTTTTTGGTGTCTCGTCCCAGCGCTCAGATATCTCTATGGCACTCGCTTCTCTTAAAGGATGAGTACCGGACTCTGCATGCTCGATAGTCTCTTCCCACCAGTGGGCTAATACGACCCAAGGGTCTAGGGTGCCCCTTTGGGACAGCTTTTCGCGTGCACATTGATCGCCATCGGCACGGTTAAAGCCAAGTGGCCAGGCGCGATAGTTACCAGTGTGGTTACGAAAATCACGAAACTTGTTCCAGAGCGACTGCTCCGCTCCTTGGTCCAGATGAAGGTCCTGTAGGACCAATTTAAGATCGGCTGGGCTCGGACGGTAATGATTAAAAAAGTTACTGGGGACGATATGGTCATGATCCCAAGGACGACCGGTATCCCCCAATAAGGCAATATCATCCAGGTAATCCCCAAACCAATCATCCATTGCGCCCCGCTGGTTCCAAAGCAGCAAATCGTCCCGACGCCTACCGGCCCATAGCTTCCCATCGGTATCAAACGGCCAATGATTGCGCGCAAATTGACGGGTAATAAAGATTTCCCGTTCTTCCGGTGACAGCGGTAAAACCACAATGCGGTTTTCGCTATCCTGTTCGGTGGTGGGGAAATTTGCATTTTTTAACTAATTCTGCTGGGCCTCAGGCAATTCTTCAAATTCTCTGAGGCTTGGAAAAGAACCTCCTTTTTTTACTAGCTGGAGCATTGCCCGCAGTAGTTCATTCTCTCCTTTGCGCCATTCAGAAAAAAAGTGATCGGTAAGCATAAAGCGCAGCACGGCCTCTCGATGATTTTCCGCATCGGCATCGTGCCCGGCTTGATCAAGCACATCGAGCCAGGACAGCACAGGCAACCAGGTACGGCTACGAAGCCGGGGAAGCATCACAATCGGAAGTCCTTCCGTGTCTCCTCGCTGGATAAGGGCTAATAATCTATTGATTAGGCGTTCAGCATGTCCTCCGAAGTAACTGAAAATTCTATTTTGGAATTTCTTAAATTTTTCTTGGTTTTTAGAATTACTGTCGAGGCCCAATGCCTTGAGCAGATCAAAGTTGAGTTCGGTTTGTTCTACCAGCTTTTCGCTTGAGAGTACAGTCAGCGCACGTAGAGTATCTAGTTCAGAAAAAACCTGCCGCTTTCCAGTATGTAGTTGGTGTACTTGACTAGCGCTTTCGGGTAAGCAGTTTTTAAGACCTGAAAAGAAAAGCTCTGCGGGCTTCAAATCGGTTCCATTTTGATTCAAACGCCGAAAGGCACGCAACAAATCTCCGTTGTCGATTTGGGTGATTACCGCACTAATAACCGGTTGATCAAGTTGCCGGATTCCGGCAAGCAGTTCCATCCATTGGTCCTGTCGCCACTTTTCCAGAACCGCATGAACTTTCTTCCGAATCGATGGCGGCAGCAGCGTTTGCTTGACCGTGCGCTGAACGGCACTTTCCAAGTAAATTTGTTGTGTCTGCGAATCCCCTGAAGGAAAGGGTAGCACCTCCTTTAACAGTTCTAGAATGGGGATCGGTGCTTTGGCATAGACAGGCCAGGTGTGGGAAAGGGGAATTTGAAAATCGAACTGGCCATTTAGAGGATAATTTGACTCGTGGCGTAATCGACGTGCCTCCCGTACTGTCCTTCCCGCTGCTCGCTCGCTCAAATCAGGCTTATCGCCCCATGGCCTCGCAAGAGAACAAAGGAAAAAACCGAAGCGGCGTTGCTCGTTTTTTTCCCAGCCTAGATCAAGCCACAGCCGTTCCGTCTTCGAACCTGCATACCCCAACCGAATGGCATTGCAACGCTGCTGACCATCAAGCAGCATGTAGTCTCCATTTTTAACCTTAAATTCGGCTTTTATGAATTCAGTCTTTTCGTCATAACGTCCACTTAAATCCCGGGTGGAAAGACTATTCGTCCCCGCTGTTGTGACTTCACACAAGATGCTCGAAGGAATAGGCATGCCACAGAGAAGCGAGTCCCACAATTCACACACCTGTACGGTTTTCCAAACTGCATCGCGCTGAATAATCGGCAGATGAATTCTTGGCGACTTGCTATTGTGATTAAAATGCTCCACCAGTTCCACAGTTGTCATGGGGAAAGATGATTCTTGGGGCATAAAATTAGGGTTATTCCGATAATGAGTTCTTAAACATAAGAAGGGACCGGCCTGTAGCCAATCGCACTAGCTTGTTTGCCAAAGTGCAATGCACTTACAGCAAAGGCCCCTTCACCGAGGAAGAGCTTACGCTTCGTTTCTTATCGGCCTTATGCACCCTAATGTGAAGTCTTTGATATAGGCTCAGTTACAGCGAAGCTGTCATAGGGGTTTGAAGTCCAGCGGAATGAAACCGGACGCTAAGCCAATGCGTATCGCCGGTTCGCTTAAACTAGGTATTGTTCAAGCCTCTGAGCTGATCCGCACGTTGGGGTTTTTTCGGTTCTGTTGCGTTAGTTTTTGACAAGCAGGGTTGGGCCGCCGTCAGGTCGCCTTTGCTCTTGATATGCGTCTCGTCCATTCGCCAGCTCGAACTCACCGGACGTTTCCTACCTTTCCGGAAGATCGCTTCTAGCTTCGGCGTAAACTTCCGAACCCAGCGGTAGATAGTGGAATGATCAACCTCAACGCCACGCTCTTCCATCATGTCGGCCAGATTGCGATAGCTCAGCGGGTAGGCCAGGTACCACCGAATGCAGATCAGGATGAGGTCTTTTTCGGAACGATGGCCTTTGAAGTCGATCATTCAGAATTTCGGGATGCAGTTCACGGGCAGCATAGCTTACCCAAACCGAAGTTCTCCCGCTAATGCAACAGAACCCTGTTCCTTACTGGCCTCCTGCGCCTCCCGAACATAACTATAGAGGGTGGGCTTTGAAATCCCCATCATCTCGCAGATTTTCATGACCGGCAGCTTCTTCTCCTCATATAAAGAGACCGCCACCGCCCGCTTATCAGGATTGGGGGATTTGCGCCGCCGCCAGGCCCGCCCGGGTGCGCTCCTGAATCAAATTGCGCCCGGTAAGGCTCGCAACCCATCAGTCCGCATAGCGCTGTTCGGCAATTTAGGGGATGGCTAGGCGATACGGGAACCGCAAATTCCATTTCAGCTGCTGGTGGAAAGCCGGGCACATCGTCTCGTTTTAGCCTTCTCGCCATTAATCCTTGCTTTCTAGTATTTTGTACACCGTGGAGCGGCCTATCTTCATCTGCCGGGCAATCTGCGTGGCGCCCACGCCTTGGCGATACAGGGCACGTACCCGCTCCCTGTCCACGGTCGGCTTGCGGCCAAACTGGATGCCTTTGGCCTTTGCTTCCAGACGCCCTTCGTTGGTGCGCTCCAGTATCCGCTGGCGCTCCGCCTGCGCCACGGCGGAGAGTATGGTGACCACCATTTTCCCCATCGTGCCCTCCGTACTAATCCCATCATCCAAAAAGCGAATGGCCACCCCCATCTCATCGAACGCTTTGATGAGCTGGATCATATCCGCCGTATCCCGCCCCAGCCGATCGAGCTTTTTGACCAGGATAATATCGCCTTCCTCGACCTTGAGCTGAAGCAGGCGAAGGCCTTCCCGGCTGATATGACTACCCGTGGCTTTATCCGTGAAGAGGCGGTGGGCGCGGACACCTTCCGCCTTAAGGGCCTTCACCTGCACATCCAGGGATTGCTGACTGGTGGATACGCGGGCATAACCAAAGAGTCGCATGGCGAAAACTGTCTCCTAAATCGATTTATAGACCAAATGTCTACTAAATAATGGTTTCACGAATTAATAGACAGTTTAGGCGGGACGATTGAGGATGTCCACCAATTTATAAATTAATAGACACCCCCATCACGCATTGTTGAGGCGCCAGACAAGGCCCGACTCATGAGGGCGCTGCCGGCGACCCCGGATAGCGGCAGTGACGCTTGCATGAATGCATGCATAAAAATAAAATGTATGCATTCATGCAATAAGAGGTTTTGAAAATGGCCATGCTGACAGTTCGCAACCTACCCGAAGAAGTGCACCGCGCCCTACGCGTGCGAGCCGCCACGCACGGGCGCAGCACCGAAGCTGAGGTGCGTGCCATCCTGGAAGAGGCGGTAAAGCCGGAAGGGCGGGTTAAGCTCGGTTCCCTGCTGGCCGGCATTGGTCGGCGTGCTGGGCTCAAGGACGAGGAGTATGCGGTCTTTGAGCAGCGCGACAAGACCCCCGCCCAGCCGGTCCGCTTTGAGTGATTCTGGTCGACACGAATGTGATTTCGGAGCCACTGCGCAAGGCGCCCGAGGCCCGCGTCATCGCGTGGATGGACGCCCAGCCGCTCGAAACGCTATACCTATCGGCCATTACCATTGCCGAGCTGCGTTTCGGTGTGGCGTCGCTACCGGCTGGCAAGCGGCGGGATAGACTGTATGAGAGCCTGGAGCGGCAAGTGTTGCCGCTGTTCACCAACCGCGTACTGTCGTTCGACCTAGCGGCCTCCCGGACCTATGCCGCGCTGATGGCGAAGGCACGCGCGGCCGGGTTGGCGATTGGGGTGAGCGATGGATATATCGCAGCAACGGCGACCGCCCATGGGATGAGGGTGGCCACCAGGGACACAGCACCGTTTGAGGCCGCGGGCGTGTCGATCATCAATCCGTGGGAGGCGTAGAGATACAGAGCCTTTTTATAGATTTCGCAAAATGCTTGGTGGCTGCTTTGCCACCGTACCGCTGCGCTGATTGATAATCACCTGCTCGTATCCAGCCACCTCCAGGGTGTCCCGTTGCAGGTTCGGATTTTGATTCAGGGTCGAGACCCGCCCATAGCCGATTTTCATGATTTGTCTCTCCCTGCGTAAAGAAACCCGAAAAACATTCTTATAACTCTGACGTCGATTATTTAACTGATTTACGTGCCGTTTTTCGCTCCGCAAACAGGGCCTAAAACGGCTCAGTGAAAAGGCGTCAACTAAACCCTCGTTTTATTTACCTTACTTTCCGGGCATTTATAACCCACGGCTGGTCACACCGGACAGGTAAGCTGAGAAAAACCTGTCCTTGGGAGATTTGGGCATGGGGTTTTGGTTTGGCGTTCTGATGGGGCTTCTCGGAGTTATCAACCCTGTTTGGGCTCAAGACTTCCATGAAGGCGATACCATTCGCCTTATCGAGTGGGGCCATGGCCTTTGTGGATCCGAGTTCTTTTCGGCATGTTACCTACCGGCAAGCCGATCGCCCAGTATGGGACAAGATCTCGGACCATTGTCCGGTGGTCGTCGAGCTGTGGGCGCCCTAAGGAAGGGAGGGGTAGTCCTAGAGTCTATGGTTTCAGGCACCCGCTTGACCTCGGTGATCGAACGCGAGATAACTCTCCATCAGCGCCATCATCTCACTTTGATGGGCTTTTGCAAGCCCATCGTTCCATTCAGTATTTTCATAAATCAGCGCCATTTTCAAGGAATCGAGCCGGTCCCTGTTTCTATTTAGAAATTGCAGACGCTTCTCGTTGAAGGGCTTGTTGCCATATTCCGAGTTTATGCTTCGTGAGACCAGTGCCAGATTGCCAAAGGTGTCCAATACCTCCTCGGATACTGTGTTGAAATCCGCCTCATGGGCGGTCTGGGGCGAGATATGTTCCACCGAATTCTTCGCCGTCATGCGGAAGTTATCCCGCCTGGGATCTTTCTCCTTCATCTGGGGAGATTTCAGATACCACAGCACAAACTCCATTTTGTAGAACCAATAATGGGGAAAATGAGTGCCCAGGTTTTCTTCTAAAAGATGGCAATCCAGGGGATTGCGGTGCCAGGGATTGTCCAGAAAGTCCCGGGTGCGCTCAATCAGGGAACGCTCATCGGCGGCGCAAAGCAGATGGTTGTCCAGATGGCGTAAATAAGCATAATGCTGCGACGGTTTGCCCGGGTAACGATGGAGCCACGCCAGCAGCGGCGTCAGCCAATAATGGGTAGTAATTTGCTGGGAATGGTAGAGCATGCTTTGCAGCAGGGCAAAGCCCTCATTCCTCTCGGGCTGATCTCGCACCAAGCTGCAGCTTTTCCGTAGCCTGTAAATGAGATGTCGTTCCTCCTCGCCGATGTTCACCCATTTGATCACATGCTTATCAAGGCAGTAACGAATCTCCCAGAGCAGCTCGATAAACGACTTGACCCGGGCTCCCGAGGCGCCCTCTTGCAGGAAATAGGCGTCAAACAACCTTAGCAGATCTTTATCCAAAATCCTCGGTAAATCGGCCTTACCTTGGCGCTGAAGCCAAATTCTCAAGGTATGCTGGAGCAGCAGGGGAAAACTGATGATGCTGCGCACCTCATCCGATTCATAGTGTTCATTATCCACGGCCGGCGGGGTACTGTCCTTATCTTGGCGCGACCCCGTGGCGCCTTTAAGGATGGCAGCCAAACTCAACGGCTCGTCCTCTTCTGCGGTGGCCTGTGGGCCGGCGAGTGCCTCGAGGACTTTCTCGGCGCTGGCCAAGTCTTCCCGGCCCTCGGCCCCCGCCTTATCCTCATAGAGGTCGGAAATCTTAAAGGGAGTGTTATCCTGGGTACTGCCCCGGGTGAGGTCCTTGAGGTTTTTCTCCACATAGCGGCTCATATCCGCACAGGCCTCCCAGAGCAAGGCATAGCGTTGCCGCTCCGTGGTATCAGATAGTTGCCTCAACAGGCGAGCCTTGAGAATCTGGTGGTGCTGTAATTGAAGGCCCCGGTGATTGATCACCTCGAATAGCTTGTTGAGATCCGTGTGGGGCGGGACCTGAGTGAGCACCAGTTTCACCTTCTCAAACAGAAACCGAGTGAAACGAGGGAGATCGAGCCCTGGCTCTCGCGCCTCGACAAAGGACTCGAGGGTGGCGAGCGCATCCTCGATGGGGGGACTGCCGACACACCTGCTCTCCTTGCCCTCGATGCGCTCGGCAAAGAAGGTGTTAATGTCTTGTCGAATGGCAAAAGTGAGGCGGGGCCGTTTGGCAGGGCCTTTAGAACTGTCCTGGTGGTACAAAAACCGCTGCATCGCCTCCTGCTCCCGCCACACCAGGCTCATCATCCATAGAGTGGTCAAGCGCTGCTGTCCATCGATGAGGTCAAAGGTGGTGCCGTTTTCGTTGCTCTCCCGCTCCACCACGAGGGTCGTGCCCAGATAGAGCATCTCTTCTCCCTGCTGGTAAGCCGCCAGCACATCCTCCAGTAGGGTGTCTATCTGATCCTTGCCCCACACATAGAGGCGCTGATAGAGGGGCACCGTAAAAAAGTAAAGGTGCTCGTCAATGTCCTGCAGGGTCAGCAAGCGAGAATGGAGGGTCATGACAACTGCTCCCGGATAAAGTCTTCGGTGATCCATGTCGCTTTGCCTTTCAGGCTGCCCTGCCTGCCGTAATATTCCAGCACCCGTTCTTTGTAGCGCCCCTGCACGCCCTCTCCCGGCTTGATGTCTTCCTCCTCACGCTGCTCATAGCTCTTTGCTGGATCCGCCTTGAGATAATCGATCACTTGCTCGGGCCGAAAGGCGCTGGCGATTACATCCAGCAGGTTCAGGGGGTTGTCTCGCAGGTAAATCAGGGGCGCTTGGGCAAAAATCGCGTGCTTTTCAAACCGGATGGCCCCCAATACATGCTCGAGCCACAGGGCAAAATGCAGCAATTGGCGATACCCAAATTGATCCACATACATCACACTGGCCAGCAGGAACAGCTCGCGCAGGTACAGCGATAGGTGAGCGAGCACTGCTTTATACATCTTCCTGAAGGCTTTCACCTCCGCCGGGTGATCCTCTTCCTTGAGTAGCTGCGTCAGCATGCGGGTATATTTGTCGGCATAGAGGAAAAAACCCAGGCCTTTGCTGATCGGCTGACGAAGCGCAAAGGGCAGTTCTGCAGGATGAGCCGTGAACGCCAAAGGGTGGGGCAACAAGCGAAGCTCCCTCTGGGGCGTTACCGCGAGCGCCACACCCAGGCAGTTGTGGCGTGTAGGATAGAGGGGGACCTGCTCCGGCGTCTCGGGGGAGAGGGTATCCTCTTGAAACTCCTGGAGGATATCCTCATAGGTGTCGTGGGCAATCAGTTTCTGCCCGGTCCAACGCCGCGCCCGCCACAGAAACTCATGGAACAGGGTCGGGGCAAAATCGGCTCCATGGCCAAGGATCGGCGGAGTCCGCTGCAAGCGCTCCCAGCGCTCAGCACAGTCCTCTTGCAAGTGCTCGGTACAGCTGCGGTCTCCTGGAATGGCCCGGAGGTGATAGGCTTTCAAGAGATCGGTGGCATTTAAGGGGACTCCTCGATGGTTTTGGGTATCGAAGAAGGTAAAGGCCAGATCTTCTGATGCCACCACGATCACGGTGAAACAGATCCGCTCGAACACATTACGGACCAGGGCATTTACATCCGCGCCGGCCAAATAGGCCTGGGCCCGTTGAATATGGGTGACCGACTGAGAGGATCCATAGCGGAGCGCATGATGGGGGGGTAACTCTCCCCTCAGAACATGATGCAGTACCGACAACGCGGTGAGACGCTGCTGACCATCAATTACGAAAAGCCGGCCCTTCTCCGGGTTTCTGTGCAGCAGCACCGTGCCCATATAATACTCCAGAGAGGGGTTCTCCTGACGCTCCCGGCTGTAGTCCCGCAAATCGGTGACCAACTGTGCGATCTTATTCGTCTCCCAGACAAAAGGTCGCTGATAACTGTCGATCGCTAGGGGCAGGGTGGCGTTCTCAAAGAGCGCGGCAAAGCTCTGTACCGAGACTTCGACGCTTGCCGCCATCGGAGTCTTAGGGGGTGGGGGATTGGGCCGCCGGTCCTCTCTGTCAAAGCAGGTCGCGGAGTGGGCCGAGGGGTAAGCAGAAAAAGTCATCACAACTCCCTAGGGACAAGGATAATGGTGTCTTAAAATCTTCATGACAGCTCCCCGGGGTAGCCGGCCTGAGGGCTCTCCGGGCGAGCCTTCAGGGCCTCAACCACACCCCACGTCACGGCTTCAAGGCTTTCCTCTTGGGGGATACATCAGAGCTGACGATCCCAGAGTTCCGGCCGCGTGACCAAATCATTGGCGACTTCGCCCGCATGCCGCAGGCCTTCGAAATAGCCATAGCAATGGCCGCCAGTCAAGGCCGTTTGGGGGGTGTCTGTCTCTTGGGTGAGGGTTTGTTGGCAGGCATTTAAAAACCAGCCCTGATCAAGGTTACCCTCACTGGCTACCAGGGGAGTGGCCAGTATCCCCCACAAGAGGAGCGGCATGCCTCCCAGCCATCGATAGTATTTCATAGGTCAATCGGGCTTCCACTAGATTGAGTAAGACTTTTCTGTTATCGGCTTCGGGCTCGTTTTCTTCAATCCTGCCAGCCCATGGACTTCCGTGAGCGGCGTAGGGGGGGATTCTCCGGGATTATTCGGCCTGGTAAAACGCGAGCTCCCTTGCCCCACTTAAGGCATGCTATCCTGGGGATTCGAGCCGTGGTGGCACCCTATGATTTCGTTGCTCCGCAGGAGGTGATGAACGAGGCGGCCGTCCAGCATTGGGTTGAAACTCTGGAGCAACAAACCGGGGCGGATTAGTTTTCACTGGTTTCGGAAACGAGCGTCGGGCGCTCCAAGCGCTACCAAGAATTCTATGCTTTTATCTGGCGTGAAGAGGTGATCGACTATACGGGCGGCGCCGTGGTCTATTTGGATCCGGGTAACCTCTTTGCTCGGGAGCCTTTCGCGGCGCGCTTTCAAACCAAAGTAAGCTTGCCGCAGATCAGTGTCAGCAGCCCACACCTTACGGCCACCACTGCGTCACATTCCCGATGGCACGAAAGGTCTCCTCACTGGTATAAATCTCCGCGATGTAGGCAAGATCATCGGCGCGCTCCTTTATCTTTGTGGGTTTGGTGGATTGAGACAGCTTTTTAAGCAGCGTCAGTTTGTAGCGGGCGTGTTTATCCTCGCCTTCTTGTTCGAAAATCCCATCCAGCAAGGTCAGGGCATCGGGGCTAAGTTCTCTTTCGATGACAATGGCCAGATCTCTCTTGCGTTGATTAAGTGCGGTCAAAATCAAGTTTGAAAGCTGATTATAACCGGGAAGCTGAATATGCTCGCGGATCAGCACATCAACACAGCGGTAAAATATCAGCTTTGGTTTTAGCTGCGCACAGATCATTGATGATAGTCCTGCGGTCTGTAAAATCTTTTTCCCGCCTTGAAATACCCGCAGGACAGCAAAAATCCCATTCGGCTCTCAGGTTTTTGCAGGCGCAGGGCCGTTTCCAGCAAAGAAGATGGAAAGTCAAAGAACTGCTTGCGCTCGGCTCTGTTAAAAACCGGGGGTGTATCGAACATTTCCTGTTCGGTCCGATTGAGAATATTCATTCTTGGCATAATAAAAACCTGTTTTCTTGTTTTTAAAACGATACTTTGCAAGACACGCCCCTTGACGTGTCTTTTTCCATGTCTCAAAATGGCATTCTCACATTGCCTTAGACATAACGAAACGCAAAAGAAATCAGATCATGGCCCTTGTCGGATATGCCCGCGTCAGCTCAATCGGACAAAGCCTCGATGTCCAGCTCGACAAGCTGGCGCACTGCGAAAAGCTCTTCCAGGAAAAGCACAGCGGCGCCTCCGATGCCCGTCCCCGCCTTAAAGCCTGCCTGGAATATGTCCGCGAGGGCGACGTGTTGGTGGTGACCCGCCTCGACCGGCTGGCGCGCTCCACCTTCCACCTGTGCCAGATCGCCCAATCTCTGAAGCACAAGCAGGTAGACCTTCAGGTGCTAGACCAGCGCATCAACACCGGCGATGCAACGGGCCGTCTCCTGTTTAATATGTTAGGGGCCATCGGCCAGTTCGAGACCGAAATCCGCGCCGAACGGCAAATGGACGGCATCCACAAAGCCAAAGAACGTGGCGTCGCCTTCGGTCGGAGGAAAAAACTGACGCCTCAGCAAGTGACCCAGCTGCGTGAAAAAAGAAATAGCGGCGCGCTGATTAAAGACCTGATGAGAGAATACGATCTCTCAAAAGCCACTGTCTATCGGTATCTGGAAACCGACCCAGCCTGAAGTTCTAAAACCGAAGTTTTTTGCGACAGTGCTGAGGGGATGAGAACAGCCTACCTGGAGAAATTGGCAGTTTCGCTTTTATCGCATCATGATTACGCGGATGCTCTTCGGCCCGTAGGCTATGATCCGAGAATTGAAGTAAGCTTGTCGCAGATCAGTGTCAGCAGCCAGCACCTTACGGCCACCACCGCATCACATTCCTGATGGCACGAAAGGTCTCCTCTACCGCCTTTTGTCCACCTATTTTAGCAATCAGAGGAGTGAGTGTGCGGATGTCATTCAGGAAGTCAGATCGTCTTTGAGACGCCAGAACCGGAAGTGTGTTTTGCCAAAGCGGATAAAGAAAAGCGCAAGACAAACTTACCAGTTTGTTTATTAACACCCTTAGCACCTGGGCACGAACCCCCTCCTCCTCAATAGCCCGCGCGGCGGCCAGCGCCTCGCCCAGCACCTCTTCCCGCTCTTCAGCCCGTAGATGGGGAACTAACTGTCTAAATGCCGAAACTCTTTCCTGCTTATCAGGAACTTGGCGGACATAGGCTAATCCCTGTGCAGGGCTCCAAATTTCATGTTGTACCAACGAAAGCAGCAAATTGGATGGAATATTGCCGGCGAGGCTATTGATGCTGGCTTGGCAGAGAGCGCAGCGGATTTCAAGACCCAGGTAAGGCGCTGGCTGGTTTCCTGCAACCCGCTGCGAATTGACCTGAACTGCTTTTCGCCAGACTCTCTGTACATCACTCAGAAATCCCCCATAGGCACCTTCTCGATGAAGCCAGGCTTGCCGCCAACCATCGCTGACCAGGGGCAGAAAGGCATCGACCCCTTGGTTGGCTCGCTCCAGGTGAGCTCCATAATATTGCACCACGTAAGGCGATACCGCTTTCGGTTCGAACCGCTTCTGGTTCAAGGCTTTTAGCGTCTCCTCTCCCCAAGAGAGGAACCGCGTTTCTAACTTTTCACATTCGGGTTTGCTGAGTTGCTCATAAAAGTGAATACCTAGCCGAGGATGGCTAAAGACATAGCCTTGGCTGCGCCCATCACCCATGATAAAACGCTTGAGGGGTTTTAGAGCACCATCCAAAGTCCTTGTGGTCAGGCGAACTGTAGAGGAAGAAGCTAGACAAAACATATCCTCATGATTCAGCGGGCCAAGAGCACAGGACAAGAGATTGAACAATTCCTCAACGACGGGTCTTTCGAATGGATCTCGCTCTTCCCACAGTTGGCGTTGATCGTCCCACCACTTTTTAAAGAAACCCTCCAAACCCGGCCGGATGCCGCGTAGGTCCTCGGGGCGGAGGCGGGTAACCTCCTCGCCCTGCGCCCAAAGATCGTCCACATACAGCTTCACCAGCAGCGGGTCACCTGCACTCAGGCGATACAGCTCAGCCACAATATCAACATTAGCGCCTAACCGGTCCAGGGGGAAGGCCATCTGCGTGAGCACGTCGGCCACACCCAAGGGCGTCAGCGCCTCCAGCGTCATGGTCTCCGCTCGGCCGGGGGTGTCCCAATTCAGGCGACGCTGCCAACCACTGGGGTCCTTATCTCCGGCCACATAACGGGCGGAGACGACCATGCGGGTCGTGGCGGGTAGGTTGAAGGGAAACAGGTGGGGACCGGCCTCCCAGCCCGCGGCTTCGTCCAGGCCGTCCAGGATGACCAGCAGCCGGCGTTCACCGGGCAACGGTTGGGCAAGATAATCTGCCACTAGCCCCTGCCAATCCTCTGATTTGGGATCGGCCTTGGCGGGTAAAGGTTTACCGTGGAATTTCGCTAAACGTGCCGCCAGGGTGGTAAAGACCACCCGAGCCAAGTTGGTACCGAAGCGGATACTGACCGGAAAGAACGCTACCGCTAGGTCCTCCCGCTCCAAGAGCCGTCGGCTCCAGCGCGCCAGTAGGGCCGACTTGCCCCGACCCGCCGGGGCTGCTAACAACCGATAGGGAGGGTGGTTGGGCTCCTCAAGCCAGGCGTCAAGGCGCGCCAGGTCTTCTTCGCGTCCTCCGAAAGGGACAGGGTGCTGAGGTGTGCCCAAGTATTCAATAAGGAAATTCTCGACACGAGTCGCATAGTCGGTAGACAGGGCGGCAACGCCCTGGATGAGGTGCTGAATGGCGATATCGTGAATATGGATAGGACCGTCAGCGGAAACATCCTGAAGATAAACGGCGAACGGCGGCAGGGATTCACCATCCGCCGTTAGGATTTTTTTGGGTCGGTCTCCGGATTATAGCCTGCCCTAACACCTTCTACCTCGACGCCACCACGAGTTTTGATGTCTCGGCCGCGAACACCCGTGCCTGTCGACAGGATGTCCTTCAAGCGGATGTATTCGGCTTCTACCTTTTCCAGGTCAACGCCGATAGTGGCGGCCGCCTGCGGTTCATGGGCCTTGATGGCATCGAGTAGCGCCTTGGCTTGGTCCAGTAGTTCCTCATCGTTGCCAGCGTCGGCATCGGTCAGGTCCTCGGCCACCGAGGCTTGCTTTGCCTCGGATTCGGGTTTCTTTTCCAAAGTCTCCAAAGCAACATCCCCATACTTGCTCTGAATGAGCGCTTTGAGGCCCTGGTAGGCATCCTGGATAGCCTGTTCAGTCGTAGACTTAACAGCAACGGCAGCGCCGGCCGCGAAGGCCGACACAATGACGATAACGGGTTCCATAGACTGCTCCCTTAGAGTAAACAGCACACTTAAGGGTTCGGTGCTCGCGCACTCCACCATACATATTCTTGTAACGGCTCATCTGGCCAAAGCCGCCAAGAGGCGAATCAGATCAATTGTATGAGAATGATAGTTCCTTATTAACACCGTCCGCTAACCAGACTTGTTAGCCGCTTCAGAGCGCAAGCGCTCGACCAACCAGACTTTAATAATGGACTGGCGAGTAACGCCTATGCGTGCCGCTTCGCGATCAAGCGAATCAACAACCCAAGAGGGGAAATCAACGTTAATTCGCTTTTGCTCCTGATTAGGACGACGCATAGTCGACAAATCAAGTTCATCAACTATATCCTCTTTACCCCGGTCAAACTTTTTGTCGAAGTCTTTAGCTTTCATAGAGCAGCACCTCTTTTTTACGTGAACGCCTGACGGAAATCAGGCGAATTTTATCTTCGCGATACGTGACAACAGCAGACCAATGCCGCCCGTCTATAAGGCCAATCACAATGAATCGGGGCTCGTCATCTGATTTTGCCCGCACTTCCAGGGCGTCAGGATCGGCCCATAACGCCTGTGCCGCAAGAAAATCGATACCGTGTTTCTTCAGGTTGGCTTGGCTTTTCGCTTCGTCATACGTGAACACGTGCATGAGTATAAAATATACCTTTTATACTCATCGAGCAAGGTAGCAATTTTATGCGGGGCACATTGCAAGTTGGAAATACGGCGGGAGTTTGTCCTGCGCCTGGAGGGCGGTACACTGCGGGCATGAATCACCCCAATGAAGCAGATTGGATGAGAGCGGCCTACTTGGAAAAACGAGACCCGGAGAAACGCCAGTTTCGCTTCTACCGCATTATCATCACCCAGACGCTCTTTGGCCCCTGGGCCTTGATCCGCGAATGGGGCAGGATCGGCAGCCCCGGCACCGTGCGGGAAGTCTGGTATGACAGTGAGCAGGAAGCCGTGGCAGCGGGGGAAAAACTCATGAAGCAGAAAACAAGGCGGGGATACGTCCCGTTATCACCATGATATTTAGTTTGTCTTGAATAGATTGCCCAATTCCTTCTTAAGCTGCCGCTGAATTTCTTCTGATACCTCCTCGACTCCTTTTTCCTTAGCGACCTCAACGACACTGTCGTAATCATTGGACTCACCACATTCGTTACATTCGATCACATCACCGGAGGCATATTCGGCATCTTCCGGGCCTTGAAGTGGGGAATTGCAAAACAAACAGACCAATGTCACTCTTCGTTCAATACCTTCCATATTACCTACCTCAGTAGTCGTATAAGTATCCCTATAAGTCCTATTGCCGCGGCGAATGCAACGAATAGACCTTTGTGATCCTCTATGTAATCAGAGGCTCGCTTAAGAAGAGATCTTTCCGCCAGCTGCTGCTCTTTGCGTTGCCGAGAACGAACTACGCCAAAGCCTGTAGTCGTCAACTCTAGACCCCCATAGTTGCCACCTCCCATCACTTTGGGTTCAAGCCACTCGTTAGCAAGACATCTATCCGCTAGTTCATGAATCGTATCTAACGAAATAGAATCTCCTAATCTTTCTGAAACCCTCTTGGCAAATGTCTCATCAAGATTTAGGCGGACAAGGTTTTTGCTGCGCCCTTGCGCTTCCATTTCATCAACGAAAACTTCTAAAACATGGAACTCAGTTAGTTTCTGCGATTTGGACATTCTCAACCTAAGAAAAATTAAATGGTGTTTGGCAACTTCTACACATGGGTTTCGTAAAACCATGTGGTCTCCTAAAACGGCGCTTACCACAATTCGGACATGTAAACTTATCTCGAAAGAACTTGAATTCCTCCCAGCGTGCCCTTTCATCGCCTATGGATGCAGATTGGCTCGGATTATCGGAGAAGTGGCTATTTAAATTCTCCACGGAACCTCGCTGAAGGCTGAAAAGAAAAGGATTAGAAATGCCGGGAACCTTCGGGGGAGAAATATCAATTCCCTTCAAAAAGCTGGCTAGTGCATCCGCCAGTTCGCTCCGGTCATATTTGTAGGCACGCTCTACAGAGCGAATCACAACCTTTGTACCAAAATCCCGGCATATCCTGAGCAGCCATTCTTCTTCAGCCTGTCGTATCTGGACAGCAGCACTTTCGCCGCTATCCAGCTTTGATTGGATAACCTCGTCCGGAGTTAAATGATCGTGAAAATTAGGACCAAAACCGGGCTCGATTCTAGTGATCCGTCGGAATGCCCACTTGGAGGGAGGGAGGTGATCCTGAAGGAGGCTGAAGAATTGTTCATCGTGGGTAGCGAGAATAATCTGGAAGTCACCAAAGTGCTTCGCCAACATCGCTGCAATATTTTTACGGTGATCCGCATCGTAGGATGTAACTACATCATCAAGAATGATGGTTCGCGCTTGCTTATTGAAGAGGCGAATAGCCGCGAGCCGTAAGCTTAAAGCAAGTGTATGGACTTGTGAGTCACATAGGTACCCACTTGGCACTACACCTTTGCGGTTTTCAGAAAAGTCTATCAGAAGTTGAATGCGCTGTTTATTGGTTTCTTCTTCGCTGGGTAGTTTGAGCCAAATGGGCGGCGCATCTCCATTGCCACCCTGGATATCCTTATAGAGGATATTAACCTCATCCCGTAGCTTACCAATAAGATTCTGGGTATGCTCGACTATTGCCTTGTTAATAGTGAGAGCTTGCTGGTTAAGCTGCTTATGCAGTTTTCCAAGCTCCACCTTGGTGCGCTCAATTCTTTCCAAGTCCGCCTTAATCTGGAGAAGATCGTTTATGGTCTTTAGCGCACTAGCATAAGTAAATTTGCCCTGATGGCCTTCGATACGTTTCTTTTCTGCATTGATAAAGTTATGAAGCGTCTTCAGTTCTAATAATGCATCTGTGCTGTCGGGCACTTGGTCGCCTCTCTTGCAGCCCTCTACAGCTTGCCGATAGGCAATAATCTTTTTTATCTTATCCTCATATCCCGCATCCGTTAGGAGCGAGATTAATGTATCGAGACCATGTTTAAGTACTCGGAGCTTCTCAGGAAGCGCCACCTCAGCTTTTTCCAATTCATTATGAGCATTTCGGTAATCAGCTAGATCGCTGAGTTTCGTTTCAAGGCTAATTCGAACTCCCTCACGTGAACCATGTGGGCCGAATTTTAAGTCCATATCACAGACGGGACATACATCAAGAAGCTCTTCTCCATTCTCAAAGAGAGCCTTAGCCGCGTTCCAAATATTATTAAAAACAGCCCCGCTTGCCTTCGACCGTTCTCCGGCTTCTCGGGCCATAGCCTTTGTATAAACGGCAATAGCGTTTTCAAAGGCTGTAATTTTGCCAGTAGAATTGCTGCCTTCCTCGACGGGTGCTTTGAAGAGGTCTTCAATAAGCATAATAAACCTCTTCAGTATTGGTAGCCCAAACCGTTCATCCTCAACATCTTTGCGCTTACCAAGCTCCTGATAGCCAGCATCCTTATCGGAAAGCGCGGCAAGCGTTAGAGTTTTGTCTAAACAGGCGAGAACATGGGTATTAAACCAAGTACAGATTTTTTCTTCATCCCAAGCAGTTATAGTATTCTTGGTAATACGCAGAAGATCGCGGATGCGCTCATCAGCTTCACTCTTTAACTCTGCCCGCTGCTTCACCTCCAGCCGTAAAGCACGCAAGTTCTTCTGAATTGCAAGAAGAGGATCGAGTGATAGCCATACGGCAATTTCTTTGTACCTCTCTTCTGGCGTATCCTTTTCTACAAAGCCGCGAAGTTCATGCCCACGGATAATGAAAGGTAGTCTAGTACAGGAAAGTACTCGCTCTGCCGCTGCTGGCACTTCCACAGAGTTTAAGAGCCGTGCTTCATCAAATTTACCCACCCCTTCTCGAAACCAAAGATGCACAGAGGGAGTTACGCCATTGGCTTGGGCATCTATATGCTCTATGGCAATACGACCAGCATTCCGCTCGGCAGTGCGCACTCCTAAACGTCCAAGAGTCGCAGATTTAGAAAAATAGAACTCAAAAGCGTCCACAAGGCTTGATTTGCCCTTGGCGTTTGGCGCGAAAACAGCAAGGCTAAGAGGCGTCTTACCTCGGTAGAGATCGAGTGTCTGGGGCTGAAGATATGCCCGAAATCCCTCAACCTTAAGCGCCTCAATTGTGATTGCTGGAACTACCACCCAGAACCTCCGCTCGTTCTTTTGCTAGCACTTCTATGGCTGAAGCAGCACAGTTAACAGCCGTCTCAGATGGCGTCACAGTCAGAATGTGCTCAGAGAGAATATCAAGCAACTCAACGTCCGTTCCTTCCGTCCCTCGCATGTCCTTAAGGAACTCGGTGATGAGTGCTTCCGGTGTTATTGTTTCTTCTTTTGCGTCTATATCTTCCATCATGTGCCTTATTTTTACTTATTTTACAAAAGCATAACGATAAACACTTCTCAAAAAAAGCAGATGAACCGTCTCTACGGCTCATAGAGATAATGCTGAAAACCGACGAAGGCCTCACGGATTTTCGCCACCCCGCCTAACTGGGCCGCCGCATCCCCTACAGAGTGATATTTCAACTCTAACAAGTCAGGCAATTTTTCCTGATCCAGCTCACTCACACCCTGCCTGACGTATTGCACCAGCACAAAATCCAGGAAGGCCTGGAGCTTTTCATCCTCGCTGTAGCGGGACAATATCCGCTCTTTGCGGGCTGAAACCCGCTCAACACGGCTGATGGGGGCCAGGGCAAAGGCGATATAGGCCAGCACATCGTACAGATCGCTGTTAACGGCATCGATCATGCGCCGGATGTCGCCTAGCTGCGCTTCGCCGTAGCCTTTCTCCTGAAGGCGCTCCAAGAGCGCCTTGCGGGTCTCGGGCCGGCTCCAGAGCGCCCGCAGCGCATCTTCGTCCTTGAACAGCTCAGGCAATTCCCCAAAGAGCCGGGTAATGAATGCCGCCGCAGACATGGGCCTGCCTTCGGGACTCCAGAAGGTGGTGGCCGTCATGTGCTGGAGGGTTCGCGCCTTGCCATCGGCCAGTTTGATTTTTATTGTCTGGCGCGGCGGCGGCTCGCTGATGTCTCCTTCCGGGTCTTCTCCATCGCTCTCCGATTCGTCATCATCGCCTGTGCGTTTTTTCTTCGGTCTTGGCGGCACGGGTTCCACCGGCTCCCCGTCCCATTCGGGATCATTGAAGTGCTCGTAAGCCTTCACAAAATCGTAAATCGTGAAGTAGTCCTTGCCGTCAAACAGGCGGGTGCCCCGTCCGATGATCTGCTTGAACTCAATCATTGAATGGATCGGCCGCATCAGGACGATGTGGCGGACATTGCGGGCATCCACGCCGGTAGACAGCTTTTGCGAGGTGGTGAGAATCGTGGGGATCGTCTTTTCATTGTCCTGGAAGGTACGCAGGTGCTGCTCGCCCAGCGCGCCGTCATTGGCCGTCACCCGCACACAATAATTCGGCTCCGGGATTTTTTTCATCTGGTTGATGAGATCACGCACCGCAAGGGCGTGCTCCTGGGTCGCGCAGAACACCAGGGTTTTTTGGCGCGGATCGATGATATCCATGAACAGCTTGACGCGGTATTGCTCCCGCGCCTTGATCTCGATCACACGGTTAAAATCGTCTTCCGTGTAGCGCCTGCCTTCCTCGATCTCTCCCTCGATCACCTGGTCGTCCGAGGTGTAGACATAATCATCCAGCGTGGTGGCGATCTGCTTCACCTTAAAGGGCGTGAGAAAGCCGTCATTGATCCCCTCTTTCAGGGAGTAGACATAAACCGGCTCGCCAAAATAGGCGTAGGTGTCCCCATTACTCTGGCGCTTGGGCGTGGCGGTCAGGCCCAGCTGCACCGCCGGGGAGAAATACTCCAGAATACCCCGCCAGTTGCTTTCATCATTGGCCCCGCCCCGGTGACACTCGTCAATGACGATGAAATCAAAGAAATCCGGGGGGTATTCACCAAAGCTCGGTGCGGGATTGCCTGCGGCGTCGCGGCCGGTCATGAAAGTCTGGAAGATGGTGAAAAAGAGACTGCCATTTTTCGGCACACGGCCCTTTTTGCGGATCGTGGCCGGGTCAATCCGCACCAGGGCATCCTCGGGGAAAGCCGAAAAGGCATTGTAGGCCTGATCGGCGAGTATATTGCGGTCGGCCAGAAACAGGATGCGCGGGCGACGGTTTGGCTCGCGGCTTAAATTCCAGCGGCTGTGGAATAATTTCCAGGCCAGCTGGAAAGCAATAAAGGTTTTACCGGTGCCGGTGGCCAGGGTCAGGAGAATACGCGCACGCCCGACGGCCATGGCCTCCAGGGTCTTATTGATGGCAATCTCCTGATAGTACCGCGCCTGCCAGGCTCCGCCCTTATCCTCGAAGGGTACTTCGGCAAAACGGTTCCGCCAGGCGTTTTCCTCAGCAAAGGTGAGGTTCCAGAGTGCTTCCGGGGTGGGATAATGACCGATAGGCCCTTCCTCACCGCTTTCCATGTCGATCTGGTAAATCCCCTCGCCATTGGTGGCATAGGCATAGCGGAGTTGGAGCTTTTCGGCGTAGTGCTTGGCCTGACCGACCCCTTCCGTGACCGGCAGGCTGCGCTTTTTGGCCTCGATGACGCCCAGCTTCTGGCCCCGGTAGATCAAGACATAGTCGGCAATGTCCTGTCTGGCTCGCTGCCCCGCGCCCTGCAACCGGCCCAGCGTGATGACCTCGCGCCGTACCCGGCTGCCCTCCACCACGCCCCAGCCTGCGGCTCTTAGGGCAGGATCGATGAGTTCGGCACGGGTTTCGGCTTCATTCATGCCACCGCCTCGTGCTTGAGGACGGTGTCAGGCTTGGCGGTTAGCTCTCCAGTGAAGGCCTTGTGCAGAAGGGATTGTTTCAGTTCAGCGAGGGCGGTAAGTTTTTGTTGGTAGATGGCTTCGAAGCGGTGGGTTTCAGCTGAAAGTTTGTCTAGCTGTGTGACTATTTTGCGCTGCTCATCTGCTGGCGGAAGAGAAACCGGTATTGAATTAAGCGCCTTCTGGTTGAGTTTAGGTTGAGCCATTCCGCTCACATACGGGACTAGAGAAATCGAGTTTAAATAGTATTCAATAAACCTTTGCGAGCTGATTTCATCGAACCGTAAAACATGCGCATGGTTGTTAACCCATGTCTTGCCGCTGATCGAGAAAGCAATTGGATAGGTTCGCGCTAATAAATTTGCACCATCTTCAGAGACAAGGAGCAAATCTTCATCAAAGATAAAGTCCGCAACATAATCAACGATACCGGATGCGCCATAATACGGAATATTGCCGCTTTTTCTTTTCGATTTAGTAATAGGAATGCGTTTGCTATCGAGATTCTTGCATACATCACCAAGCTTCCTCTCAACCCACCCCTCGCCCTTCTGGGTGAAGACTGAATTCAAATAGCTCTCAAACAGCTCACAGGCATTGGCAAGGTTCTTTTCGGCATTAGCAACGGCCCGCCCAATCCCTTCAAAGGCTTCATCGAGAATGGCAACAATGCGTTTTTGTTCGGGGATAGAGGGAAGGGGAATCTCAATACCTTGTATGTCACTTACTTTTAGAGATGGATACTTGTGATCTTGGATCAAGTCCTGC